>NZ_JAVYJC010000003.1:0-428692 GCF_032490475.1 Neglectibacter sp. CSJ-5 | reverse complement strand
TTATTGTCCGTGTCCACTTTTGAAAAAACAACTTCTGCAAAAATATTCCTCATGTCTACTTTTGAAAAAGCAAATCAAAAATAAATATTTTTCGTGTCTACTTTTCTTGACTACTACAACCGCGCTGCCGGGGTTGTCGTAGTAGTTGTAGATTGGCGCGGTCAGCGCAAAAAACCGTTCTGCATAGCGTATGTACGTCAAATTAAAATACAGGTCTTCGCTCCACGTCATTTCCTCGCTGCACCGCACGTCCGTGTGTGCGCGCACCAAATCGGCGCGGTAAAGCTTGTTCCACATCACGCCGTAGTAAAAGCTCGCCGGCTCCTGCATCAGCCCGCAGGCGAATTCTTCCTTTGTCATAAAGCCCATCGGCAGAAAGCCGAATGTCTGGAATTTCGCCAGCTGCTCCGTCAGCTGCTTCTTTTTATTCGGCAAAAGCGGGTCAAGCTTCGCTTCCTTTTTCGGCTTGTACGGCACAATGCGGTTATACGCCGCAATGACGAGATCGGCGTTGTTATCCTCCGCACGCTGAACGAGGAGCTCTGTCGCAAACGGCTCCAGCGTGTCGTCCGCGTCCACAAACTGCAAATATTTGCCCCGCGCCATGCGCATGCCGAGGTTCCGCGTCGCCGAAACGCCGGAGTTTTCCTTATCAATCAAAACGATGCGCGCGTCTGTCTTCGAGAGCATCTCGCACACCGGGTAGCTCACGTCCTTAGAGCCGTCGTTCAAAAGCAATATTTCAAGATTTTCATACGTCTGCCGCCGAATGCTCTCCACGCAGCGCACAATGTTGTTCTGCGCGTTGTAGATCGGCACGATCACGCTGACAAGCGGTTTCTGCATCAAAATACTTCCTTTCCTGCATCATGCTCCGTTTTTCCCTATTTTACCGCAGAAAGTTCCGGAAGAAAAGACTTTTTGAACATTCTGCTTGCAAATCCGGTAAACACACCAAATTGGCCAGTGCAAAATTAGCCAAAACGCATATTGACTTAAAGCAAACTTTTAATGTTATAGAAATGTATGCGGAGTCACACCCGCACATAACGAATTCTAAGGAGGAATTTTCGTGAAACCCAAGGTTTATTTTACAAAAACGGTCACCCCTGAAAAGATCATTGAAATGTATCAGCTGCTCGATTGCAAGCTGCCCGGCAACGTCGCCATTAAGGTGCATTCCGGCGAGTTCGGCAACAAAAACTTCCTGCGCCACCCGATTGACGAACCAACCCGAATATAGTAGAATACAGGTAAAGAATAACATTTGGAGGATCGGGATATGAACAAAAGTCAAATGGCAAAGCTTGCGGCAGCGGCCGGTGTGAACGGCCTTATGTATGACCCAAATGCAGAGGGCGTTTTCGGCAATGTGCAGGGGTATACCGTCACCGTTATGCCGAACGTCAACAACCGCGTCTACTATATGCTTTCGCTTTCGGTCTCGCGCATGGGCATGGCGCCGAACCCCGCGGATTTTAAACCGCTCGAGAAAATGAATAAGGTTTTGAGCGGCTGTACCGTGCAGCGTTTCCGCGTCAATTTCCTTGTGAAGCTCTCCGGCAATAAAGATAAAATGGCAGAGGCCCTGCGCAGTGCGCTTGATACGCTCATCACGTTCCTCAGAACGAACGGATATACAAATTGCTGCGAGCATTGCGGTCGCCCGGAGGGCGTAGACGCCTACACCGTCTCCGGCAATGCTTACCTTTTGTGCGAGCCGTGCTTCGGGCAGGTCAGCGAAGCCGCCGCGCAACAGAACCAGACAAAAATGCAGAAGCAGGAACAGGTTTTGCCCGGCATCGTAGGTGCGCTCATCGGTTCGCTTATCGGCGCCGTCGTCATCGTCATCGTCGGTCAGCTCGGCTACGTTGCCGCCGTTTCCGGCCTTGTCATGGCCATCTGCACGTTAAAGGGCTACGAAATGCTCGGCAAAAAGCTCGGCACACCGGGCATCATCATTTCCTGCGTTTTGATGCTTCTGATGATCTTCCTTGCGTATCAGGCCGATTGGTCAATCACCGCGGCGCAGTTCTATGAGACCGATTTCTTCACCGCGTTCCGCGCCATGATGGATCTTATCAAAGAAGGCTATGTCGATTCCGGCGACTACTTCGGCGGCCTTGCACAGGTCTATCTCTTCGCCATTATCGGTGCCGTACCTACCATCATCGCCATGGCAAAGGGCGCAAAGCACATGGTCACCACCGCCAAAATGCGCAGCGCCTACGCACCCGTTTCGGCACCCGCAGCGGCTTCCGCGCAGATGCCCGTGCAGCCCGCTTCTTCGCCCACTGCTCCGCAGAACGTCGAAAAAGACATCGAAAAGTAAAATTCAAAAACCATCGCCCGCAGGCAACCGTTTTTCGTGCCTGCGGGCGATTTTTTACGTCTTTTTGTTCTGATTTTTGAGCTTTTCGGCCTCTGCCTGCGCTTTTTTTAACTGCTCCTGCGCAAGCTTGGCGCGCTTCATTGCGTCTTCCATTTTCTGTGCGGCACGCTCCGCTCGCTTTTGGGATTCCGCCGCGCGCTGCCGCGCTTATTCGCCTATCTTCTTCATATACTCAATTAAGGCGCAAACTCAGTATTCCAGCTCGAAAATCCGCGCACAGATCGGTGCGGGCAGGTCCACGGTCAGCGTGCCCTTTTCCGGGTTCCATGCGCATTTCGTGTTGTGGTTTGCGGGGTATGCGCAGCGCACATTTACGTGCTCGTTGCCGCGCAGGAAATCCACGGGCAGCGTGCAGCGGCCGTCCGGCGCGCCGCGTCTCCACACGGTGATGTACGCTTTGTGCGCGGTTTTAAGGCCCAGCGAGACCCACGTGTCCGCAAAGTGCGACGTACCGAGCGGCCAGAACGGCAGCGCGCGCTTGATGTCGCCGCGGATCGTCTTGTAATAATCGAGCGCTTCCTTGACGAGCGTGAAGTCCTCCTCGGGAATTTCCGCCAAATGACCGCTCTGGTGAATGCGCTGCATCAGCGCGTTGCACATATTAAATACGGCTTCCTCGCGTCCGCCGCCCTTCATCGGGTAGCTCCAAATGGCGCTCTGCTCCGGCGTCAGACCCGAGGGCGCGTTCGCCGCAATGGACGCATAGCGCAGGTAGTCCTCCTGGTCGCTCGTAGACTGAATGCTGTGGCGCGAGAGCATCGCGTAGTCGATGCGCATGCCGCCCGAGGAACAGTTTTCAATCACAAGGTCGGGGTAGCGGGCAAAGACGGAATCGAGCCAAGCAAGATATGCGCGCTCGTGCCCGAGTAAACCGTCGCCCACGCTGTCGGCGTTTAATTCCGTGCCGATGCCCGGCTCAATGTTGTAATCCATTTTAATGTAGCCCACGTGGTAGTCGCGCACAAGGCGGTCAACGACCTCATTTGCGTGCTCCACGACCTCCGGGTTGCGGAAATCGAGCTGCCAGCGGCTGCGGTCGTGCACCTTTTTGCCGTGGCGTGTGAAGAACCAGTCCGGGTGCACGCGCGCGGCCTTCGGGCAGCAAATGCCCATTACTTCAATTTCGAGCCACACGCCCGGAATCATGCCCTTCGAGCGAATGTAGTCCATCACTTCCTCAAGGCCGTTTGGGAAACGTTCCTTACTCGGCAGCCATTCGCCCACGTTGTCCCACCAGAAGCCGTCCGCGTACCAGCCTGCGTCCACGCAGAAGTATTCGCAGCCCGCCTTGTGCGCCGCGTCGATGAGCGGCAGCTCTTTCGCCGTTGTCGGGTTGCCCCACAGGCAGTTCATGTAGTCATTGAAAATGACGCACAGCTTTTCATTGTCCGCGTTTTTGCGGCGGATCATACGTCTGTACTTCGTCAGCTCGCCCATGGCGTCATCAAATTTGCCGAGCGTGGAGCCTACGCACACCGGCACTGTCGTGAATGTTTCGCCCGGCTGCAAATTCTTCCACCAGTGCGATTCCGTTTCCGTCGGGCCGCTTAGCTGAATGTAGAAGTTACCCATCTGGTCGCTGATCTCCCAGTGCCACGAGCCGTTGTGCTCAATCTGCCAGAATAAATTGGAGCCCGTTTCCGTGTTTTCAAGCAGACCCATCGGCAGGTATTCCTTTGTAGACCAGTTGCCGATGTTCGTCGCACCAATCACCTTAGAGGAGCGCTGAATTTCCTCGGGCTGGCAGCGGGCGAGACCGAGCTGCGGGAATGTGTAGCTTTCCCACTGCATTTCGCGCTGCCAGCCGTTGTGCGGGTACCAGACGCGCATTTTGTCGTCGGTTGAAAGCATACCCTCTTTTTCGATGCCGGTGAGGGCGAAGGAAGAAACGTATTCCAGCCCCTGCGGCTCTGTGCCGACATTTTTCACGTCCGTCCAGCAGCGTACAGCCTGAATGCCGTTATAAAACTGCATGTGCGAAATCGTTTCAATACCGCAGATCTTATCTTCCATGTGGATTTCCAGCTTGCGGCCGAACTCGTTGTGCTTGTCCGTAAAATAGACGAGCTTCATGCGGTCGCCGGGGCTTGTGGAAATGTATTTGTTGCCGTGGCGCTCGCCCGGTCGGTTTTGCCCGGAGATCATAATTTCCAAGAGATTGTATCGCTCGGTGTTCAGGCGCAAGCCGCCCGTCTCGCGGTCGTGCACGTGCAGCAGACTGCGCTCGTCAAAGGGGAGCGCAGAGAAGTGCAGCAGCTTGCAGCCGAAATCTTCCGTCTTTTCAAAAACGAGATGCAGCCCGTTTTCGTCAATTTGAATCAAATCCATAGTATAAGCCTTTCCGCAGATAAATCTGCTGTGATCTATGCTGAGTTGTCTGTACAAATAGTAGCACAATCGGAGAGGCTTTTCAAGGGGATTATCGGTCGCGGCTTTGCTCCGCACGCATGCCGAGCGCGGAATACTGCAAAGCGTGCGAAAGTCGTGCCGAAGCCTTTTGCAGGTGCTTGCACACCGTGCCGCGCGTCAGGTGAAGCTCGTCCGCAATCTCCTGCATTGTCAGCCGCTCGCCGTAGTAAAGCTGCACGCAGTCGCGCTGGCGGTCAGTCAGCTCATTGCCGATGGCGCGCCGCAGTAAAACCTGCGCTTCTAAAAGCTCATTTTTGTTTGTCTCTGCGCCGATGCGGCTGAGTAGCTTCGCCTGCCGTGCACCGGCGGAAAGGGGCTTATATCCGCTCACGAAACCGCCCTCCTTCCGCGCTTTTGCAGCGCATGGCCTGTTACCAGGCACTCCAAATACATGGTGTAAAGCATCTGCACACGCTGGGCCTGCTCGCCTGCAATGTCATAGTCGCGTTCGGCGCGGATGACGAGCAGCCGCCGTTTGATGCGCTCCGCCTCATCCAAATACTCCTGTCCCCAGGAAATGTAATCGTTCACTTGCAGTCACGATCCTTTCGTTTCAAAATAGAACATGTGTTCGTCAACTCTCATCATAAACAAAAATCTCCGAAATGTCAATCGAATACGGAACAAATGTTCAAAAGATGTCCTACGATGTCCTATAATGTCCTGCGATGTCCGCTTTTCTGTATATTTATATGGAATTATTTACATTTTGGGGCTGTTATTTTGCGCTTTTTTGATATATAATAAAGGTGTATTTAAACTTGAAATAACTGAACGCCTTGGCGTTTTGACCGAAAGGAGTTTTACCATGAACTTTTTGAAGAATATCTCGGCCGCATTTAAGACCGCCGGCGGCGCCGTACAGGGCGCTGTGAAAGTGGTAGAGGAAAAGAACCGCCGCACTGCGCTCATGAATCGCCTGCGCACTGTTATCCGCTGTGAGGAAAAGGCAGAGGAGCGCGCCTATCTCGCTCTCGGCCGCTACTACTACCACAACCTGCGCGATGCAGAGAACACCGTTACGGAGCCGTACTGCATCGACATTGAAGCCGCCCAGAAGCGCATCGATGCCGCTGTAGAGAAGCTGGAAGCCCTGACCCGTGAGGATGACAGCGAAGCGGAAGAAGAGGAGATCACCCTTGACGACGTGCAGGAGTACACTCCCACGCCGGAAGAGGAAAAGGAAGCCGAAGAAGCCGCATTCGTGCCGGACGGTACCGTAGACGAAGCCGTGGAAGCGGCAGAGCCTGCCGCCGAGCAGCCGGAAACGACTGAGCCCGAAAAAGACGAAAGCGAAGAAGTTCCCTACGAATAATGCACTTTAAAATGAACGTTAAAAGGCGGACCTGAGGTCCGCTTGATTCCTTGCGCGGAAAAACGCCCACCTTTTGCGCCGGGGCAGGTTCCGTTTGCAGAAAGTGAGTGAATTTGATGTCTACGAAGATACAGAAAGATATTGTCTGCCCCGCCTGTGGCCAGACGCAGAAATTAGAGATGTACACAAGCGTCAATGCGGAGGAAAACCCCGAGCTGCGCCGCGACATTCTGCGCGAATCCATGTTTGACTGGGAATGCCTCCACTGCGGCTACACCGCGCAGATGGCGTATCCCATGATTTACCATGACCCGATGAACGCGTTTATGATCTGCCTGCGCCCCTCCGGCGCGGTTTCCGGCGCGGAGCCTATCCCCGCCGTGCGCGCGCTGAAAAAGCGCAGCGTGAAAAACCCGCAGGAGTTAAAGGAGAAAATCCTCATTTTCGAGGCCGGCCTCGATGATGCCGCCGTGGAGCTTGTGAAAAATGCCATCGTCACCGTGGTGCGCAAAAATCTGGACGGCAATGTGCACGCCTATTTCTGCGCCGCAACGGAGGAGGAACTGCGTTTTGCACTGTTCGTCAAGGGGCGTCAGGAGCCCGTGTACCAGACCACCAAAATGGCCGTGTACCGCCAGTCGCAGGAGGTTTTGCGCACGCTCGATTACAAATCCCCGGACGATTTCGCCGTCGTCAACTCCAAGCTCGCCCAAAGTCTTTTGGACGAATATAAGTCGATCTAACCCAATAAAAGCAAACGGCACCGCGTTTTGTAACGGTGCCGTTTTTCTATGCGCGCATGTGCACAGGCTTTGCGTTTTGTAGGTTTACGGGTAAATCACTTCGGCGCGTGTCACTTCGCCGGTGTCAAAATCACCGTAATGCAGTGTAAAATACAACGTTTCACCGCTTGAAGCGTCCTGCACTTCGTCGATGAGCAAAAGCGTTTCGTTTTGTGTGTCTTTCGGCTGCAAGCGGTAGGAGACGACGTTCAGTTTCTCTCCGAGCGCAGTCTCGCCCGTTGCGTGCGAAATCTCACAAATGTTGTAGTGCTCCGTAATATACGCCGCGGAAAAGCCGGTTTTCAGCTTCTCTGCGGGGTGCAGCCTGATGTGTGGCACGGCTTTCGTCAGCGCCGCGACCATCTGCTCCGTAACGCCGGTTTGGATGTTCTCCGCCGGGTGCAGCGCAGGCAGGCTTTCTGCCGAAACAGAAATCGCCAAGATAAATGTCAAGATGAGCGTAATGCAAGGGATAATGAGCTTTTTCATGGGTTCCTCCTTCCATAACGAAAAAGTGCAAAGCCTGTGTTATGGCTTGAGTATAGCAGAGCAAATTTGACATGTCAATAATTTTATATTAAATTATTTTAATAATGTGCTTTACAAATTAAATTTTCTGTGGTAGGATAAAATCACAGAATTTATGCAAAGGGGAGGAATGACAATGGCGAATAACGACAGCACCAAGCGTGTGCCGCTGGAGCTTTTGTGCATGCTCATTTTAAAGGAGGGCGACCACTACGGCTACGAGATGGTGCAGGAGATCGAATCGCGCAGCGGGGGACTTTTGTCGTTCAACTTGGCCTCGGTGTACGTCGCACTGCGGCGGTTGGAGGAGCGCGGGTGTGTATCTTCCCGCACCGAAATGACGGACGCCGCCCGCGCCCGCATGCGCGTTTACTATCATTTGGAGCCTGCGGCGGAAGCGTATCTCACGGAGCAGAAAGAGGAATACTGGCGCACGGCCGTAGGTGTGCAGAACGTGCTGAAAAGCTGCGAGGTGCAACATGAAAAGGAAGCCTGAAAGCGGGTTTGAGCAGTATTTACGCCGTGTGTATCGGGCGGTAAGCGGCACGCGCGCAGAGAAGAAGCGTGAGACCGCCCGCGTGCAAAGCCTTTTGTGCGAGATTCCCCACGCAGAAACGATGTCGTATGACATTCTTTGTGCGGTCGCCGGTACACCGGAGAGCTTTGCTGCGGGATTTCAAAGCCGCCGAACCCAAAACCCGCTCGTGCTTTCGTCAGTTATGCTGACCGTGCTCGCGCTCGCGTTCATGCTCGGCGCCGCAATGGGACAAGCGCGCGAAAAGACGCAGACCGGCGGTGTTGTGATGAGCTACCGCTACGAAGACGGCAGCTTGCAGACGCTTTTGGAGGAAAGACCGGAGCTGCTGGGGTGAAAGTTTTGTAAAAAAGACTCCCTCGGACAGAGGGAGTCTTTTAGGTTATGCGTGAAAATCATGCGATGCTCAATTAAACATTGCGCGGATTGAATTCTGGTGCTGCTCGGTATTGACGGCCATTTCGTTGACGGCGAAAAGCACGTCCGTGATGCCGTGCTCCGTGCAATAGGTCGGCAGGTCACCTTCAAAGTAGCGGAAGTCCATCACGTGTACCTCGTCAAAGCTTGCGCCGAGGAACGGACCCAT
The DNA here is from genome assembly GCF_032490475.1 of Neglectibacter sp. CSJ-5. Classification (NCBI taxonomy): domain Bacteria; kingdom Bacillati; phylum Bacillota; class Clostridia; order Eubacteriales; family Oscillospiraceae; genus Neglectibacter; species Neglectibacter sp. CSJ-5. The sequence continues at coordinate 420,145 of NZ_JAVYJC010000003.1, read as the reverse complement.
GGCGTTGCCGTAGGAGTCCTTTACCACAAGCAGCTTGCGGCCCGTGGAAAGGTCGTGGTTCGTGATGCGCACGCAGCCCATATCGCCGTGCAGGTACATGGCGTAGCCGAGGCTCTCGTCGTGGCTATTGAGGCTGTCGGTTTCCTCAAAATACTGCCCGTCATACGAAATTTCGCATGTGTAGTTGTACTTTGGGTCGTAGAGATCGAGTGTATCGGGGTTGTTGTTCAGCACGTCTTCGCTCGTAACGTGGGCAAGGTAGCCCGTGAAGTCAGAGGACGTTTTCGTGAAGCTGTCGAGCGTCGTGGGCGTTACACCTGCCGCTTCGCAGAACTTTTCATACGCGTAAAACGCGCCGAGCGGCGCCCAGTGGGTATCGGTATCAAAATAAATGTCTTCGTTGTTGTGCAGGTTCAGCGCATCGTAAATATCCACCGCGGTGATGCTTGCGGAAAGCGTATTGTTGACCGCCATGGTGTTCTCACGCTGGGAAGCTTCCTCATAGTAATTGCGCACGCGCTCCGGCACGCCGAATTCCGAGTGATTCGGGATGACCATGCTGTACACCTTTGTGCCGGAAAGCTGGCTTGCACAGTCATTCAGCGTTTCGGCGTAGGCGGTCGCCATGCTGTCGCTGCCGTAGAACATTTCAAAGCCCTTGTTATTGTAGATGAGAATGCCCGAGGACATGTAGCCCTCCGTGCCGTCGTCATAGATCGGCGGCGGTGTCGGCTCCGGCGTGGCGGTCGGCTCTGCCGTGGGAGTAGGTGTCGGCTCTGCCGTTGCGGCGGCTTCCGGTGTGGGCTCCGGCGTAGGTGTGGCGGCAGCGGGTAAAAGCTTGCCGAACGCACCGAGGCTGTACGCAATGTACCCCAAAATGCCGATGGCCAAAACGATCATCACGATGACGATGGGCACGACGGGCGAGCGCTTTCGGCGCGGCTTATCGTCGTAGCCTTCCTCATATTCTTCGTACTCTTCGTAGTCGTCTTCGTCCTCATACGGCTCCGGCCGTGGAGCGGGTGCAGGCGCAGGGCGCTCCGAGCGGGGCGCTTCCTGTTGCGGCGCTGCCGGTACGGGATATTCGCGTGTTTCTTCAAAGCCCTCGGGACCGCTTTTCGGCGGCTTCGGGGAAAAATGCAGATTTTCTATGGAGGAGGGGACGCGCTTTTCGCTTTGTGACGATTGCTTTGCGTACAGCGTTTCCGGCGTCAGCTCGGAAGCCGTGCTGCGCGGGTCAGCCTTTGCGGCGCGGCGCGCTCTGTCTTCGGCAGAATACGGGCGCTGGTTTTTGCCGGCCATGTGCTTTGCCATTGGATCCATCCTTTCTGTAAAAAGGGTCGTTTATTTTCTCAAGAAAAAAGCCGCGCGGAAACAGACCGCTGCGGCTTTTCGATTTCCATGTCCATTATACTGGCTTAGAAAGAAATTGTCAATTCCCGTATGCTCAGTGTGCGACCGGCAAATACCCCACTTTCTTCATGACCTTTTGCAAAGTACGGCGTGCAATGGCCTCTGCACGAGGCGCGGCCTCGCTGTAGCACTTTTCAAGGTATGCCTTGTCCTTGATGAGCTCGTTATAGCGCGCCTGAATGGGCTCAAGTTCCTTGACGACGGCTTCGCCCACGGCGGTCTTGAAATCACCGTAGCCGCGGCCCTCGAATTCCTTTTCGATTTCGTCATAGCTTTTGCCCGTAATGCAGCTGTAAATGCCCATCAGGTTATTGATGCCGGCTTTGTTTTCGCCGTAGTAGACGCGGGCTTCACTGTCCGTGACAGCGCGTTTGAACTTCTTCATGATCTCCGCCGGGGTATCGAGCATAGTGATAAAGCCCGCCGTGTTTTCATCGGATTTGCTCATCTTCTTCGTCGGGTCCTGCAAAGACATGATGCGCGCACCGGCTTTCGGGATAAGACCCTCCGGCACGACGAATGTCGGGGAGTAAAGCCCGTTAAAGCGCTCCGCAATGTTGCGGCAAAGCTCAAGGTGCTGCTTCTGGTCGGCACCGATCGGCACGTAATCGGCGTTATACAGCAGAATATCCGCCGCCATCAGGCTTGGGTAAGTGAACAGACCCGCGTTTACGTTATCGGCGTGCTTTGCGGATTTATCCTTAAACTGCGTCATGCGGGAGAGCTCGCCGAACTGGGTGTAGCAATTCAATACCCATGCAAGCTGTGCGTGCTCCGGCACCTGACTCTGGATGAAGAAAATGCTCTTTTCTGGGTCGATGCCGAGCGCGAGCATCATCGCGTAGGCGGAAAGCGTGTTTTTGCGGAATTCCGCCGGGTTCTGGCGCACGGTGATGGCGTGCAGGTCGGCAAGCGCGTACACGCACTCATAGTCGTTCTGCAGCGCGACGAAGTTCTTCAGCGCACCGAGGTAGTTGCCGAGCGTGAACATGCCCGTCGGCTGAATCATGCTCAAAACGCGCTTCTTTTTTGTTTCGGGTGTGGTGTTTACGGTATTTTCCATGGTAATTTTCCTCTCTGATATCCTTTATTTTTTCACCATCTCGCGGATGGTCTCGCCAAGCAGCGTGATGCCCTTTGTGAGCTGCTCATCGGTCGGGGTGGAGAAATTGATGCGGAACGCGTCGCACGGCTCGTTTTCATCCGTCAAAAATGCGGTGCCCGGCACAACGCAAACCTTCTTTTCGAGCGCTTTCTGTACGAATTCCATCATGTCAACGCCCTTCGGCAGGTGGCACCACGCGAACAGACCGCCGTTGAACGGGTCCCACGTGATGTACGGCGCAAGGTGCTTTTCCATGAGGTCAAGGAGCAAAGCGCGCTTTTTCGTGTAGATTTTTCTAAGCCCCGCAAGGTGCGCGTCAAAGTCATATTCCGTCATGAAGCGGTAGCACAGAACCTGCGACCAGATATTCGTGTGCACGTCCTGCCCCTGCTTGCAGACGGTCATTTTGGCGAGAACCGGCTTTGGGCCGATGGCGTAGCCCACGCGCATACCGGGGGAGATGACCTTAGAGAACGAACCGGCGTAGAGGACGATGCCGTCCGTATCAAACGACTTGATGCTCGGCAGCGGCTCGCCTTCATAGTAAAGGTCGCCGTAGGGGTTGTCTTCCAGAATCATTACGTCGTGCGCTTTGGCAAGCTCATACAGGCGGCGGCGCTTTTCAAGGCTCATCGTGATGCCGGAGGGGTTTTGAAAGTTTGGAATCGTATAGATGAACTTCACGTTCTTTTCGGTCTCGAGCGCCTTTTCCAGCGCTTCCATGTTCATGCCGTCCGTGTCCATCGGGATGCCGACGAGCTTTGCTTTGTAGGAACGGAAGTCGTTTAAAGAGCCGATGAAGCTCGGCGCTTCACAAATAACGGTTTCGCCTTCGTTTAAGATGGATTTTGTGAACAGATCCATGATCTGCTGTGCGCCGCTTGTGACGAGTACGCCGTCATCCTCGGTGCCGATGTTGCGGGAGGACTTCATGTACGCCTTAAGATGCTGTAAAAGCGGCGGATAACCTTCTGTGGTGCTGTATTGCAGCGCGAGGATCGGCTCTTCCTCCATCAGCTTTGCGGAAATGGCGGCAAGCTGTTTAGACGGGAACGCTTCCGGCGCAGGGTTGCCGGCGGAAAGCGAAATATAGCTCGGGTCAGCGGCGTATTTAAAGATTTCACGGATTGCCGAGGGCTTTAACGTGAGCACGCGGTCTGAAAATTTGTATTCCATCGTAACGTCACCTTTCTATATGATTCATTTGATTTTGCACTTTCAGGCTTTTACGGGTGTATCTGAAAACAAAGGAAACGCAGGATATTTCGCAAAGACGAGGCGGGTTCAAGGCGAAAACCGCAGGAAGCCTTCCGGCTGCCGAGAATTTTCAACGCAGAAACCGTCCGTATTTGTGGAATAGACAAGTTTTTGACTTTTCAGATGCACCCCAAAAAGTAAAACCTCTTGCGCCCTTAAAACAAGGGACAAGAGGTCAAATTCCTGCGGTACCACCCAAATTGGCGCATAAACGCCCGCTTTACAGCCGTAGTTACGGCTTGGCTTCTAACGCGGCCAAACGTCGGGCGATTTTCCCGCCCGCCCTCATGGAGCCATTCGCCGCGCAGCCCGCACCCCGTCTCACCGAAAGGGGCTCTCTTTGCCGTTTTGCATCGGGTACTATTTCCAATCATCGGTTTTGATATTACCGCTATTCTAAGCCCTTTTTTGCGGTTTGTCAAGTCGGCACAGCCGGAAAACTGTAAATTTCCACATGGGAAGCAAGAGAAACCGACAAGGAAAATGCGCATGAAAGGCGCGGCGACAGAAACCTTGTGCTTTTCACAAAACAATCCTAAAACCCGCCTGCCTGTTTCGTGTTTTCCTGCGGGCAAGGCTTCGTATAATGGTAGCACAGAAAAGACAAAGTGCAGGAAAGGGCGGAAAAGACAATGGAGGAAAAAGCAGTTTTAAGAGTACGGGACCGCATAAGCGCGGCCCTTACCGTGCCGTATGTGCGCAGGGCGGTGTGGCTGATGGCGGGCGGCCTTGCGGGCTTTTTAACGGCGCGCGGGCTCGTCTTCGGCAAATACGCACCGTTTGCGGCGGCAGGCGCGGCGGCAGCGCCGTTTTCGACCATGTGGGCGGTCATCCTCGGCGGCGCGGTGGGCTACCTGTTCCCGTCGCCCGTGGATATCCCCGCGCGCTACATCGCGGCTTTGCTCGCCGTGGGGGCCATCCGCTGGTCGCTGTCGGAGTTAAAGTCCATCCGTGACCACCCGGTCTTCGCACCGGTCACGGCGTTTTTGCCGCTGCTTTCGACGGGCATCGCCATGGTGTTTTTAAACGGCTCGCTTTCAAATGTGCTCGCCATGTACATTGCGGAGTCGTTTTTGGCGGCGGGCACGGCGTATTTTCTGCGCCGCACCGTGCAGCTTTTGGAGACCCACCGCGAGACTGCCGTGCTTGACAGCGGCGACGTGGCGGCTGTTATCGTCTCGCTCGGCGTTTTGCTGCTCTCGTTTTCAAACGTGACCGTCTCGCACATTTCCGTCGGGCGCGTGCTCATCGTGCTGACGGTACTCGTCTGCGCGCGCATCGGCGGGCTTGCGGGCGGCGCGGTGGCGGGCATTGCGGCGGGCACGGTGCAGGGGCTCTCCACGGCGGGGCTTTCGTATCTCTCCGGCGCGTACGGTCTCGGCGGGCTGATGGCCGGCGTGTTCTCGCCGCTCGGCAAATTCGCCGTGGCGGTGGCGTTCGTCATTTCAAACGGCATCGCATCCTTGCAGGTGAACAGCACTTCGCAGGTGTTTTACGGCGCGGTGGAGGTGGCCGCGGCTTCCGTTTTATACATGATTTTGCCGCAGAGCCGACGGCTTTCCAATTTATTCACCGCGCACGGGGACAGGCTGCCGGGCGATTCTCTTAGAAAGAACGTCATTTTGCGCCTGCGTTATACAGCGGAAGCCATGCGCAGCGCATCGGATTCCGTAGATCGCATCTCGGAAAAGCTGGAGACGACCGCGGCGGCTGACCTGCCGCATGTGTACGGCCGCGCGGCGGAGAAGGTTTGCACCGGGTGCAGCCAATGCGCAGTGTGCTGGCGCAAAAACCGCGACGAGACGCAAAAAACATTCTCGCGGCTTTCGTATCCGCTGCGGGAGCGCGGCAAAATCGAACGCAGCGACTTTGATGTGCCGTTTTTGACGCGCTGCAACCGTGCCATGGAGCTGAGAGACGCCGTAAACGGCGAATACCGCGAGCTTTTGGCAAAAGAAAGCGCCCGTATGCGCGCGGAGCAGGTGCGCGCCATCGTCGAAGAACATTTCCGCTCCACGGCGCAGATGCTCGGCGACATGGCGGAGGAATTTGAGCAGTACCAGCGCTTTGATGAGGACAGTGCGGAGCAGGTGCGCGAGGTCTTGCGCCACCGCGAGCTCACGCCGATTGAAGTCTGCTGCCGCATTGATAAATTCGGCCGTATGACGATTGAAGCGAACATTTGCCGCACACACGGGGTGCACATCAACAAAGGGCAGCTGACACGCGAGATCTCCGGCGCGTGCGGGCGCACGTTCACTCAGCCGAGCGTGACGGCGGCGGGCGATACCTTAAAGCTGCAAATGTGCCAGAAGCCCGTTTATGCCGTGCAGCGCGGCTTTGCGCAGCACGCAGCAAACGGCGCGTCTCTCTGCGGCGATTGCGCCGAGGCGTTCACGGACGGCAGCGGGCGGTATATCTCCGTTCTGAGCGACGGCATGGGTACGGGCGGCCGGGCAGCTGTGGATGGTACGATGACCGCGGGTATGGCGCAGTCGCTTCTCAAAGCCGGTATCGGATTTGAGAGCACACTGAAGATGATCAACTCCGCCATGCTCGCAAAGGGCGGGGAGGAGTCGCTTGCAACGTTGGATGTCGCGTGCATCGACCTCTTTACGGGGCACGTCTCCCTGCGCAAGGCGGGTGCTGCGGGCACGGTGCTGCGCAGGCGCAAGAAGACGGAGTATCTGGAAGCCAAAAGCGTGCCCGTGGGCATTCTGCCGGAAATCGCCTTTGCCCGCAGCGAAAAAGACCTCGATGCGGGCGATATGCTCGTCATGGTCTCGGACGGCGTGACGGCTTCCGGCACGGAGTGGCTGTGCGACCTCATTGCAAACTACGAGGACGACGACCCGCAGGCGCTTTCCGAGCGCATTGTGGAGCGCGCCGTAAAAGACCGCGCAGACGGGCACGAGGACGACGTAAGCGCCGTGGTGCTCCTGATCGAATGACGTACAATTCAAAAGTTCTCCCTGAAATCTGTGTAAGATTACCATTGAATAGCCTTATAAAGTATGGTATACTTATACAAGTTTATGAGATATAATATCTCAATATTTGAGCAATTTATGCAAAAGAAGGGAGAAGCCCATGAATAAAAGAGCAAGCGGTGTGCTGATGCACGTTTCGTCCCTGCCCGGTGCCTACGGCATCGGCTGCTTTGGTAAGGAAGCGAAAGAGTTCATCGACTTTTTGAGTGACACCGGCTGCACCTATTGGCAGGTGCTGCCGTTCACGCCGACCGACGCGTACAATTCGCCGTATGCCAGCATTTCGGCGTTTGCGGGCAACCGCAATTTCATCGACCTCGAGCAGCTGCGCGACGAGGGCTTACTGACAGACGACGAGCTGCGCGAGCAGATGTACGCAAACCCGTATTCCGCCGCGTTCGATTTTCTGGAGCTGCGCCGCATTCCGGTCTTATACCGCGCATTTACCCGTGCGGACGAAGCCTACCGCGATAAGGTGCGTGCGTTCGCCGAGGAAAACAAGAGCTGGCTGCCGGACTACGCGCTGTATATTATCTTGAAAGAAGCGAATATTGGCGCAGAGTGGTATGACTGGGCTGACGAAGACCTGAAGCTTCATCGCCCCGAAGCCGTCGCGAAAGCGATGGAGGAGCAGGCCGAGACCGTGCTTTTCATGGAGTTCATCCAGTACACGTTCTTCGAGCAGTGGAAGAAGATCAAAAAATATGCAAACAGCAAAGGTGTGGAGATCATCGGCGATCTGCCGATGTACGTTGCGAGAAACAGTGCCGACGTGTGGGCGAACCGCCATCTGTTCGACCTGACAGAGGACGGCGAGCCGAAGAACGTGGCAGGCGTGCCGCCGGATTATTTCAGCGAGTTCGGCCAGAAGTGGGGCAACCCGCTTTATAACTGGGCAGAGATGAAAAAAGACGGCTACCGTTGGTGGATGGATCGCCTCGGCGCGTGCTTTAAGCTGTTTGACGCCGTGCGCATCGACCACTTCCGCGCTTTTTCCGCCTACTGGGCCGTGCCTGCCGAAGCGGAGACCGCCAAAGAAGGGCAGTGGCTCGACGGCCCGAAGACGGATTTCTTCGACGCCGTGAACTGCACGTTCAAAAACCCGAAGATCATCGCCGAGGACCTCGGCATCATCGACGACGGTGTGATCGACCTGCTGAAAAAAACGCAGCTGCCGTGTATGCGCGTGATGCAGTTTGCGTTTATGGAAGGCAAGGACAACATGCACATGCCGCACAACTACCCGAAAAACTGCGTGGCCTATACCGGTACGCACGATAACAACACCGTGCTCGGCTGGCTGTGGGAGGCACAGCCGTATGAGCGCGAGCATGCGCTGAAATACTGCGCATTCCCCGGCGGCGACTGGGCGGTCGGCGGCAGCGAAAGTGCTTCTTGCCACGCCATTATCCGCACGCTGTGGCAGAGCCCCGCGAATACGGTCATCGTGCCGGTGCAGGACCTCTGCGGCTTTGGCAAGGACACGAAAATGAACGTGCCCGGCGTGCCGAACGGCAACTGGGCATTCCGCGTCACGCAGGAGCAGCTCGACGGCATCGACAAAAAGTGGCTCAAAGAATTAAACGACGTCTATTACAGAAGCAAATAACAGCAAAAGGCCGGCGGGTTTCCGTCGGCTTTTGTCTTGCAAATTTCTGATGTGCTGATATAATGGGGAAAGAGAAAAATCTCTTAGAGAAAAGTTCCTTTTGGGAGGAAAATAGTATGATCGATATGAAAAAAGCATTGCAGAACATTGACGACGTGATCGAAAAGGGGCCGTACAAAGACACGTGGGCGTCCCTTTCAAGCTGGCAGACGCCGAAGTGGTATCAAAAGGCGAAGTTCGGCATTTTCATCCACTGGGGCGTGTACAGCGTGCCGGCGTTTGACAGCGAATGGTATCCGCGCAACATGTACATAGAGGGCTCCAAGGTCTACGAGCACCATATCAAAACCTACGGTGCACACAAGGATTTCGGCTACAAAGATTTCATTCCGATGTTTAAGGCGGAAAAGTTTGATCCGAACGCATGGGCTGCGCTTTTTAAAAAGGCGGGCGCAAAATACGTTGTGCCGGTGGCGGAGCACCATGACGGTTTCCAGATGTACCGCTCAAATATTTCGCACTGGAACGCTTACGAGATGGGACCGAAGCGCGATATAGTCGGCGAGCTGAAAGCGGCCGTGGAAGCGCAGGGCATGACGCTTGGGGTATCCTCGCATCGCATTGAGCACTGGTTCTTCATGAGCAACGGCAAAAAGTTTGAGAGCGATATGCCGCAAAACCCGGACCGCGACGACCTCTATTGGCCCTCCATGCCCGACCCGGAGAATTTCGATGCCATCGACGGCAAGCCCTCTGAAGAATTCATGGCAGACTGGCTTGTGCGCACGTGCGAACTCATCGACAATTATCACCCGAAAATTCTCTATTTTGACTGGTGGATTCAGCAGGAGGCGGCAAAGCCGTACCTCAAAAAAGCGGCGGCGTACTATTATAATCGCGCTGCGGAATGGGGCGAGGAGGTTGCCATCGATTATAAATTCGACGCGTATATGTTCGGCACGGCGGTGCCGGATATTGAGCGCGGGCAAATGGCGGACATCAAGCCGTATTTCTGGCAGACCGATACTGCCATTGCGCTGAATTCCTGGTGCTACACGGAAAACAACGACTTCCGCCCGGCGGGGGACATCATCTGCGACCTTGTGGACATCGTCAGCAAAAACGGTGCACTGCTTTTAAACGTAGGCCCGAAAGCGGACGGCACCATCTCCGATGAGGACACCGCGGTGCTGACTGCCATCGGCGACTGGATGCAGGTGAACGGAGAAGCAATTTATGACACGCACGTGTGGAGGACGTTCGGCGAAGGACCCACAAAGGTGCAGGACGGCGGCTTTTCCGACGGCGTGAAAAAGAACTTTACGGGCGAGGATTTCCGCTTTACGGCAAAGGGAGATACGCTCTTTGCCATCGCGCTGAAGGCGAACGACAACGGCGAATACCACATTCACTCTCTGCGTATGCAGGAGCACACCGCCGGTACGGTGTACCACGGTTTAGTCGAGAGCGTTTCGGTGCTCGGCACAGACGATGCACCCGCGTGGACGCGCGACGAAAATGGGCTGCATATCAAGACGAACTACACGTCCGATAAGCCGATCACATTCAAGATCAAATTAAACTAAAATCACAAAACAAAAAGCAGAGTGTTCGGATTGAGCACTCTGCTTTCGTTATTTTATGCAGTTATTCGGAGATATACTCGCGTACGCGGAACTTGGCGCCGGTGTTTTCGCACAGCTTGCGGCAGGCTTCAATGTCCTCTGCGGGCATGGTGCTGACGACCGTCATCACCACATGCGGCACGTTTTTCACGGCTTCTGCCGTAAAATGCAGCATGGCATCAAACGCCTCGGGGCCGTATTTCGAGTGACATACCGCATCGTACTTTTCGGCGGTCGGCGCGTTTAAACTGACGGACACAATGTCCAAAAGCCCGTGCATTTCCGGCGCGGCGTTGCGCCCGGTGATGCAGTCCGCAAGGCCGTTCGTGTTGACGCGCAGGGTGTAATTGCCCATTTCTTTTAAGCGCGCGGCAAGCCAAAGCATGTCGTCCCAGCGGCAGGCAGGCTCGCCGTAGCCGCAGAAGACAATCTCCGCGTATGAATTGAGGTCGCGTTTTTTAAGGTCGGCTAAGATTTCCTCTTTTGTCGGCTCCGCGCCCTCGTACCAGAGGTTATCCGCGTACAGGCTGCCCGTGCTGTTGTTGCGCAGGCAGAAGTCGCATGCGTTCGGGCACTGGTTCGTGACGTTGATGTAGAGGTTATCGCCGTATTCATACGTGATGGTCAAGATGATCGCTCCTTTTATTTTGCGGCGCTCGGCAGCGTGATACCGAAAAGGCGGCAGGCGTTTTCGCAGGCGGTTTCCAAAACCTCCTGTGCCGTGATGCCGCGCACTTCGGCGATCTTCACCGCGTCGTAGGGGATCATGGAGCTGTCGCAGCGCTTGCCGCGGAATGGCACGGGCGCCATGTAGGGCGCGTCCGTTTCGGTCAAAAGGCGGTCGAGCGGGATGGCCTTTGCCACCTCCACGCTGTGGCGCGCGTTTTTAAACGTCACAACACCGCCAAGGCCGATGTACATGCCGAGCTTTACGGTCTCCTGTGCTAATTCCGCACTGCCGGAAAAGCAGTGCACGACGCCCTTCGGCTTGTATTTCCGCAGAATGTCCATCATATCGCCGTGGGCCTCGCGGTCGTGGATGACAACGGGCAGGTCGTGCTTTTTCGCGAGCTCCAGCTGGGCGATAAGCACCTCTTTCTGCTTTTCGCGCGGGCACTCGTCCTCCCAGTGGTAGTCGAGGCCGATCTCGCCGACGGCGACGATCTTCGGGTGGGAAAGCAGCGCTTCCACGTCCGAAAGCCAGTTATCGGGCAGGTCGTTTGCGCACTCCGGGTGGATGCCGACTGCACCGTAGATATAATCGTATTTTTCACAGAGCGCCACGGTTTTTTTGAGGCTTTCATAATCGGCTGCCATATTGATGACCGCAACGACGCCCTTTTGCGGCAGTACGGAGCCGAGCAGCTCGTCACGGTCGATGTCGAACTGCTCGCTGTCGTAATGTGCGTGGGAATCAAATATCATAGAGATTTTCCTTAGCGAATTTTGGAGCCTGCCGGGGTGCCGTCCACAAATACGACGCGCACATCGTCCTCGCCTGCGTCTGCCGCAAGGATCATGCCCTGGCTTTCCACGCCGCAGAGCACGGCGGGCTTCAGGTTCGCGACGACGATGACGGTGTGACCGATGAGGTCTTCCGGCTTATACCACTTCGCGATGCCGGACGCGACCGTGCGGGGTGTGGAGGTGCCGTCGTCGAGCGTGAGCTTCAAGAGCTTCTTTGCACGCTTGATCGGTTCGCAGGCAACGACCTTTGCGGCGCGCAGCTCAACCTTTGCAAAGTCTTCAATATTGATCTGGGCAAGACCCTCAATTTCCTTCTTCGGCTCTTCCTTCGGAGCGTACTTCGCTTCCACAGCGGCAATCTTCTCGCCCATCTCCTTCGGATCGATACGGGCGAAGAGGATCTCCGGCTTGTCTGTTACTTTACCCCCATTCGGGTAAACGCCGAACGTATCGAGCGTATCGTATGCGCGCAAGGTCGTGCCGAGCTGTGCGACGATCTTCTCTGCGGTGTCCGGCATAAACGGTGTGAGGAGCGCCGCGCCGATCGTGATGCTTTCCACAAGATTATAGAGAACGGTGGAAAGTCTGTCGGCTTTCGCTTCGTCCTTTGCAAGCGCCCACGGCATCGTTTCGTCAATGTACTTATTGCAGCGCTTGAAGAGCGTGAAGATTTCGGAAATGGCATCTGCCACGCGTAGCTGATCCATCTTCGTCTGCACGCTGTTCTTTGTGGCGAGCACAACGCTCTTTAAATCGTTATCGACATCTTCTACGACGTTTTTGTTCTCTACAACGCCGCCGAAGTACTTGTTTGTCATGGAAATGGTGCGGTTTACAAGGTTGCCGAGCGTGTTTGCAAGGTCGGAGTTCGTGCGTTCGATCATCAGATCCCACGTGATGGTGCCGTCGGATTCAAACGGCATCTCGTGCAGGACAAAATAGCGCACCGCGTCTACACCGAAGAGGTCTACAAGGTCTTCTGCGTAAATGACGTTGCCCTTCGATTTGCTCATTTTGCCGCCGTTCATCAGAAGCCACGGGTGACCGAACACCTGCTTCGGCAGCGGCAGGTCGAGCGCCATGAGGAAGATCGGCCAGTAGATGGTGTGGAAGCGGATGATGTCCTTGCCGATGAGGTGCAAGTCTGCCGGCCAATCACGCTTGAACTGCTCGGTGGAATTGCCGTCGCAGTCGTAGCCGATGCCGGTGATGTAGTTTGTGAGCGCATCGAGCCAAACGTACACGACGTGCTTGTCGTCAAAATCGACCGGAATGCCCCACTTGAAGGAGGTTCTGGAAACGCAGAGATCCTGCAGGCCGGGCAGGAGGAAGTTGTTCATCATTTCCGTTTTGCGCTGCGGCGGCTGAATGAACTCCGGGTGCTTATTGATGTAGTCGATGAGGCGGTCTGCATACTTGCTCATCTTGAAGAAGTACGCTTCTTCCTTTGCGGGCTTGACCTCGCCGCCGCAGTCCGGGCACTTGCCGTCGACAAGCTGGGACTCGGTGAAGAAGGACTCACACGGCGTGCAGTACATGCCCTCGTAGTGGCCCTTATAAATATCGCCCTGCTCGTAGAGCTTTTTAAAGATCTTTTGTACCTGCTTTTCGTGGTAATCGTCCGTGGTGCGGATGAATTTATCGTAGGAGGTGTTCATCACGTCCCAGTTCGCCTTGACAATCTTCGCGACGTTGTCGACATATTCCTTCGGGGTGATGCCGGCGGCATTGGCCTTTTCTTCAATCTTCTGGCCGTGCTCGTCCGTGCCGGTCTGGAAGTAGACATCGTAGCCCTCCATGCGCTTATAGCGCGCAATGCTGTCGGCGAGCACGATCTCATACGTGTTGCCGATGTGCGGGCGGCTGGAGGTGTAGGCGATAGCCGTCGAAATATAATACTTCGGTTTATTCATGGGTGGATCATTCCTTTACAATGTATTTTCAAGAGGATTGATTTTTTCAACGGTTGAATGTATTCACGGTTGAATTTATTTAACTGAATAGTACGGCGGAAAGTGCCGAGAGGATCATCAGCCCGGCCAAAATCGCCGCGCCGATGCGAACGATGAGCTTGCGTTGCTTTTCGGTTTTCATAGAAAGCTCCTTTCGCGGGTGCAGGGCATGCCTGTACGTGTACCCTTTATTTTACCATTCTTTTTTTCACCTGTAAACCGCTAATTGACTTTATTTTCCGCCGCGGTTACAATAAAAGCGGAAATACTTTTGAAATGAGGGAAAAACCCGATGCAGTTTTTAAATACAGAAGAAAAACCGCGCCGCGCGGCGGTCATCAACGATCTTTCCGGTGCGGGGAAATGCTCGCTTACGGTGATGCTGCCGGTGCTGTCCGCCTTGGGGTGCGAGACATCTGTGCTGCCGACGGCGGTGCTTTCCACGCACGGCGGCTTTAAAGATCCCGTGTACCGCGATTTGACGGACGATATGCTGAAAACGGCACAGCACTGGAAGCGCGAGGGGGCCGAGTTTGAGGGCATCTGTTCCGGGTACCTCAGTAGCCGCGAGCAGATTGACACTGTGCGGGAAATCTTCGAGCTGTTTACGGACGAACACAGTTGCCCGCTGCGCCTTGTAGACCCCGTGATGGGCGACAACGGCACGCTGTACGGCATTTTTAATGAAGAAACGGCGCAGAGCATGACGAGGCTTTGCGAAAAAGCGGACATTTTAACGCCGAACATGACAGAGGCGTATTGCCTTTTGCACGAGCCGTTTAAGAACGGGCCGTATGATGAAAAGGAGCTTAAAAGAGTAATGAAAGCCCTTTCCGACTTTGGACCGAAGATCGTCATTCTGACGGGTGCGTATACGGACGGGGAGAAAATCGGCGCGGCATGCTACGATAGGGAAAAAGACGAGACGGCGCTGGTGCTTTCCGACCGCGTGCCGGGCAAATACCACGGCACAGGGGATATTTTCGCGGCCGTGATGCTGGGGGCGATGTTAAACAGCAAAACGGTAAAGGAAGCCTGCGCCGCCGCCGTGCGGTACACCGCAAAGTGCATAGAAGAAACGAGAAAAGCGTGCGGAGACAACACCGTTTGGGGCGTGAAATTCGAGAAATGTCTGCCGTTTTTGATGCACGATGTGCTCACGGAGAACGACGAGTAAAGTCTTTGGTCAAGTTTTCTTCAGAAAACTTGCGGGTTCTTAGGGCAGCGCCCTAAGTCGCTTTCCGCAGAAAGCGAAATCTTATTGCCTAACAAAAAACTAAGAAGGTAGGCTAAACAGTCCGGAGGACTGTTTAGCCGTAGGAAACCCAGTTGCATGGGTTCCCTGAAAGGGCGGCTCAAAGCCGCCCTTTTTATATAGCTGTGCGCATGCGTTGACGCGCGCTATCTCTTCTTTTTCCTCAACCAGAGGGAGCCTGAAATTAAATAAAACCGCCGGACATCGCAGGACATCAGAGGACATTGCAGGACATCGGAGGACATGAATTTGAAAAGTTTCCCTTTTGAGGGAAACTTTTCTGCGTTTTGGGGGTATGGGTGAAGAGACAAACAGGCGGGCGAAAAAACGAACGCCGTTTGGCGCTTCAAAACTTTCAGAGAGGATGTGGAACATGGTGAACGAAACGGCGAAGGAGGGCTTTCGCAGATTGGCGTTCGGCGGCATTCACGATGCCGTAAGGCTGCTCTTTTGCGAGGACGTGAACCCGCGCACGCTGAAAAACATGGATCTGTTCGCCGTCTCCGAAATTCGCAGACCGAAAAACGGCGGCATGGAAATTCGGTTTTTTGACCGGATCGAAGCGCTGCGGCTCCTCAGCGAGCTCGAGACGAGCGGGACGGGTGCACAGGCGCTGCTCTCCGCCATTGAAAGCGGTGCGGCGGCGCTGAAAGACGGGGATAAGCCGTGACGCCGTTTTCCGAAAAGCAGATGCAGGTCTTGTGCTGGTGGGGCGAAAAAAGCCCGCACCGGAATAAGCTTGCCGTCATCTGCGACGGCGCGGTGCGCAGCGGCAAAACCACCTGTATGGGGATATCTTTTTTTCTGTGGGCGATGGCACGCTTTCAGAATACGAGTTTTGCGGTGTGCGGCAAAACGATCCGTTCTGTGCGGAGAAATGTGGTCGCGGAGCTTATACCAAAGCTAAAGTCTATGGGCTTTTCCATGCGCGTGCGGCAGGCAGAGAACGAGATTATCCTATCGTATCAGGGCAGAGAAAACCGCTTTTACCTTTTCGGCGGACGAGATGAATCGAGCGCGGCGCTCATTCAGGGCATGACGCTCGGCGGCGTTTTGTTTGACGAGGTGGCGCTGATGCCGCGCTCTTTTGTGGAGCAGGGCATTGCGCGCTGTTCGCTGAAAAACGCGAAGCTGTGGTTCAACTGCAACCCGGAGCACCCGCAGCACTGGTTTTACCGCGAGTGGATTTTGAAAGCCGAGAGCCGAAACGCGCTTTACCTACACTTTACGATGGAGGATAATCCGTCCCTCGGTGAAGATGTGCGAAAGCGCTACCGAACGATGTTTTCGGGCGCGTTTTACAGCCGGTTTATTGAGGGCAAGTGGACGGCGGCGACGGGACTGATTTACCCGTTTGCGCTTGACCTCCTGTGCGAAGTGCCGAAAGCGGACTTTGAGCGGTATGCGGTGTCCATCGATTACGGCACGGTAAACCCGACCTCCATGGGCCTTTGGGGGCTTTTGTGCGGCGTGTGGTACCGCGCAGACGAGTATTACTTTGACGCGCGGCTTGAAAACATGCGGCGAACGGACGAGGAGCACTTTAGGGGTTTTTTGGAGCTCATTCGCGGCAGAACACCCGATGTGATTGTATGCGACCCCTCGGCGGCGAGCTTTATCACACTTTTGCAGAGCCGTGGTTTTGCAGTGACGGCGGCGAAAAACGACGTTTTAAACGGCATCCGCATGACGGCAACGGCGCTGCGCACGGGGCAGATCAAGGTGACAAAGGGCTGCGTGGACGCGGTGCGGGAGTTTTCCCTCTACCGCTGGGCAGACGACGGCGCGCGAGATGTGCCAGTGAAGGAGAATGACCATGCCATGGACGACATCCGCTATTTTGTCTCCACGGTGCTCGGCGCGGGCGAAAGCTTTGCCTGCGCGGTGCAAAGGGAGACGGGGAAAGGAGTTAGCATTTGGGATTTTTGAAAAAGGAGAAGCGCACGGCCGTTTCGGTGCAGACGCAGGGCGGGTACCCGCCGGTGCTGCCGGTGACGGCAGGCGAGCGTGCACTGTACCGTGCCTTGCGCGAGCAGGTGCCGATCATCGACGCGGCAATCTACAAGCTGGTGCGTCTTATCGGCGGGTTTGAGGTGTATTGCCCCGAAAAGCACACGGAAAACGCGCTGCGCGGGTTTTTAAAAACCGTGCCCGTAAACGGCTGCAACATGGGCATCGATAACTTTTTATCGGTCTATTTTGAGCAGCTTTTAACGTATGGCAATGCAATTGGGGAGATCGTACTCGCAAACGGGGAAATTCGGGCGCTGTATAATGCGTCGCTCGAAGACCTCGAGATTCGGCTCGTCTCGCCGCTTGAAACGGGCGTGTTCGTCGTAAGGGACGGGCGTGCGGAGCCGTGCCGCTACCCGGAGCTCATTTTGACTTCGGCGTTAAACCCGATGCCGGGCAGCGCGATGGGAAGCTCCATTTTAAAGGGCCTGCCGTTTGTGAGCGAGGTGCTTTTGAAAATTTACCGCACCGTCGGCATCAACTGGGAGCGTATGGGCAATGTGCGCTTTGCGGTGACGTGCAAAAACGAGGGCTACATGAACGCGGGTGACCGCGCGGGGCAGCTTGCAAAGGAGTGGAGCCGTGCGATGCACGGCCCCGGCGTGAGCGACTTTGTGGCGGTGGGCGACGTGCAGATTAAAGCCATCGGCGCGGACGGGCAGCAGATGGACAGCGAAGTGCCCGTGCGGCAGATGCTGGAGCAGATTGTGGCGAAAATGGGCATTCCGCCGTTTTTGCTGGGGCTTTCGTGGTCCTCGACGGAGCGCATGTCGAGCCAGCAGGCGGACATGCTGACGAGCGAGCTGACGGCGTACCGCAGAATTTTGGAGCCGGCGGTTTTGAAGATCTGCAAAACGTGGCTGCGGCTAAATGGTCTTGACGACACGGTGGAAATCGATTGGAACGAGATCACGATGCAGGACGAAGTCGATCACGCGAACGCGGCGTATCTCATGGCGAAGACGGAGCAGCTTTTAAAGGAGGGGGAAGCTTGAGCGAAACGGTAACGGCGGTACAGCCGGATAAAGCGGCGATGGAGAAGATCAACCTTTACACGCGCCGCGCCTATAAGCCGGAGGAGGTGTACACGTTTTCGGTCGTTTTGTGCGACAACGAGGTGGATAGAGACGGTGAGTGCTTTACGAAAGAGACACTCGAGGAGCTTGCGAAGCTGTTTGTCGGCAAGACGGGCATTTTAGACCACGAGCCGACGAGCAAAAATCAGACGGCGCGCGTGTTTGACGCTGCGGTGAAGGAAATTCCCGGAAAGGTAACATCTTTAAACGAGCCGTATGCGCAGCTCACAGCACAGGCGTATGTGCCGCGAAACGACGGGACGAAGGCGTTTATTGAATCCATTGAAAGCGGCATACGCAAGGAAGTCAGCGTGGGGTGCGCAGTGAAAAAGCGCGTGTGCTCCGTGTGCGGCGCGGAAAGCTGTGTGCACGTGCCGGGAAAAACGTACAACGGCAAGCGCTGTGTGCGTATTTTAAGCGGCGCGGCGGACGCGTATGAATTCTCATTCGTGGCAGTGCCTGCACAGCGCGCGGCGGGCGTGGTAAAGAAATTTTCGCCGCGCTTTGAAGAATCGGAGAAGAAAAAGGAGGTCAAAACGGTGTACGACATTGTAAAAAAGCTTGCGGACGGCGAAGACAGCGTGACGGTGGCGAAGGAGGAGCTCAACATGCTCAAAACGGAGCTGAAAGCGCTTTTCGACCGCGCGGAGTGCGGCGACCGTTACCGTGCGGCGCTGTGCGAACGCATCTATAAGCTGAGCGCCGTGGCGCAGCCGGAGTTTAAACGCAGACTGACGGAGGCGATCACAAAGTCGCTCGGCATTGCAGAACTGGAAGAAATGGCGGCGGCGCTCGCAAAGGCGGCGGAGCGCAAAATGCCCGTAATGCCGCAGCTGGCAGCGGAAAAGACGGAAGACATGAACGCGGCAGACGACGGCGCGTTCCGCATTTAAGAAAGGAGACTATACAATGGCATTTGAAAACATTACACTCGAAAAAGGCATGTACGGCGTGCCGGGCAAGAATTTTACACAGGTTTTGGAGGAGCTGGACGGCTCCCAGAACTACGCGGGCACACCGTTTGCGGGGCTTGACGCATACCAGAGACAGCTTAAACGCTTCGGCATCCGTGTGAGCGGTGCGAACTGCGACACCGTGGAGAAGTTTTTTACCTCCTCCCAGAGCGCGGCACTGTTCCCGGAATACGTCGCCCGCGCGGTGCGCCAGGGCATGGAGATGGCGTCTTCTCTGCCGGACATCGCGGCGACCGTGACGAAGATCGACACGCTCGATTACCGCACCGTGCAGACGGCGACGGCTTCTGACCAGAAGATTGAAGACCCCGTAACGGAGGGCGCGGCCATTCCGGAGACAGTCATCAAGACGGCGGGCTCGCTTGTGACGCTGCATAAGCGCGGCAGACTGATTGTCAGCTCCTACGAAGCGCTGCGCCACCACAGACTGGACCTCTTTACGGTCATTCTGCGCCAGATCGGTGCGTACATTGCGCGCAGACAGATGAAGGACGCAGTGGACGTGCTGTTAAACGGCGACGGCACGAATACGGGCATCACCGTGACGGCGCTTACCGCTGCGCCGACCTACAACGACCTTGTGACGCTGTGGGGCAAGCTTTCCGACTATAACTTCAATACGATTCTGGCCGGAACGACTGCTTTGCAGGCGCTCCTTAAGATCACGGAGTTTAAGGACGCGCAGGCGAGCCTCAACATTAAGGGTGCGGGCAAGCTCATCACGCCGCTTGGCGCGACGCTCATCCATGTGCCGTCCATGGACGCGAAGAAGATCATTGCGCTCGACAAGAACTGTGCGCTTGAGATGGTGCAGGCGGGCGATGTGCTGACCGACTATGACAAGCTTATCGACCGCCAGATGGAGCGCGCGGCCGTGAGCGCCGTGGCGGGCTTTGCACAGATCTACGGCGGCGCCGCACAGGGCCTTAGCTACTGATTTTATTCGATTCTGGCAAGCCGTACCGCTTTGGTACGGCTTTGCCGAATAAAAAAGGAGGGGCAAATGGAGATACGAAACGTGCTGGAACGGCTGAAGCTTTTGACAAATGACGACCGCGAAGACCTGCTTTTGATGCTGAGCGGCGATGCGGTGCAGCGGCTGAAAGCGCGCCTTTGCTGCACTGTGGAGGAAGAAAATGCGCATGAGGAGGCGCTGTGCGCAGCGGCTGCGGCGCAGGCGGCGTATCAGTTTTGGCTTTTGGAGGAAGCGGCATCGCCGAAAAGCCTGACGGCGGGCGAGGTGCGCGCGGAATTTGACAAAGGCAGCGAAAGGGCGCTCGCCTATGCAAAGCAGTGCGAGCGGGCGGTGTCCGGGCTTTTGCGTGACGAGGATTTTTACTTCGGCGTGGCGGAGGGCACGGTGTGAGAAATGTATTTTTGAGGGCGCAGCAGATGACGGCGGAGATAAGCGGCGAGAAGGTCGTTTGCCGCGGCGTTGTGCATCGCCTGAAGGAAGACAAAACGGCCCTGCAGGCGGAAACGGAGACGTTCGGCGGGGCGATGAAGCCGCTGTATGTCTACTTCGGCGACGGCAAAGTGCTTTGCGGCGCGGAGAACGCGAGGCTGACTGTGGGCGGCGAGACGTTCCGCGTTTTATATGCCGAGGAAAAAAGCGGGATTTGCGGGGCGCTTTACGTGCGCGCGGTGCTGGAAAAGGAGGAAAAAGATGACGGGAACGGAGCTTAGTGCGGCGCTTGCGGAAAAGCTGAAAGCGCTTTTGCCGGATTGCGCGGTGCGCCCGGCGTTTACGGGCACGCTGCAAAGGCTTCCGCAGCGTGCCGCGGTGACGGTGGGCGTGATGCAGGAGGAAAACGCGGACGGTGTGTTTGAAACGGTGCTCGGCGTGCAGCTGTATGCGCGCGAAAGGAACGACCACGCGCGGCTGTTTGACGCGGTGTGTGCGGCGGTATCGTCTTTGCCGTGTGCGCTGCGCAGTGTGAAGCGGAGCGAGACGACGTACTCGGCGGCGCTCAGTTGCCTTGTGACGCTTTGCACGGTGCAGGCGGCGACAGGTGCGGCGGATAAAGCACGCGCGGCGGTGATGATCGGCGACAAGGTATTTACGGCGGACGCGGTGAAGGTTTCGCACGAAGCGAAGGTCAAGCGCTATTACGCCATCGGCGAGGAAAATCCGTATGCGGCGGTGGCGGGCAAAGCGGTGTACACGATTGTGCTGCACGGGTTTTCGGGCGGCGAGGAGGCGCTTCCCGGCGAATTCACACTGCAAACAGGCGGCGCGCGGTACACGCACTGCGTTTTAAAAGCGGCGAGCGAAAATAAGCTTGTGATAGAAGCGGGTGCGTGTGAAAAAATCACACAGCGAACACAAAGCGGAACGGAGGCATAAGGTGGAAGAAGAAAACAAAAACGCACAGGCGCTCTCCGGCATTTTGGAGCGCGAGGAGCGGCGATATCCCGCGCTGCTTCGTGCGGACAGGAGGTTTGCATGAACCTGATGACGATGCAGTTTGGCAGCTTTGTGTTTCCGATGAACCCGACGGAATTAAAACTTGAGCGGGCGTGCCTGTTGCGTGAGACGGTGGGTGTTGACGGCGAAGAACGTGTGGAGGCGGTCGGCAAGCGCAAGGCGCGCGTAGCAGGCAAGGGGCACTTCACCGGGGAGAATGCGATGGCGCTTTACCGCGAGTTAGAGGCGCTTTTCGGTGAAACAGATACGCTGTACTTGCCGGGGCACAGGCCGTTTGAGGCGGTTTTGAGCGAGCTTGCGCTTATCGGCGTGCCGGAGAAAAACACGGTGCCGTACACATTCGCCTTTGTGGAGACAACGGGGAAAAACGAAGCGATCTCCGGCCGGACATACCGCGCGAAGGCGGGCGAGAGCCTGTGGGATTACGCGTATTTTACGGGCGTTTCGATTGACCGCTTGGCGGAGAATAACCGGCATATCGCGTGTATTGCGGCGCTGAAAGACGGCGAGGAGGTGCATGTTCCGTGACGGATTTTTCGCTTGAGTTTGTGTTTGCAAGCGGTGAAAAACATTCGCCGAAAGAGGAGCCGAGCGAATGGCTTTTAAGAAGCGACGCGGACACGGTGGCGAACAGTTTGACGGTGCGGTTTAGTGTGGGAAAGCGGCTTTTTACGGAAGAACCCGTGGGGGCGGTGCTTAAAAAGGATGGCGCGGTGCTCTTTGACGGTATCGTGGACGAACACCGCGTGAAATGCCGGAACGGCGCGCGCACGGAGGTCTTCTTCCTGCGCAGCCGCGCGGCGCTTTTGCTTGATAACGAGGCGGCACCGATGGAACTTAGATTGCCCTCGCTGCGGCTTTTGGAGCGGATGTATCTGATGCCGCTGGGGCTGCACGCCGTGGGCGGCGACAGGCGGCCGGTGGAGGGCGTTTTGACCGTTGAAAAGGGCGTGAGCTGTTTTGAAGCGCTGCAAACGTTCTCTGAGAGATATCTAAACTGTACGCCGTATACGGACAAAAGCGGTGGCGTGCACTTTGAAAGCTACGTGCCGAAAACGGTGAAGCCCGACCGGGTGACGGCGCGGGAGGTGATTTTTTGCCCGTACAAAATGCTGAGCGGTGTTACGGTGCAAAACGCGCAGACGGGCGCATACAGCGCGGAATATCACGACCCTTTGGCCCCACAGGTGCGCGTGCGGTATCTTTCCGCCTATGCGAAAACAGCACCGACAGCGCTTTTAAATGAAAGCCGCAGGGCGGCAAAGCGACTAAAGCTGACGTGTGCTTCTTATATAGACGGGAACATGGGGGACACGATGCGGACGGAGGAGCTTGGCGAGGTGCGGCTCATCTCCAAAAACGTTTTGCTGCGCGGGAAAGACGTGAAGACCGAGCTGCATTTTGAACCGGTTTAAAGGAGGCATGAACATGTGGCTGACGAAAAAGGAGACGGCGGAAAAGGCCGAAAGTGTGAAAACGGGCGTTGTGACGACGGGCGGCGGGGAGATTTCCGTCTGCACGGAGCTGGAGCGCCGTGCACCGACTGTAACGGTGCCGTACGGCATGGCGGTGAGCGTGCCGCAGGGTACGGAGGCTGTGATGACCGGCGGTGTGTGCCTTGGCGTTGTGAACGACGCGGGAACGCTTTTGCCCGGCGAGGTGCGGCTGTTCTCAGCGGGCGGTGCGGAGATCGTTTTGAAGCTCGACGGCACGGTCGTCATCAATGGGCAGGTGTTTGAGAAAAAGGAGGAATAGCGTGGAGGTCGTGATTTTAAACGGCATAACGCAGACGGCGGCGACAGGGCTGCCAAAGACGGCCGAGGGGCTTAACGCGCTTATGCAGCGTGCGTATAACCGCATTTGCCTAAAACGCGGCGCGTTTTGCTATGACCGCGTGCTCGGCAGCCGGTTTTATATGCTGGATGCATCGGACGAGCACGCCGAGGAGCGGGCGCTGCGGTATGCGCAGGCGGCGCTGTTGCCTTTAGCCGGTGTTGAGGCGGTCTCCGTGCGGCGTGAGGGGGAGCAGTTTATCTTCGGACTCCAGACGATGCTCGGCACGGAGGAGATTGCGGTGAAAGGGGCGAAAGTGTGAAATTTGAGGAAATTTATGCGCACATGGCGGCGGAATACAAAACGCTGGCGGGCGCGGAGCCCGAGGACGCGGCGGACGTTTCGATCCGTCTGAAGGTACTGGCGGGCGAGTTGTATACGGTGCTGTGCGCGGCGGAATCGCTGAAGCTGAATTGCTTTCCGCAGACGGCGGCGGGCGAGGCGCTTGACCTGCACGCCGAAGAACGCGGGCTTGTGCGCAAGGACGCGGTGAAATCTGTGGGCACGCTGACGTTTTCGCGCCGAACGGCGCTGAGCTACGCGGCGGAGATCCCCGCGGGCACGGTGTGTGCGGCAAGCGGCGAAAACGCGGTGGAATATGAAACGACGGAGGCGGCTGTGCTGCCCGCAGGCGCACTGACGGTGACAGCGGCGGCGCAGGCGGTTTTGGGCGGCAGGCGCGGCAACGCGGCAAAGGGTGCGGTGAACACGCTCATCACGCCGCCAGCGGGCATTGAAAGCGTGACGAACGATGTGCCGTTTACGGGCGGCGCGGACAAGGAGGACGACGAAACGCTGCGCAAGCGCCTTTTGCGGTGCTTTTACGCGCTGCCGAACGGCTCGAACACGGAAACGTACCGCCGTGCGGCGCTGATGACACCGGGCGTGAAAAGCGTTCAGGTGGTGCCGCGCGCAAACGGTGTGAACACGGTGGCGGTGTACCTGTACGGCGACAACGGCGCGGTGACGGACGAGGTGCTCGGAAAAGTCGGAGAGACGCTCGAAAAGCTCAAGGAAATCAGTGTGGACGTGACAGTGGCTGCAGCGGTGGTCGTGAAAAAGCCGGTGACGGTCTACGTGAAGCCGAAGGACGGGTGCGCGTTTGAAGATGCGAAAGCATCGTGCACGGCGGTAATCACAGCGTACCTGAATGCGTTTGAGGTGGGCGAGCCGTTTGTGACGGCGGGGCTAATCCATGCGGTGATGGAGACGGGCATAGCACAAAACTGCACGGTGCCGGCGAGCGTGGCGGACTTTACGCCGAACGCCGGGGAGATCGTCACGGCGGGCGCTGTAAATGTGCTGGAGACGCAGTAAGGAGGGCAAATGACGGAACCGGAAAAGCGCATGCGCGCGATGCTCGAAAAAACGGGGCTGTATTTTGGCGAAGACAAGTGGCTTTCGGCAGAGCTTGCGGCGTATGCAAAGGGGCTTGAACTCGTGTATGATACGCTTTCTCATGTGCGGCGCGACGTGTTTGTGCAGACGGCGGAGGAGGACGGGCTGAAAGCGTTTGAATCGCTGTTCCGCGTGGTGCCATCCGTGGACAGCACGAAAAACCGGCGCGCGATGCTGCTGACCCGCGGCGCGGTGACCCCCGCAGACCACACAGTGGAAGCGATGCAAAAGCAGCTTTTGGCGGCAGGCATCAACGGGAAGCTCGTCCCGCAAAAGGGCGGCGTGCTGAACATAAATGTGCTCTCTACCATGGGCATTTCCGAAGCGGCGGCGGAAAGCGAAGCGCGCGCGTTTTTGCCTGCGCACCTCAGTTTGGTGTTCGATTTCGGCAAAAACACGTGGGACGCACAGGACGCGGCGGGGAGCTCGTGGAATGTGCTCGACCTTCGAAACAAGACTTGGAATGCGCTCGACGTTTTATGAGCGGAAAGGAGAAACATGGCAGCAAGTAAAAAATCAACGGTTCTCGGCCTTTGCCTTTGGGAGGGGACGGACAAGCCGCGCCGTGTGGATTTTGTGGCGGACAACGAAGCCATAGAGTCGCAGCTTGGCGGGCACATTCAAAACGATAACCTGCATTTAAATGACACGCGCAGAAAGCGTTTAGATGCACCGACGGAGGTGCGCACGTACACGGGCACGGGTGCGGCCTCGCGCACGATTTTATTCGGCTTCAGTCCGAGTGCGGTGATCGTTTTTGCGGTGGGCAAGCCGTTTTCGCAGGCGACGACGGGCTGCACAAAGCAATACGCCGGCATAGCGGCAGGCGGCCAGAACAGCCTTGGCGTGACGCTTTCCACGGCGCAGGTGACGGTGCGCCAGACCCAAACCGCCCCGACGGACGGCAACGGCATGGCATCGCTGAACGAAAGCGGCGTAACGTACGCGGTGTTGGCGTTCAGATAAGGCGTTATATCATTTTCCGCGAGGAAAATATCATATCGAACAAAGAGAGATATAGCATTAAAAAAGAAGCGCGCAGCTTTTGGAGGAGCTGCGCGCTTCTTGGGTGGTTTTGTGTTATTCTTTGTTTTCGAAAGGCGGTCGCAGACCGCCTTTTAGGGAACCCATGCAACCGGGTTCCCTACGATTCAATAGTTCACCGGACTATTGAATCTACCTTCCTAGTTTTTGGGGAGGCAAAGGGGTTTCACCCTTGGAACCGGACAAGCTTTTGAAAAAGCTTGAGCAAAACTTTATTTGCTCGCTTGCCGCAGGCAGGTGTTAGCCTTGCGTTTCGCCTTTATCTTCGAGCAGGGTGACGGTGACGGTGAATTCTTCGCCGCCTACGCCGCTCTCGTTCGGGCGGAACAGGTGGATCTCGGCGGTATCGCCGGGCTTATAATTTAAAAGTGCGTTTGCGAGCTCTTCAAGCGATTTCGTTTCGGTATCATCGATGGCGGTGATGATGTCATACGCCTGCACGTCTGTGCCGTTAAAGCAGCTGTCTTCGTCGATCTCGCTGATCATGAAGCCCTGCGGGACGTCATACATGGCGGCCTGCATCTGGGTGATGGCGGTGCCTTTGATGCCGAAGCGGACGCGGCCCTGCACATAACCGCCTGCAAGCAGGTCGTCTATGATGCTCTTTGCACCGGTGATCGGGATGGCGAAGCCCATGCCCTCGTACTGCTCGGAGACGATTTTAGCGGAACTGATGCCAATGACCTGACCGTGTAAGTTGACGAGCGGGCCGCCGGAATTGCCGGGATTGATGGCGGCGTCGGTTTGGATATACGTCATGCCGTTCGAGCTGTACGAGCCGACAGAACGGTTAAGACCCGAGATGACGCCGCGCGTGATGGAGCCGGAGAACTGCTCGCCGCCCGGGTTGCCGATGGCGACGACCCACTGGCCCATGCGCAGGTCATCGCTGTCGCCGAACTCGGCGGGCATGTAGCCTGTGCCGTCGATTTTGAGCACGGCGAGGTCGGTGGTTTTATCGAACCCGACGACGACGGCGTCGTGAAGTTCACCGTCATACGTTTTGACCTGCACGGAAACGGACTTGGAATTTAAAATGACATGGCTGTTCGTGATGATGTAGCCGTCTTCCGTTGCGAAAATGCCGGTGCCTGTGCCCTGCGTTTCGCCGCTCTGCGTGATGACAAGCACGGTGGACAGGATAACCTTATCGTACACGGCATCGATATCGAGCTCGGCGGTATTCGGCTCTTTATCTAAGGTGATGCCCTCCGTATTCGGGGTGACGGCGATGTCCGGCGGGGTGAAGCTGTCGTCCGTATCGGGCGTTTCGTCTTCGCCGGGCGTTTCACTGTCGCTGCCGTCGTTTTCATGCGGGAAGTTCGGGATGAGCTGATCGCCCGGCAGCGTTGTGACGCCGTAATCGCGGTTCACGGCGGCGTAGATGCCGTAGGAAGCAAAGCCGATGACGGAGCCCGCGACGAGGACAGACATGACGATGATGAGAATACGCAACCCGAGCGGCATTTTCCTTTTTTGCGGCGCTGGATGCGGATACGGATTTTGCATATTCTGCGGGTACGGCGGGGGATAAGCGCCCTGACCGTAGGGCGGCGGGTACTGCCCCGGCTGCGGCTGGGTGTTGTAGTTTGCATAGCCATACGGCGGGTTACCGTACTGCGGGGCGTTTGGCTGCGTGTTGTACGGGTAGGGCTGATACGGCGGCTGCGGGGGATAATAGCCGGTATGTTGAACGGGCTGCGGCTGCGGCGGAATGTTCACGTTCGGGATGGGCCGGGCTTCCGGCGCCTGCTCGGCATTCGGGAGCGGCTCTGCCGTGGGGGCATCGGAAACGGTCGGTTCCGGGGTGACAGTCGGTTCTGCGGGAGCGGCCGGTTCATCAGAAACGGTGGGCTCTGCGGGAATGGTCTCCGCGGTTTCCAGTGTTTCGGGGATATTGTCTTCGGAAGAAGCAGGCTCCTGCATTTCCGGGGTTTTGTTTTCAAAATCGTCCATGGTGTGATACCTCACTTTTGGATTTATTTCTGATCGGGCTCTTTATTATCTTTGTGGCCGTGGTGCTCCTTTTTGGGGCGCTCCGAGATGACGGCATCTTCGACCGGCACGGTGACCGGGATGGAGCCGGTATTGTACTTCAACTTCGGGGGTTCCTGCGGCTTCGGAATATAGAACGAGAAGCGGGTGTACTCGTTCACGACGGAGGAGACGGAAATGTCGCCGCCGTGGAGCTTGATGATGGTGCGGACAAGGTATAGGCCGAGACCCATGCCGTTTTTATCCTGACTTCTCGATTTGTCGGTCTTATAAAACTTCTCGAACACGAGGGGGAGCTCATCGGATTGGATGCCGGAGCCGCTGTTTTCGATGGTGACGACGATGCGGTCGATGCTGTCCGAGACGTTGAAGGAGATGTAGCCCTCGGTGTTTGTGAACTTGACGGCGTTTTCGACAAGATTATAGACGACCTGATGCAAAAGGTCTTCATCGCCGTGCACCTGCATGGGCTGCAAAGTATCAAGTCCGCGGATGTCAATCTTCTTTTCGTCGATGCTCTTTTCAAACGTGAGCACGGTGGAGAGGACGGTCTCGGAAATATCGAAATCGTTTGGGCGGAGCTTCAGCTCGCCGTTATCGATGCGGGAGAGATTTAACATAGTGCGGACAAGACGCGAGAGGCGCTTGACCTCGTCGGAGACGATGTGCAGGTAATGCGACTGGCGCTCCGGCGGAATGGTGCCGTCCAGAATGCCGTCGATGAAGCCCGCGATGGTTGTCATCGGGGTCTTTAACTCGTGCGAGACGTTCGCGACGAAGCTGCGGTTCATGCTTTCGCTGCCGGAGAGCGAATCTGCCATGTTGTTGAACGCGGTGGCAAGCTGGCCAATCTCATCGTTGCTTGTGACGGGCACGCGGATGGAGAAATCGCCGTCGCCGAAGCTTTTAGCTGCGGCGGACATCTGCCGCAGGGGCTTGACGAGCCGGTAGGAGAAGAGGCCGACGACAACGAACGCCAGAATGAACGCGGCGGCTGCGGCGATGAGGAACATTTGCAGTGCGGCGAACTGATACTCCGTGAGGGAGGCAGCGTTCATGGCGGCAAAAACGGCACCGACGGGCACTCTGGTGCTGTTTTCGCCTCCTGCCTCGGAAGATGATGTTTCGGCGGCGGAATAAAGCGGCACGCCGACGACGTAGTACGGGGTATCGTAAATGCCGTTTTTGCGTCCGTCGCCGGTATAGGAGCCCTCGGACGCGCACTTTACGATGTCGGCCGAAATCTTCGTCTGCGGGGTGAAGTTTGCGCCGATATTTGAGGTGCTGTTGGCATAGGCGCCGAACAGGACGTTGCCCTCGAGATCGGTGACGAAAATATCGGCATCGATATTGAGAGAGAATGTGCGCACAAAGATTTTCAGAAGCTCCGGTGCACCGTTATTCGTGATGTCTACGGAAGAAGTGATGGAGGACATGGATGAGGCGCTTTGCGTGAGCAGCTTGCGCTTGTCGTTTTTGGTGTATTGCGAGAACGCCAGCATCATGACGCTGCCGAGCACGATGAAGCTGGCGAGCACGATGACCATGGTGACGCGCAGGTATTTTCCGAACAGGGATTTTTGCAAGGGGAATCCTTCCTTTCGCCGGCTTATTCTTTCACTTCAAACTTATAGCCGACGCCCCAGACGGTTTTAAGCGACCATTTATCGGAAACGCCTTCGAGTTTTTCACGCAGGCGCTTAACGTGCACGTCTACGGTGCGGGAATCGCCGTAATAATCAAAGCCCCACACTTCGTCGAGGAGCTGGTCACGCGTGAAGACGCGGTTCGGGTTCGAGGCGAGATGATAGATGAGCTCCATTTCCTTCGGCGGAGTGTCAATCTGGACGCCCTTGACCTTGAGTTCGTAATTTGTGAGGTTGATGGAGAGATTCTCGTAGTGAACTTCTTTCACCTGAGAGGATTCTTTTTTGCCAATGCGGCGGAGGACGGCGTTGATACGCGCGATGACCTCTTTTGTCTCGAAGGGCTTTACGACGTAATCGTCCGCGCCGAGCTCTAAGCCGAGGACTTTATCGAACACTTCGCCCTTGGCCGTCAGCATAATGATGGGGCACTGGGACTTTTTGCGGATCTCGCGGCAGACCTGCCAGCCGTCGAGCTCCGGGAGCATGATGTCGAGCAGCATGAGGTCCGGGTTGACGGAATCAAACATTTGCACGGCCGCCTTGCCGTCGTTTGCAATGGCTGTTTCAAAGCCTTCCTTTTCAATATACAATCTTAAAAGCTCACAGATATTTCTATCGTCGTCTACGATCATGATTTTGCCGGATGCCATAAATTTCTACCTTCCTTATTCCAATATTGCGGGGCGAAAAGCGACCCTGTTTCCTCCCGGAAATCCCCTGTTTGTGCAGAGTATGACCAGTTTGTATTTATTGTACCGATTTATTGCGTCGAATGCAAGAACAAAAGGTGAATATTCTGTGACGATAGGGCTTGTTTTGGGGCGCGGAATTGGTGAAAATGCGCGTTTTTATGCGAAGTGTTGCGGCGGAAAATAAAGTGTGTTATACTGTATCAGTTCGATTTTAGACTGTTGAACAGGATAACGGTCGGACAAAATGAAAACTAAAGGCTTTAAACAGCGTACTTCGCCGTGCTTGCGGCGAAGTCTTTTCATGCGAAAAAACCGCGTTTGGAGCGTAGAGATTTGCAAAAGAATTTACAAAAAAGAAAGGAAGTTTGATTTTATGGCGGAAAAAACGGTAAAGCTTGAGGACCCGGCAAACAACCGCATGGGCTCTGCGAAGATGCTGCCGCTGATTTTGACGATGGCGCTGCCGGCAATGTTCTCGATGCTGATTCAGGCGCTTTACAACATTGTGGACAGCTACTTTGTGGCGCAGGTGAGCCAGAACGCGCTGACGGCGGTCTCGCTGGCGTTCCCGATTCAGAACCTGTTGGTGGCATTCGGCGTGGGCACCGGCGTGGGCGTGAGCTCACTCATTTCCCGCAGACTCGGCGAGCGTGACCAGGAGGCGGCGGACAATGCGGCGACGCACGGCATTATTCTTTCCGCAATCACGTATGTGGTCTTTGCAATTTTCGGTGCGATCGTGGCGCGTCCGTTTACGGCGCTTTACACGCAGGACGCGGAAGTGCTCAGCATGGGCACGACGTACATCACGATTGTGACGGTAGCATCGTTCGGCTTCTTCTTTGCGGCGGTCATTGAAAAAATGTTACAGGCGACGGGCAACATGGTGATGCCGATGGTCATTCAGCTTGTGGGCGCGGTGGCAAACATCATCTTTGACCCGATCCTCATTTTCAACTTCAACATGGGCGTGGCCGGTGCGGCGTATGCGACGGTTGGCGGCCAGATCCTTTCGATGATTGTGGGCCTTTGTATTTTGTTCTTCGGCAATCACGCGATTGCGCTGGAATTTAAGGGCTTCCGTTTCCACGGCAAGACGATGAAGGACATTTACGTTGTGGGTCTGCCGAGCATCGTGATGAACGCCATCGGCACGCTGATGACCATGGCAATGAACGGCATTTTGGCGGGCTTTTCCGCGGTGGCCGTGAATGTGTTCGGTGTTTATTTTAAATTGCAGTCCTTTGTGTTTATGCCGGTGTTCGGCTTGACGCAGGGGCTCATGCCGATTATGGGCTACAACTACGGTGCGCGCAACAAGAAGCGTGTGACGGGTGCGGTAAAGATCGGTTGCGTGATCGCGCTTATTATCGAGATTGCGGGTCTTATCGTGCTTGAAATCTGCCCGGGCGCGCTGATTTCCATCTTTAACGCGACGCCGGAGCTGCACGAGATCGGCGACCCGGCACTTAGAATCATCGCGATCCACTTCCCGATGGCGGCGATCGGCATTACGCTTTCGACGTTGTATCAGGCGACGGGCCACGGCATGTACAGCCTTGTGCAGTCTGTGATGCGTCAGCTGGTTGTGCTGGTGCCGATGGCGTGGCTGCTCTCGAAAATCGGCCTCGGCGCTGTGTGGTTCTGCTTCCCAATCTCCGAATTTATTTCGCTCATTGTGACGGTTACATTCTTTGTAATTCTCTACAACAAGGAAATTAAGAACCTCGATAAGCCGGTGAACAGTGCGGCGGCGACGGAGTCGGTGAAGGGGTAAGTGAGCTGAAATAGAGCGGGCAAATAAAGTTTTCGACGACCTTTTTCAAAAGGTCGTCGATTCCAAAGGCAAGACCTTTGGTCGAGCTCCGCAGAGCTCGAAATACTTTTGCCAAACGCAAGATCAGGAAAATAGAAGAACCGTCCGGGGGACGGTTCTTCGTAAGAAACCCTATCAAGGGGGTTCTTGAAGGGCGGCTTTGTGCCGCCCTTTTTATATATGCTGTGGTTTACGTTAGATAAAGAACCAGCTGGGGAGCCATTCTAAAGCGTTGGCGTAGTTCTGCGTGGTGAGGGTGCCGGTGAGCACGGGGTAGAACGCGATGAACATAAGAATGTGCACGAGGACGCAGGCAAGCAGAAGAATTCTGCCGACTGTGAGCGTGACGGCGCCTTTTGTGAAGACGACGCGGCGCAGGGAAGCCGTTTCTTCAAGGCGCTGATACGCGATGAGGAACGCGATGAGAATGAACGGCACGGCAGTGAAATAGTGGTAAATGAACGTGCAGCGCGGCACGAGTACCCACGGCAGATACGCGGACAAGAAGCCGATGACACAGATGAGCGCGGTGCGGGAGTGCCGTTTTACGGCCCTTACGAACGCGTACACGGTGGCGGGCACGCACGCCCAGAAGAACAGCGGGTTGCCGAGCACCGAAATGGTGCGAATGTGGCCCTCGCTGTCGGCGCTGTAATTGCCGTAGTACCACACGTTGCGGATGTCGAACGGCCATTGATACCACGGGGACTCAAACGGGTGGGTCGCCTGCAGCGTGGAGTGGTAATTGTACATATGCGTTTGGTACGCGATGAACCGGCCGAAAACATCGTAGCGGTTATGCGGCAATGTGGTGAGCGGCAGGAACGCCGTAAAGTAGATGCCGAACGGAATGGCGATGAACAGCAGGCAGCACCAGAGGCAGAGCTTTATGGATTTATTAAGGAGCGCTTTCTGCACGGCGGCGTGGCCTTTCTCTTCGCGGTAAGAGACGATGAGCTTGCCGAAGAACAGCACGGCGAGGCCGACTGCGCCATAGGCGACCGTCCACTTGCTTGCGATGCCGAGCCCCATGAAGATGCCGCTTAAAAGCAGCGGGGGCAGGAGCTTTTTGAAGCTGTCGGTTTTTAAATCGTGCTGAATAAACACGAGCATGGCGTCGTACATTAAAATGATGAAGAACACGGCATAGGTATCGATGGTCGTGATGCGTGTTTGGACGTAGTGCATGAAATCGAACGCAAAGAGGACGGTACCGGCGGTGCAGAGAAACGTGGAGCCAAAGAGGCGCTTTAAGAAATGGTAGAGCGCAGGGAGCATCAGAATACCGAACAGCGTGCCCATGAAGCGCCAGCCGAACGGGTTCATGCCGAAGATGCGAATGCCGACCGAGATGATGAGCTTGCCGAGCGTGGGGTGCGTGTTTTCGTATGGCTCGAGTCCCAAAATGTGCTCATAGGCGGTGCGGGCGTGGTAGATTTCGTCGAAATAGGTGGAGTTCATGTAGCTTGGGTAGAGCGGGACGGTGTTTTGCTCATCCGTGAGCTGCCACGCGTTGCCGGAGACGGCGGTGAGCGTTGCAAAGCCGGTGCCGTCTGTCTTTTTGAGCGCGAACTCGTTGATGGCGAGGTCGTCGCACATCGACGTGATGCGGATATATTTGCCGACGGCGGCGACGGAGACGTTTTTCCACGCATAGACGCTGCCGTCCGTGTTTTCGGCGGCGGTCGTCCAGTTGACTTGATCGTTTGAAACCTCAATCTTCATATTGGTGCCGACGCGCTGGCCGATGCCGTTATCCGCGGGGGCGATGCCGGGCAGGTAGAAAATTTCACTGTACGCGTCGTCGGTCTCAAAAACGGCGGATTCGCCGTTTTGGGGCGTCCATATGGTATTGGCGGTCTCGTGATCACCGAGATTCGTGAACGCGACGATGCCGTAAAGGAGGGTAACGACGGCGATGCAGAGAAGATCGACACGCGTCAGGCGGACGTTATGATTCTTGTCGGTGATGAGGGAGAATTCGGGCGCTGCGGCGGGCTTTGCGTGCTGTTCGGCCGAGGCGGCTTTCTGCGTTTTAAACGCAGGGAGCGGGCGCAGGGCTTTTTCGGAAATAAAGCAGCGGTACGTGATATAGAGCATATAAATGTACAGGAGCACGTGCAGCGCGGAGAGAAACAGGATTTGAATGGACGTGGGGGAAATGTAGGCGTTATTGAGGTACAACACATAGGCAACGTTCAAAAAATGCACCGTGGATGTGCCCGCGAACAGGAGCAGGAAGCGCTTTTCCTTTGTGAAAGCGTAGGTGAGCAGCAGGCACAGGAGCACGGGGAACAGATAACGCTCGTGCATTTTGACGCAGAAAATGTAGACCGTGAACATTAAAACGGTGGGGCAGGCGAAAACGGCGTCGTCGCGCTTCGATTTCAGCAGTAAGAGGCCTGCGAGGACGGTTGCGAGCGGCACGCCGAATTGCAGCCAAGTGCTGTGCTCCGGCAGGGCAGCCCAGTTGAGCCCGAAGAGTGCCCAGACGTTATAGGCGTTGATGGTGTAGTAATTATAATAATCGATGGTGCCGGTGTAGATTTCGATGAGCTTTAGGTAATCGAAATTCTTTATAAACGGCGTGGAGAACAGGAGAATCGTCACAAGGGCGATGATGGGCCCGAGGACGAGGCTTTTCCAGTCCTTTTTGCGGATGACCCAGAAAATGAGCACCGGCGCGAAAATGAGCATCTGCGGCTTACTTAAGATGCCGAAGCCGTAGACGAACGCGGCGAGCGGCGTGTGGTTGTACCAGAGAAGCAGCAGTGTGCAGAGAAGGAGGAGCGCACAGAAGCTATCGGCCTGACCCCAGACGGAGGAATTGACGATGACGGCGGGGCAGAAAAGATAGGCAAACGCGATAAGGAGTGCGCTTTTTTCACCGAGCTTTTTGCGGGCGAGCACCCAAAGTGCCGCGGCGCAGGCGATGTCCGACAAAATGGGCGCGAGTTTTATCATGAGCGTATAGCTCTGCGCGTATTGGTCGACACCGAACAGGCGGCGGAACGCCTCAACGATGTAGAGCACGTAGAGATAGCCGGGGGGATAATCGAGGAAGAAGTCCCGGTAATACATGTTATTAAAGCCGTAATCGTGCGTATAGGCGGCCCACGCTTTAAAGCAGGAGATGTCGGCCTCGAACCCGTTGATGTTGTAGCCCAGAATAAAGCGCAGGATAAGCCCCAAAGCGAGCACGGCACAGAAGACGGACACGGGGGGCAGGCCGAAGACCGTAGCTTCCTTTATACGGGCGCGGCGGACGGGGGCGCCCTCCGTTTCCGGCGCGGCACGAAAGCCGAGCCACAGCACTGCCGCAAGGAACAGGGCGGCGAGCAGAATTTGTATCGTCATGGTTTTTGTTCCTTTCTCAAATTTATTTGGTTACGGGCTTGACCCGCACCTTTTTTTCATGTAATCTTATAGCAGAGGGGATGCGGAAAAATCCCCGTCTGTGTACGCTCATTATAGCATAGGTTCTAAATCGCTTCAACTGAATTTTGGAGTGTTTCAACACACGCGTGGAAAACGTTTTCACGCAGGAAAGGAACGGTATTGATAATGGAATTTCAGAAAATGCACGAAAATCCGGACGTGCTGCACGTGGGTACCTGCCAGAACCGCAGCTACTTCTTGCCGAAGGCACCGGAGGACGGGGAAGAATCCACAAGAGTGTGTCTTTTGAACGGCACATGGTCGTTTCGGTATTTTGACTCGTTTTTAGACGTGTTCCCGGAGGGCTCCGAGGGTGAGATTTGCTTTGACGAGGAGGATATGGACGAGATTGAGGTGCCGTCCTGCTGGCAAAATGCGGGCTATGACCGCCACCAGTACACGAACGTGCGCTATCCGTTCCCGTATGACCCGCCGTATGTGCCGGACGAGAACCCCTGCGGTCTTTATCTGCGCCGCTTCTGCATGAACGCGGAAGACCTGACGCAGAAAATTTATTTGAACTTTGAGGGCGTGGACTCCTGCTTCTATCTGTGGATCAACGAGCAGTTTGCAGGGTACAGCCAGGTTTCGCATTCGACAAGCGAGTTTGACATCACCGATTTGCTGAACGAGGGTGAAAACTCCGTGGCGGTGCTGGTTGTAAAGTGGTGTGACGGCTCGTACCTGGAAGATCAGGATAAGCTGCGCATGAGCGGTATTTTCCGTGACGTGTACCTCATCCGCAGACCTTTGGCGCACATCCGCGATTACTTTGTAAAGACGACGGTGAGCGATGACCTTTCCCATGCGGATATCCGCGTGGAGATGGACTTTATCGGGCTGCCGGACGTGACGGCGGAGCTGTATGACGCCGAGGGCGCTCTGCTCGAAAGCACGGCGGGCGCGGAGCCGAACTTTGCGCTCGAAAACCCGCACCTTTGGAATGCCGAGGACCCGTACCAGTACACGATCGTGTTCCGCACAGCGGATGAAGTGATTGAGCAGAAGGTGGGCATCTCCAAAATTGAGATCCGCGACAGCGTTCTGTATTTCAACAATGTGAAAATCAAATTGCGCGGCGTGAACCGCCATGACAGCGACCCGGTGACGGGCTACACCATCAGCCGCGAGCAGGCGAAGCGCGACCTGTTCCTGATGAAGCAGCATAACATCAACGCAGTACGCACAAGCCACTACCCGAACGCGCCGTGGTTCTTACAGCTTTGCAGCGAATACGGCTTCTATGTTATTGCCGAGGCGGACATTGAAGGCCACGGTGCGGCGACGCAGACCGGCGGCTACGGCATGGACGAATATGCGGACAACGCACTGAACCCGATTTTCGACAAGGCGATTATGGACAGAATTCAGCGCAGCGTCATCCGCGACAAGAATAACGCGTGCGTGCTGATGTGGTCTTACGGCAATGAGACCGGCTGGGGCCCGAGCTTTGAGAAGGCCGGCGCATGGGTGCGCGAATATGACCCGTCGCGCTTGACGCACTACGAGAACACGTATTACGATGCGCGCGGCCACAAGAACGACCTGTCTTCCCTGACGACGGAGAGCCGCATGTACTCGGCGCCGGAGTGGATTGATGAATATATGGTCGACCCGAAGTACACGAAGCCCTTGGTGCTTTGCGAGTACATCCACGCGATGGGTAACGGCCCCGGAGATGCGGAGCAGTACCAGCAGCTGATCATGAAGTATGACCGCTTTATGGGCGGCTTTGTTTGGGAATGGTGCGACCACGCCGTTTACGGCGGCACGACGCCCGACAACCGCGATATTTTCCGCTACGGCGGCGACTTCGGCGAATATCCGCACGACGGCAACTTCTGCATGGACGGCCTTGTGTACCCCGACCGTACACCGCATACGGGTTTACTCGAATATAAAAACGTCATTCGCCCGGTACGCGCGGCGCTTATGAACCGCGAAACGGGGGAAATTCAGCTGACGAATTACCGCGATTTTACGAATACGGAAGAATTTTTGACGCTTTCCTGGGAAATTCAGCAGGACGGCGATACGGTGGCCTGCGGCGTGATGGACGACATCAAGATTGCCCCGCACGAAAGCGGTGTCATTACGCTGCCGGATGCAATTCCGACGGAGGGCGACGTGGCGGTGCTTTTGCAGTACAGTGCGAAGAAGAACGACAGCGTGTTCTTTGAGAAGGGACACCCGCTCGGCTTTGACCAGCTGATCGTTTCCCGCGGGGCACGCAAGGAAGAAGCGCTTAGAAAGGGCTTTGTTATTGCGGAGGAGGACAGCCGCGCCGTGACGGTAACGGGCGACAGCTTCCGTTATGTGTTCTCGAAGACCGAGGGCGTGTTTACGTCTATGGTGAAGAACAATGTGAACATCATGACCCGCCCGATGACGTGGAACGTGTGGCGTGCACCGACGGACAACGACCAGTTTGTGCGCAAGGAATGGGAGCAGGCCGGCTACAACGAACCCGCGATAAAAGTCTATGCCTGCAACGCGAAAGAGGAAGACGGCGTTGTTGTGATCGATTGCAAGCTGAGCCTTGCGGCGGTGTACCGCAGACCGTTCCTGCACCTTGACTGCCGCTTTACGGTGGACGCCGAGGGCAAGGTAAGAGCGGAAATCAACGGTAAGCGCGACATGGAGCGCCCGTTCCTGCCGAGATTTGGCATGAGAATGTTCTTGCCGAAGTCGTTTGACACGGCAGAATATTACGGCTACGGCCCGTATGAATCGTACTGCGACAAGCACCGTGCGTCTTCGCTGGGTCACTTTGCGCAGACGGCGGACGACCTTTTTGAGGACTACGTGAAGCCGCAGGAGAACGGCAGCCACTTTGGCTGTGCGCGGGTGACAATCACAGACGGCGCGGGCGCTGTGACCGTGACGAGCCCGGAGGACTTCTCGTTCAACCTTTCGCACTACACGCAGGAGGAAATGACGGAGAAGATGCACAATTACGAGCTTACGGAAAGCCCCGACAATGTGTTCTGCTTCGACTGCAAGATGAGCGGCGTAGGCTCCAACAGCTGCGGCCCGCGCCTTGCGAAGGCGATGCAGTTTGACGATGAGACGTTCACGTTTAAGTTTGACCTGACCGTGGAATAAGACGGGCAAAATTTGATAAATCAGAGCCGCCGTGTGGGAGTTTTTCCGCACGGCGGTTTTTCTGTGTAGTTGCGTGCAAACGGGCGAATAAAGTTTTGCTCAAGCTTTTTCAAAGGGTTTTGACCGCTGCGGCGCGATGGAAGACGGCGGTTTGTGCAGAATTTTTGGCTTTTTGAGAAATTTTGCAAAATATCTTAAAAATAAGTCCGTACAAATTTTGCGAAAGGTATTGCAAAAAGTTGTACGGCTTTTTATAATAAGGTTGTATTGAACCTGTGCAAACAGGTATCCTTTTTGAAAGGAACGATGACATGGCAGACACAGAAAAGAAAACTGCGAAATATCGCTTTCTGGTGGATACCATCAAGGAGAAGATCAAAAACGGAGAATATGAGCCCGGCGAACGCATGGAATCGGAAAATACGCTTTCCGAGCAGTTCGGGTACAGCCGCCAGACCGTGCGGCAGGCGCTTTCCGTCCTCGAGCAGGAGGGGCTCATTGAGCGCAGACGCGGCAGCGGCACGTATATCAGCTCCGAGAGCCGACGCACGCCGCGCGGCAACAGCATCGCCATTGTGACGACGTATATTTCCGACTATATTTTTCCGACGATCATCCGCGGCATTGAGGAGACGCTGACGAACGCGGGCTATGATTTGACCCTGAATGTGACGAACAACCACGTGGAGGAGGAAGCGCGCATTTTGCAGTCGCTCATCTCCCGCCGCGTGGACGGAGTGATTGTGGAGGGCACGAAGACGGCGTTTCCGAACCCGAACGTGGAGCTTTACCGCAGGCTTGAAAAAATGGGCGTGCCGGTGGTGTTTTTCAACAGCTATTACCGCGATTTACCCGATTCCGTTTACGTGGTGACGGACGACCGCAAGGCCGGCTTGCAGGCGGTGGACCTCTTGATTGAAAAGGGATGCAGACGTGTCGGCGGCGTGTTTAAATCTGACGACATGCAGGGCCACGGGCGCTACGCGGGCTTTTCCGAGGGGCTTATCCACAACGGATGCGTCCTTGGCGACGACAATGTGGTTTGGTACACGACGGCCGAGCGCAGCAGGCTTTTTCGCCCCGACAACAGCGACTACATGTTTGAGCGCCTGCGCGGGTGTGACGGCATTGTGTGCTACAACGACCAGATTGCGTATGGGGTGATTGACCTCTTACAGAAGCACAATGTGCGCGTGCCCGAGGATGTGCTCGTCATCGGGTTTGACGATTCGAGCATTTCGGAATACTCGCCGGTGAAGATTACCTCTTTTGTGCACCCGAAGGTGGAGATGGGCAGAGCCGCGGCGAATAAGCTCATCCACATGCTGCGCAGCAGCGACCCGGAGCAGCCGCTTGTGCTCGATATGCCGCTGCACGAGAAAGAATCGACAAGACGATAAATTTTGATATAAAACAGTTTGAAAGGGACGAATGAATATGAAGATCGAAAAATTATCCCCGGCATTTAAGGACTATCTGTGGGGCGGCACAAAGCTGCGCGACGTTTACGGCAAAAAGTGCGACTATGAAAAGGTTGCGGAGAGCTGGGAGCTTTCTACGCACCCGGCGGGCCAGAGCGTGATAGACGGCGGTGAATACGACGGGCTGAAATTCGGCGAGTATTTGGAAAAAGTCGGTGCGAAGGCACTTGGTGTGAACGGTGCGAAGTTTAAGGAGTTCCCGGTGCTTATCAAGTTCATCGATGCGAAGCAGCCGCTTTCCGTGCAGGTGCATCCGAGCGACGAATATGCGCTGCGCGTGGAGGGCGAATACGGCAAGACCGAGATGTGGTACGTTGTGGACTGCGAGCCGGGTGCTTCGCTGTACTTCGGCGTGAACCGTGCGCTGACGAAAGAGGAATTCAAAAAGCGCATTGAAGACAACACGCTGACGGATGTGCTCTACAAGGCCGACGTGAAGAAGGGCGACGTGTTCTTCATTCAGTCCGGTACGATCCACGCAATCGGCGCGGGAATTCTCATTTGCGAAATTCAGCAGAATTCCAACACGACATACCGCGTGTACGACTACGGCCGCCGCGGTGCGGACGGCAAGCTGCGTGAACTGCATATTGATAAGGCCATTGACGTTTCCAAGCTGACCCCGAGCGACACGTCCGACAAACAGGGCAAGCCGGAGGAGATTCCCGGAGGCACAAAGTGCGCGCTGGCTTCCTGCCCGTACTTTACGACGGAGAAATATGTTGTGGACGGCGAAGTCGAAATTGATGTGACGGGCGATTCGTTTGCGTCGCTTGTTGTGACGGAGGGCAGCGGCAAGGTTGTCGGCTGCGAGAACGAAGTGGAGTTCAAGCCGACGGACAGCCTGTTTGTACCGGCCGGCAGCGGCAAAATTAAGATTAATGGCCACTGCACGGTGGTGAAAACGACGGTTTAAAAGGGGAAACGCTATGAAGATGGAGTTTGTAGACGAAGCTGAACTGCAGAAAGCTGCGGAAGAGCCGGAGGACGAGGTGCGCGGGCGCATTGTGCTGGTCGGCGAGCCGATGGGGCTTTTCATTGCGGAGGAGCTCGGCGAGCTGGAGGATGTGACACACTTTTCGGCGGCTGTGGCCGGTGCGGAATATAACGTGGCGGTGGGACTTTCCCGCCTTGACCATGAAGCGCTGTACTGCACGCGCCTCGGCGACGATCCGGTGGGCAAACGCATTTTAAAGAGCATGAAAGGCAACCACGTTTCCGACGCGCTTGTGACCGTGACGGACACGGCTTCGACCGGGTTTATGATGAAAGGCAGGACCGAGGCGGGCGACCCGAAGATCGCATATTTCCGGCGGAACAGCGCGGCTTCGCAGATCTCGACGCATGACATCGATAAGCTCGACTTATACGGATGTGATTTTCTGCACGTGACGGGTATTTTTCCGGCGGTGTCGAAGTCGGCATTGGACGCGGTGAAACGATTGATGAGCCGCGCGAAGGCGCTGGATATGTTTATTTCGTTTGACCCGAACCTGCGCCCGCAGCTTTGGAAGGACGAAAAAGAGATGGTGCGCACGCTGAACAGCCTCGCACAGGAAGCAGACCTCGTTTTGCCGGGCCTTAGTGAGGGCAAAATTCTCACAAAGCGTGACACGCCGGAGGGTATTGCGGAGTTTTACCACGAGCGCGGCGTAGACAGCGTAATTGTGAAGCTGGGCGACAAGGGCGCGTACTGGTCCACGGGCGGCGAGCACGGCACGGTGCCGGCATTCCCGGTGAAAAAAATTGTGGACACGGTTGGCGCGGGCGACGGCTTTGCGGCGGGCGTCATCTCCGCTGTGGCGGAGGGCATGTCCTTGCAGGAGGCTGCGGCGCGCGGCACGGTAATCGGCTCGATACAGATTACACACCGGGGCGACAATGAGGGTCTGCCGACGCGTGCGGAGCTTGAGACCATCACAAAAGCGGGCATTGTGTAAATTCTAATAATGACGGTGCCGCGCAGGAAATGAGGGTTTGTTCCGCGCGGCATTGTGCTATTTGGGGAGTGAGAAAAATGGGCAGAAAAGAAACGGTGGAGCTGACAAACATGTGCATGGTGGAGGACGGCAAGGGCAACGTACTCGTGCAGAACCGTCTTGACCCGAACTGGTCGGGTATCGTTTACCCGGGCGGGCACGTGGAAGCGGGGGAATCCATCGCGGCATCGGTCATTCGCGAAATCCGTGAAGAGACCGGGCTGACGATTGAAAATCCGACGCTGTGCGGTGTGAAGCAGTTCTGGCTTGATAACGGCGTGCGGTACATTGTGTTTTTGTTCCGCGCGGATAAATTTACGGGCGAGCTGCACGGCTCCGAAGAAGGCGATGCGTTCTGGCTGCCGCGGAAAGAGCTTTTCGAGCACCAGACGGTGGAAAGCTTTGAGGGCTTAGTGCACGTTTTTGAGACGCCGGAATGCAGTGAAGTTTATTATAAAGACGGCGAAACGCATTTTGCATGATTTGAAATTTGAATTCAGGAGGAAAATTTTATGACACCGCATAACGAAGCAAAAAAGGGCGATATTGCAAAGGTGGTTTTGATGCCGGGCGACCCGCTTAGAGCGAAATTTATTGCAGAAACGTTTTTAGAGGACGCCGTGTGCTTTAATACGGTGCGCGGAATGCTGGGCTATACGGGCTTGTATAACGGCAAGCGTGTTTCCGTAATGGGCAGCGGCATGGGCATGCCTTCTATGGGTATATACAGCTACGAGCTGTATCATTGCTACGATGTGGAAGCGATCATTCGTATCGGTACGGCGGGCGGCATTGCGGACGGCGTGGAGCTGCGCGATTTAGTATTGGCGATGGGCGCGTGCACGGACTCGAACTTTGCGCACCAGTACCGTTTGCCGGGCACATTTGCGCCGACGGCGAGCTTTGAACT
Source organism: Neglectibacter sp. CSJ-5 (assembly GCF_032490475.1). Lineage (NCBI taxonomy): Bacteria > Bacillati > Bacillota > Clostridia > Eubacteriales > Oscillospiraceae > Neglectibacter > Neglectibacter sp. CSJ-5. The sequence continues at coordinate 377,641 of NZ_JAVYJC010000003.1, read as the reverse complement.
GCTTGAAAAAGCGGTGCAGACGGCGCGGGAGAAGAACCTACGTTATCGCGTCGGCAACGTGGTGACGAGCGATATTTTCTACGGCGACTGTGAAAATGAGACCGCCGAATGGAAAAAAATGGGCGTTCTGGCCGTGGAAATGGAGACGGCGGCGCTGTATATGACGGCGGCGCACGCGGGCAAGCAGGCGCTTTCCATCACGACGGTATCCGACTTGCCGCTGAAGGGGGAATCGACCTCGAGCGAAGAGAGACAGAAGACGTTCACGCAGATGATGGAGGTAGCGCTGGCGGTTGCCTCTGAGGCGGTGGACGGACATGACAAATGAGGTCATAAAAAAGCTTTCGGAAGCGGCGCTTGATGTGCGGGAAAAAGCGTACTGCCCGTACTCCGGCTTTGCGGTGGGCGCGGCGCTGCTTGCGAAAAGCGGTGAAATATACACGGGCGTAAACATTGAAAACGCTGCGTTTACGCCGACGAACTGTGCGGAGCGCACGGCGTTTTTTACGGCGATTGCAAAGGGCGAGCGAGATTTCGTCGCTGTTGCAATCGCGGGCGGCAAGGCGGGCAAGGAGCCCGAAGACTTCTGCGCACCGTGCGGCGTGTGCAGGCAGGTGATGCGGGAATTTTGCGGGGACGCGTTTGTGATCATTCTTGCAAAGCCCGGTGAAGAAAAGGTTTACACATTAAAGGATTTGCTGCCGCAGAGCTTTTCGCCGAGAGACGTTCTGGGCGAAAAAGCGAAGCGGTAAAAAAGGCGGTGATTTTTGTGCTGCATATTTTGGACATTATCCGCAAAAAGCGGGACGGCGGGACGCTGACAAAGGACGAGATTGAATATTTTGTGCGCGGGTGCACAGACGGGAGTATCCCGGACTATCAGCTTTCGGCGCTTTTGATGGCGATTTATTTAAACGGCATGACGCACGAGGAGACGGCGGAGCTGACCTTGGCGATGGCGCATTCCGGCGACATGGCCGACCTTTCCGCGATACACGGCGTGACGGTGGATAAGCATTCCACGGGCGGCGTGGGTGACAAGACGAGCATGGTTATTGTGCCTGTTTGCGCGGCGTGCGGGGTGAAGATTGCCAAGATGAGCGGCCGCGGGCTTGGACACACGGGCGGCACGGCGGATAAGCTTGAGAGCATTCCCGGTATGCGGATCGATCTTTCTCCGGAGGAATTTACAGCGCAGATCAATAAGATCGGGTGCGCGATGATCGGACAGACAGGCGAGCTGTGTCCGGCGGACAAGAAGCTTTACGCGCTGCGCGACGTGACCGGGACGGTGGAGAGCGTGCCGCTCATCGCTTCGAGCATCATGAGCAAGAAGATCGCTTCCGGCGCAGAGCGGATCTTGCTGGACGTGAAGACGGGCAGCGGCGCATTTATGAAGACAACGGAGGATGCGATTACGCTCGCCGAGGAAATGGTGGAGATCGCGAAGCTTTCCGGCAGGCGCGCGGCGGCGCTCATCACCGATATGGACAGGCCGCTTGGGCACGCCGTGGGCAACACCTTGGAGGTGCTGGAAGTTTTGGAGACGCTGCACGGACGCGGGCCGGAAGACCTTACGGAAGAGTGTTTGGAGCTTGCGGCAAACATGATCTGGCTCGGCGAGCAGGCAGAGAACCTTGAACACGCGCGGAAGAAAGCGAAAACGGCACTGGAGACGGGCAAAGCGTTCGAGAAATTCTGTGAAATGGCCGAGGCGCAGGGCGCGGATGTACGGTACTTGAGAGAACCCGAGCGGTTTGCGCTTTCGCCGGTGAAAAAAGACGTGTGCGCGCCGCGCAGCGGGTATGTGGTGCATATCAACGCGGAGCAGGTGGGCATGGCAAGCGTGCGGCTCGGCGCCGGACGCGAGAAGGCCGACGATGTGCTTGACTACGGCGCGGGCATCGTGTTGAAAAAGACGGTGGGAGACGCGGTACAAAAAGGCGAGGTGATCGCCGAGCTGTACGGTGCGAGCGCAGAAAAGTGCCGCGACGCGGAAAGCGTGCTGCACGGGGCGTTCCGCTACGGCGACGAGAAAACAGAAGAATGTTCACTTGTACTGGCAAGGGTAGAGTAAAACAAAAAACCGCACCTGAAAAGGTACGGTTTCTGTGTGTTCGGTTTTAACGTTTGCGGTTAAAATCAGCCGCGCTCGGGGCCGGTGACGGGCTCGTCGTAATCAACGCCGAAGGTCTCGACGGTGACTTTCGTCATGACCTGATCTTCGCGCGGGCGGTCGGACCAATCGCGCGGGGAGGAAACGATGGCCTGTGCGACATCGATGCCCTCGGTGACCTTGCCGAATGCGGCATACTGGCCGTCGAGATGCGGGGCGTCATCGACCATGATGAAGAACTGGCTGCCTGCGCTGTTCGGGCGCTGGCTTCTTGCCATGGAGAGAACGCCGGTGGTGTGCTTCAGATCGTTCTTGAAGCCGTTCATAGCGAACTCACCCTTGATGCCGTAGCCGGGGCCGCCCATGCCGGTGCCTTCCGGGTCGCCGCCCTGGATCATGAAGCCAGGGATGACGCGGTGGAAGATGGTGCCGTCATAAAAGCCCTTCTGAATGAGGGAAATAAAGTTGTTGACCGTGTTCGGCGCAATCTCGGGGTAAAGCTCCGCCTTGATGGTGCCGCGGGTGGTCTCGAAAGTAACAATAGGATTCTGCATACCGAATAACTCCTTTCATAGAGGTCTTTCGGGAAGAAAGACCGTTCGTAAAATTCAGTATACCATATTTAATTTGAAATTGGAAGTGATTTTGCTTTGAAGTTGATTTCTTGGAACGTAAACGGGTTGCGCGCCTGCATGACAAAGGGTTTTAATGACTTTTTAGCGGCGGAAGACCCCGATGTTATCTGCTTGCAGGAAACGAAAATGCAGCGCGAGCAGGCAGATTTTGATTTTGCGGGGTACACGGAATTTTGGAACTCTGCCGAGAAAAAAGGGTATGCCGGCACGGCAATCTTTACAAAAACAGAGCCGCTTAATGTGACGTATGGCATCGGCGACGAACAGTTTGACTGCGAGGGGCGCGTGATCTGCGCGGAATTCCCGGAGTTTTACCTTGTGACCGTGTACACGCCGAACGCTCAAAGAGAGCTTGTGCGCATTGATTTTCGTATGGCGTTTGAGGATAAGTTCCGCGCGTATCTCGAAAGGCTGCACGAAACGAAGCCGGTTATTGTGTGCGGTGACATGAATGTGGCACACAGGCGCATCGACATCAAAAACGCAAAGCCGAACATCGGCAGCGCGGGATTTTCGTACGAAGAAAGAGGGAAGTTTTCCGAACTGCTCGCGGCGGGCTTTGTGGATTCGTTCCGTGAATTGTACCCCGATGCAAAGGACGCGTATTCCTGGTGGTCGTATATGGGCAAGGCAAGAGAAAAGAACGTCGGCTGGCGCATTGACTATTTCCTCATCACGGAGGAGCTGAAAAAGAATTTGGCGGACAGCAAGATCCTCTCCGACGTGATGGGCAGCGACCATTGCCCGGTGGAACTCATCTTGAATTTTAGCGAGGAAAACGCATGATTTTTAAGGAGAAAAAGACACCGACGCTTTTGATGATGCCTTCGGCGAACGGCTGGCGCGCGGTGCACAAGAAATATAAAAACGAATACGGCACGGTGATCTGCACCGAAAAGGGTGATACGGTGGAAATCGTGACGGACTTCGGTGAATTTTCCACCGAGCGTACGGAAGCGGTGGAAAGCGCTGCGGCGATGATTTTTGAAAACAATGGCGTGAAAGAGATTACGGTGGACGGAGAGAAGCTTACCCGCGAAGCGTGGCAGGAAAAAGAAGATGCGCGCCTAAATGCGCTGCACAGGACGCGGGAGGATTACAAAAATGTGCTCGGAAAGCCCGTGCACTGCGTGACGGACAGGCCGCTTGGCTCTGCGCACCCGCGCTATCCGGAGATGATCTACCCCGTGAACTACGGCTATGTGCCGGGCGTGATGGCGGGGGATAACGCCGAGCAGGACGTGTACATTTTGGGTCCAACGGAGCCGCTTAAAACCTTTGACGGCGTGGTGATCGCGGTGGTGCATCGCTTTAACGACGTGGAAGACAAGTGGGTGGCGGCGGAAAAGACCGGCGTTTACACGGCGGAGGAAATCCTGAAAATTCTCGATTTCCAGGAAAAATACTACGAAAGCGAGCTGATCCTCTAAATGACCGAGGAACTCATGCGCAGGCTGCGGGTCATCACGCCGGAGGAACAGCGCATTTTGGACGGCGGCGCGGTGGACAAGGCGGCGTACACGGCGCGGGCGGTGTTTACGGTGGACAGCGAGAAGCTTTTGGAGCGCGGGCGGCTCATCTCCGTGCGCGCGCACACGCGGTTTGCACCGTTCCCCAGACACGCGCACAGCTATATTGAAATCATGTACATGTGCTCCGGCAAAACGGTGCACCGCATCAACGGCGGCGAGCCCATCACCGTGCACGCGGGCGAGCTGCTGTTTCTGGGACGCGGCGCTTCGCATGAGATAGAACGTGCGGAATATGAGGACATTGCGGTGAATTTCATTGTGCTGCCGCAGTTCTTTGATACGGCGTTGGAGCGCATCGGCGCGGACAACGCGCTTGGGCGGTTCATCGCGAACAGCATCAGCCGCGCGGGGGGCTCGGATTTTTTACTGTTTAGAGTTGCGGATGTGCTGCCGGTGCAGAATCTCGTTGAAAACCTCGTTTGGACGCTTGTGAACGACACGAAAAACCGCAGACGCATTACGCAGAACACGATGGCGCTGCTGTTTTTGGAGCTTTTGAACTGCACGGATAAGCTGGCGGCGAGCGAAAACGAGGGCGATCACAGCGCACTTGTGATGACGGCGCTGCGGGAGATTGAAGAAAATTACCGCACGGCGAGCTTGACCGACATTGCGGAAAAGTACGGTGTGACGATTTCGTACCTCAGCGCGGCGGTACACAGCACGACGGGGTTCACGTTTAAATCGCTTTTGCGGCGCAAGCGAATGGAGAAAGCGGCGGCACTGCTTTCCGGCACGAAGCTTTCCGTGAGCGATATTATCATGGCGGTGGGGTATGAGAACACAAGCTATTTTTACAGGGCGTTTTCGGAAATGTACGGCGTGACACCAAGGGAGTATCGGTTGAGGCAGAGAGGTTAGTACACATAAAATAACGCCGCACGCTCGATGAGAAAAACGAGGGTGCGGCGTTGTTTTATTTCTAAGAATTTGTCGCCTTTGAAAAGGCGGGCGAAACTTTTAACTACGCTTTTCGGAAGCGCGGTTTACTTCACGAATCTCAAAACATTCCACGAGGTTTTCGTGAGGTTCGCTTTATAGAGATTGCCGTCTTTTTCGGTTCTGTCCGTATGGAGCTTCGGGGTGACGGCGCTGTGCTCGGCGGTGTTGACGGCCTTCATATCCGGGTTTTCAAGGACGATGTGCTCTGCGAGGCGGTAATCGCCGAAGGAGCGCAGGTCGAGGTCGAGGACGATGTCATCCGTCAGGCTGCGGTTGACGGCGAAGACGGTAACTTCGTCCTTTTCGTCGTTCCACACGGCGATGGACTCGACGTCGGTGACATCGGTGAAATCGATGGTATCGTGCTTTGTGGAGGTGAGCACCGGCTGGAGCGCAATGCCGCGGCCGTATTTGGAGGCGTGGAGCAGCGGATAATAAATCGTCTGGCACCATGCGGGGCCGTTTTCTTCGGTCATAATGGGTGCGATGACGTTGACGAGCTGTGCCATGCACGCCATTTTTACGCGGTCGGAGTGCTTCATCAGCGTGATGAGCATGAGGCCGACGAGCAGGGCGTCTTCAAAATCGTAGTGGTCTTCGAGCAGGTGCGGCGCAATCTGCCACGGGCGGTTCTTCATGGTGTCGGCATCGGTGGCATCGGCGTGGAACCAGACGTTCCATTCGTCGAAGCTGAGGTTGATGTTTTTCTTTGCGCGCTTCTTCGCCTTGACGAAATCGCACGTGGCGATGACGGTACGGATGAAGTGATCCATGTCGTCGCTCTGGGCGAGGAAGTTTGCGGTATCGTTGAAGCGGTTGCCGTAGTACTGGTGCAGGGAGATGTAATCGACGCTGTCATACGCCCAGGAGAGCGCGGTGTTTTCCCACTCCGGAAATGTGGGCATGCCCGTGTTGGAGCTGCCGCAGAGCACGAGTTCGATGGACGGGTCAATCTGCTTCATGGCTTTGGCAGTCTCGTCGGCAAGGTGGCCGTATTCGTCGGCGGTCTTGTGGCCGGTTTGCCACGGGCCGTCCATTTCGTTGCCGAGGCACCAGACCTTGATGTTGTGCGGGTCTTTGACGCCGTGCTTGACACGCAGGTCGCTGTATTTGGTGCCGGACGGGTGGTTGCAGTATTCAAGCAGGTTGCACGCTGCTTCAATGCCGCGTGTGCCGAGGTTGACGGCCTGCATGATCTGCGTGTCGGCTTTTTTCGCCCACTTTGCGAACTCGTTGATGCCGATATAGTTCGGCTCTGTGCTGCGCCATGCAAGCTCAAGACGCTTCGGGCGGTCTTCTACGGGACCTACGCTGTCTTCCCAGTAGAAATTGGAGACGAAGTTGCCGCCGGGGTAACGGACGATCGGCACTTGCAGCTCGCGCACGAGGTCGAGTACGTCGCGGCGGAAGCCGTCTTCATCGGCAGTGGGGTGGCCCGGCTGCCAGATGCCGCCGTATACTGCACGGCCGAGGTGCTCGATGAACGAGCCGTAGATGCGCTTATCGATTTTAGAAATTTGGAAATCCTTTTCAATGGTGAGTTTTGCCTGTTTTGCCATAGACCTGATCTCTCCTCAGAAGTTGTATGTACAATTTATGTGTTCATTTTAGCTTGAAAGCCTTGGATTGTCAACCTATTTCGGCGGAATTCTTTTGCTGTGTGCCGAAAAGTGAAGCGCGGATTTGTGCAGTTTGGCGGGAGAAAATTCTGTGCGGCAGAAGAAAAGTTAAAATAAAGATAGTTTTAAGTGAAAACAACGTCCTTATTTTTGGACACGGTTCCTGCTATACTATTGCTGTAAACGAAAAAACGGAGGGCTTATATGAAAACGTATTTGGCGGTGGACATTGGGGCTTCAAGCGGACGACACATTTTGGGGTGGCTCGAGGACGGAAAACTGAAGCTGAAAGAAATCTACCGTTTTAAAAACGGGGCGGAAGACCAAAACGGCCATTTGTACTGGGACATTGACCGCCTTGAAAGCGAAGTGATCAACGGCATTGCGGCGTGTGAGACTGCGCCCGAGAGCGTGGCGGTGGACACGTGGGCAGTGGATTATGTTTTGCTCGGTAAAAACGGAGAACGCATCTGCCCGGCGGTGGCGTACCGCGACAGCCGCACGGAGACGGTGCCGGACGAGCTGGAAAAAACGGTGCCGTTTGCGTGGCTGTACGGAAGAACGGGCATTCAGATGCAGAAGTTCAACACGGTGTATCAGCTGGCGGCGCAGAAAAAGGAAACGCCGGATGTATTTAAAAAGGCCGAAAAGCTTTTGATGATCCCGGATTATCTGGCATACAGGCTTTCGGGCGTGGCCGTGAACGAATACACAAATGCGAGCACGACGGCGATGGTCTCGGCAGAACATAAGACATGGGACAAGGAGATCATAGCGCGGGTGGGTTTGCCGGAGAAAATCTTCGGCGAGCTGCACAAGCCGGGTGAAGCGCTCGGCGGGCTAACGGAGCGCGTGAAGGAGAAAGTCGGCTTTGATTTGACGGTGCGGCTTGCGGCTTCGCACGACACGGCTTCCGCGTTTTTGGCGGTGCCGGCGAAGGATGAGAACGCGGTGTTCCTTTCGAGCGGCACGTGGAGCCTCATTGGCGTGGAGCTGAAAGCGCCGGTGACGAACGACGAGAGCCGTGCGCAGAATTTTACGAACGAGGGCGGGTATGAGTACCGCTATCGGTATTTGAAAAACATCATGGGCCTTTGGATGCTGCAGAACATGCGGCAGGAGCTCGGCGAAGAGAACAGCTTTGATAAGTTGACGGAGCTTGCGCAGAGCGCGGCGGATTATAAGGGCCGTGTGGACGTGAACGCAGAGTGCTTTTTGGCGCCGAAAAGCATGTGCGAAGCGGTGAAAAACGAGCTTATGAAACAGGGCTTCAAAGAACCGACAGTGCCGGAGATGCTCTCCTGTGTATACCACAGTCTGGCGGAAAGCTACGCCGAGACGATAAAGGCACTTGAAAAGCTGACGGGCAAAGTATATACGAGTTTAAATATCGTCGGCGGCGGCAGCCGGGACGAATATTTGAATAAACTCACGGCGAAAGCTTGCAAATTACCTGTATATGCGGGCCCGACAGAGGGCACGGCCATCGGTAATCTCATCGTGCAGATGATCGCGGACGGCGAGCTTGCGAGCGTACAGCAGGCGCGCGACGTGATACGGGACAGCTTTGAAATTAAAATTTACGAACCCTGAAAAGTGTATTATAATAGAGTAAAAACAAAACGGAAAGGACGATAAAATGCTGAAAGGTAAAACGGTTTTACTGGGCGTGACGGGCAGCATTGCGGCGTACAAAATTGCGGGGCTTGCGAGTATGCTGAAAAAGCAGCACGCGGATATTACGGTGCTGATGACGCAGAACGCCACGAATTTTATCAACCCCATTACATTTGAGACTTTGACGGGCAACAAGTGCCTCATCGATACGTTCGACCGCAATTTCCAGTACAGCGTGGAGCACGTTGCGCTGGCAAAGCGCGCGGACATTGTGCTCATCGCCCCCGCGAGCGCGAATGTCATCGGCAAAATTGCGAACGGCATTGCGGACGACATGCTGACGACGACCGTGATGGCGTGCCGCTGCCCGATTTTGATTTCGCCTGCGATGAACACGAATATGTTCTTGAACCCCATTGTGCAGGATAATCTTGCAAAACTGAGACGCTTCGGGTACACGGTGATCGAGCCGGACAGCGGGTATTTGGCTTGCGGTGATATAGGCGCGGGCAAGATGCCTTCCGAAAAGACGCTGTTTGACTGGATCATGCAGACGATCGGTGCGGAGAAAGACCTTGCGGGGCAGAAAATCCTCGTGACGGCGGGCGCAACGGCGGAGAAGATCGACCCCGTGCGGTTCATCACGAACCATTCGACAGGTAAAATGGGCTGCGCGCTTGCACGCCGTGCGGCGATGCGCGGTGCGGACGTGACGCTCGTCTGCGCGAACATGACCGTGGAACCGCCCCCGTTTGTGACGGTGGTGAAAGCGGAATCTGCGGAAGACATGTTCAACGCGGTGACGAGCCGTGCGCCGAAGATGGACGTCATCATCAAAGCGGCAGCGGTGGCGGATTACCGCCCGAAAACGGTCGCCGAGGAGAAAATCAAAAAGCACGACGGCGGCATGAGCATTGAGCTTGAGCGCACGCAGGACATTTTGGCGTACCTCGGCGCGCACAAGCCCGCGGGGCAGTTCCTCTGCGGATTTGCGATGGAGACCGAGAATCTCATTGAAAACGCGCGTGGAAAGCTCGAGCGCAAGAACCTCGATATGATCGCGGCGAACAGCCTGCGCACGAAGGGTGCGGGCTTTGCGGGCGATACGAACGTGGTGACGCTGCTGACAAAAGACGAAACGGAGGAGTTGCCGATGCTCTCAAAAGACGAGACGGCAGACCGCATTTTAACAAAAATCAACACGCTTAGGAAAGGATGAACGATATGACACAGTATGAGGCGGCAAAAAAGCGCTATGCCGAGCGCGGTGTGGACGCCGACGCTGCCATCAACACGCTGAAAAGCGTGCCGGTCTCTCTGCACTGCTGGCAGGGCGACGATGTGCGCGGCTTTGACGGCGACCCGAATGCCCCGCTGACGGGCGGTATTCAGACGACGGGCAACTACCCCGGCCATGCGCGCACGCCGGAGGAGCTGATGGCGGACATCGACGAGGTGCTGCGCCTTTGCCCCGGCACGAAGAAGCTGAATTTACACGCGAGCTACGCGATCTTCACCGAAGAAAACGGCGGCTGGGTGGACAGAGATAAGCTGGAGCCGAAGCACTTTGCGCCGTGGGTGAAGTTCTGTAAGGAGCGCGGGCTCGGCTGCGATTTTAACCCGACGTATTTTTCGCACCCGAAGTGCGACCCGCTGACGCTCTCGAGCCCGAACCCGGAGACGCGCAAATTCTGGGTGGAGCACGGCAAGGCGTGTATCCGCATTTCGCAGTATCTGGCGGAGGAGCTCGGTCAGCCGTGCATCATGAACATCTGGACGGGCGACGGATTGAAAGATATTCCCGCCGACCGCATGACGCCGCGCATGCTGTATAAAGAGTCTCTCGATGCGATTCTCTCTGAGCCGTACGATTTTAACCTTGTAAAGCCGTGTGTGGAATCGAAGGTGTTCGGCATCGGGGTGGAGGCGTACACGGTGGGCAGTGCGGAATTTGCGCTGAGCTATGCGGCGATGAATAAGGATAAGTGCATCCCGCTGCTCGATAACGGCCACTACCACCCGACGGAGGTCGTATCCGATAAAATTCCGGCGATGCTGACGTTCTTCCCGGAGATTGCGCTGCACATCACGCGCGGCGTGCGCTGGGACAGCGACCACGTGGTGCTGTTTGACGACGAGACAAAGGAGATTGCGAAGGAGATCGTGCGCTGCGGCGGGCTTTCGGGTCGTGTTAAGATTGCGCTCGATTACTTTGACGCGTCCATCAACCGTATCGGCGCGTGGGTGACGGGCTTCCGCAATGTACAGAAGGCGCTGTTGTTCGCGCTGCTGCAGCCGACGGAGGAGCTGACGAAGCTGCAGAACGAGCAGGATTTCACGTCTTTGATGATCCGCGCGGAGGAGTTGAAAACGATGCCGTTCGGCGACGTTTGGGCGGAATACTGCAAGGAGCAGAATGTCCCCGCAGACGACATGGAATGGCTTTCCGAAATTAAAGAATACGAAAACGAAGTGCTTTTAAAGCGCTGAGGAGGTATATAAAAATGATGACGGAAATTCCCGCAGTACGCGGTTTTGTCCGCATGTGCACGGATGGTTGGGAGCAGGGCTGGCACGAGCGAAACGGCGGCAACCTGACCTACCGCATGAAGCCGGAGGAAGTGGAGCAGTGCCGTCCGTTCTTCACCGCGCCGCGCGAGTGGAACAGCATGGGCGTGCAGGCAGATAACTTAAAGGGCGAATATTTCATCACGACGGGCAGCGGCAAGTTTTTGCGCAATGTGCAGGACGACCCGGAGCACAATATCGGTATTGTAGAGATCAACGATGCGGGCGACAGCTGGCGCATTGTTTGGGGTCTTGAGAACGGCGCGCGCCCGACGAGCGAATTCCCGAGCCACTTTATGAACCACAGTGTGCGCAAGGCGGCGACGAACGGCGCTTACCGCGTCATTTACCACGCGCACACGCCGAATCTCATCGCGATGACATACATCATGCCGCTGACGGCGCGCGACTTTACGCGTGCTTTATGGCAGAGCGCCACGGAGTGCCCGGTGGTGTTCCCCGGCGGCGTGGGCGTGGTGCCGTGGATGGTGCCGGGCGGCGCGGACATTGCGATGGCGACGAGCGAGCTGATGAAAAAGTATGATGCGGCCGTTTGGGCGCACCACGGCTTGTTCGTTTCCGGACCGGATTACGACATTACGTTTGGCCTCATGCACACGATTGAGAAAGCGGCGCAAATTTATATGCTTGCTATTACGGCGGGCGGCGGTAAAATTCGCCAGACCATTACAGACGACAATTTGAGAGCCATTGCGAAGGAATTCGGCGTGGAACTGAACGAAGAATTTTTGAACTGATATTTACAATTTCGTTACAAACAATCTGTGCGGACAGGTGTATAATTAGCTTAGTTAAAAATTTCCCGTATTGGGGATTAGGAGATGTTTTTTATGGTCAGCAGAATCGTATTGAACACAATTTCTTATCACGGCAAGGGCGCGATTGAGAAGATTCCGGAGGAGCTTCAGGCGCGCGGCTACAAAAAAGCTTTTGTTTGCTCGGACCCGGACCTTTTGAAGTTCGGCGTTACGCAGAAGGTGACGGATCTTCTGGACAAGGCCGGCTTCCCGTATTCCGTTTACAGCGAGATCAAGCCGAACCCGACGATTGAGAACGTACAGCACGGCGTTGAGGCCTTCAAGGTTTCCGGCGCAGACTGCATCGTGACCATTGGCGGCGGCTCCTCCATGGATACCGCAAAGGCTATCGGCATCATCATTGAGAACCCGGAGTTCGCAGATGTTCGCTCTCTGGAGGGCGTTGCGCCGACGAAGAAGCACGCGGTGTTCACCATTGCTGTGCCGACCACTGCCGGTACCGCTGCGGAAGTGACAATCAACTACGTTATCACCGACGTGGAGAAGAAGAGAAAGTTCGTCTGCGTAGACACGAACGACATCCCGGAGATCGCGGTTGTTGACCCGGATATGATGTCCTCCATGCCGAAGGGCCTGACCGCTGCGACCGGTATGGACGCTTTGACCCACGCCATTGAGGGCTACATCACGAAGGGCGCCTGCACCATTTCCGATATGTTCCACCTTGAAGCCATTCGCCTGATTTCCGAGAACCTGCGCGGCGCGGTGCAGAACACCGAAGCCGGCAGAGAGGGCATGGCACTCGGTCAGTACATTGCAGGCATGGGCTTTTCGAACGTCGGCCTCGGCATCGTACACTCCATGGCACACGGTCTCTCCGCTCTGTATGACACCCCGCACGGCGTGGCTTGCGCAATCATCCTGCCGACCGGCCTTGAGTACAACAAGTCCGTTGCAGGCGAGCGTTACCGCGCAGTAGGCAAGGCCATGGGCGTTGAGGGCATTGACGCGATGACCGCCGAAGAGGCTGCCGATGCAACGATTGCGGCTGTGAAGAAGCTGAGTGAAGATGTGGGTATTCCGACAAACCTGAAGGGCATCCTGAAAGAAGAGGACGTACAGTTCCTCGCAGAAAGCGCATTTGCAGATGCTTGCTGCCCGGGCAACCCGCGCGACACCTCCGTTGAGGAGATTGCCGAGCTGTACAGAAGCTTGATGTAATCGTTTTTTGCATAAGGTAACCGAATAAACATAGAGACCCCCGCTTTCGGAGTTTTCCGGGAGCGGGGGTCTTGTGCGTTATGGGGTTATACGGTTTTTTTTTGCGGGAAGACGCGCAGAGAGCTTTTCGGTGATGCGGCAGAACAGGCGGCGGATATTTTCGATGCCGACGGCTGCAAGCACGCAGAAAAGCGGAACGTTGGTGTACAAATAACGGGCGCGTACTTCAAACAGGAGCTCAAAGACGGTGAGACCGATCCATGTGAGCCACAGGATATTTAAGGTTTTTGCGTGCTTATGACTGAAGCTGCTGAACAGACCGGCGGCGCCAAGCAGCAAGATCATGAGCCAAATGAATTGCTCGAAGGTTGTGAAATACAAGTAGCGGCTGCCGTCGGGGTAGTAGATGCTGCGGAGGAAGGGAGCGGCTTTTGTATTGGGCGGATCAAAAACGGTTTGAAGGAAATTTCCCTCTTTTCCCCATGCGAATGTACCGTCATTATAGAGCGTGAGCATTTTTTGCGCGAGCTGTTTGAGCGTGCCGAAAAAGCCCATTTCCTGTAAACGCTGTTTGCCGACGGCGATATTTGCCTGCGTGCGCTCGGAAGCGGTGACAAAAGAACGGGAATAGCGAACGTCTTCGGCGGAATAGACACCTTTTTTTTCCGGGTTAAGACCCATCATCCAGAAATGTGCAATGCCGAAGCTTTGCTCGTTATCAAGCTGAATGTGATAGTGGGAACACAGAAAACCTGTACCGGCTTTAACGGCGAAAAAGGTGATGGCGACTGTCAAAAGTGAGAGCAGAAGCGGTTTTAACAGATGCTTTTCGGACAGTGCGTAAATACCTTCAATCAAAAAAACGGCGATAAGCAAAATAAAACACTGCGGCTTGATAAAATACCCGAGTGTGCCGATGATGGCGGAAAGCACATAGGAGAGCCATTTGTGTTTTGCCGGACGGATGAATACATAGAGTGTAAGGATAGGGAAAATCAGCCCTAAAGCGTCTGTGTAGCAGATGACGTTCCACGGGGAAAGCCCAAAGCTGAGTACCGCGAGAAAAAAGCCGAAAAAAGCGTATAGCTTTCGTGTGAGCCGCGCGGCGGTTTTATAAACGAGCAGACAGGAAAGCGTGTTGAGTGCGCAGTTGACGGTGATGACGCACAAAGCCTGCTGTGTATCGGAGAAAATTCTGAAATATTTATTCAGCTTGAAGACGAACAGCTCGAAGAAAAAGTACAGCAGATTATTGGGATAGTTGGAAAAATAGCGGATATCGACCGAATGCTTGTGCATCAGATTGCGGGCGTTTTCTGTAAGGAGGCCTGCGTCCCAACCGGTTTCGAAATAAATGTTATAGGAAATATAGAGCTGTGCGGAAAATAAAAGCAGACACAGACCGTATATGAGCACATCGGACGATACGGTCGGCCGATGCCACGAAAGCTTGACCTGTTGCAGGCGGTCGAGAGACAGAAACAGCACAAAAAAGGCGATACCGAACAGAAGCAGAGCGATATTTGAGAGCAGAAATGTCTGCTTTTTGGCGTATGTACATTGCGTAAAAAACAGGAGCAATACAAAAACGCAGCCGAAAACGGAGCCGAGGAAAAATTTGGAAGCTCCGAAAGCGAATTTTTTCATAAAATGTACCTCTTAAACTCAACATGCCGTGAGCAGCGGGAAAAGAAATCCCGAACTGCCGAGACAATTCGGGATCCGGTTTGGTTAGCGTATCAGTGTTCGTCCAAGACTTTTTCTTCCGGTTCGGCTTTGAGGTGGGTTTCGATGAGGAAACGGGGGCGCTGCTTGACTTCGCTGTAAATTTTGCCAATGTAGCCGCCAACGACGCCGAGGCAGAGCATTTGCAGACCGCCGAGCAGCCAGATGGACGCGACGATGGCTGTCCAGCCCGCGACGGTGACGCCGCACAGGTGCGAGATGAGCGCGTACAGGAGGCCGAAGATGCTGAGGACGGAGATGAGAATGCCGAGGTTGGAGATGAGCTTTAAGGGCTTTACGCTGAACGACGTGATGCCGTCGAGCGCGAAGGAGATCATCTTTTTTAAGGGGTATTTGGATTCGCCCGCGAAACGCTCGGCGCGGTCGTAATAGACATAGTCGCTTTTAAAGCCGATGAGCGGCACGATGCCGCGCAGAAACAGGTTGACTTCCTTATACTCGGAAAGGCCCTCGAGCGCGCGACGGCTCATCAGACGGTAATCGGCGTGATTGAAGACGACGTCTACGCCGAGAATCTTCATGAATTTATAAAAGCCCTCTGCGGTGGTGCGCTTGAAGAACGTATCGGTCTCGCGCTTGTTGCGCACGCCGTAGACGACGTCGCAGCCCTCCATATATTTTTCGACGAAGCGGTCGATGACGTTAATGTCATCCTGCAGGTCGGCATCCATGCTGATGGCGCAGTCGCACAGCGGCATGGCGGTCATGAGGCCGGCGAGCAGGGCGTTTTGGTGGCCGCGGTTGTGCGCGAGCTTTACGCCGTCCACATAGGGAATCGCTTCAGCATATTCGGAGATAATCGCCCAAGTTTTATCCTTGCTGCCGTCATCGACATAGAGAATGCGGCTTTCGGGATCGACCTGCTCGGTGCGGATCATGGTGTGCATTTTTTCGGTCAGACGCTTGGTGGTCTCCGGCAGCACGGCTTCCTCGTTGTAGCAAGGAATGACGAGGTACAAGACCGGAATATTACGTTCAGTCGTCATTATCAAAACCTTCTTTCTTTTCCAAAGCGCGGTCGGTTTGACTGCGCGGTTTTACGTGAATAAGCCCGCTGTTTTCAAAATGCGCGCCGTGCTTTTTTGCATAGTGGGAGAGCGGGCGCAGCACCATATTGTGGCGGGCGAGCGGCACGGGGACTTCTTTGAAGATCGTGCGCATGAGTACCATATAAAGTACGAACAGAAGCACGCACACGACGGTGATTGCCATGCCGAGGAACAGGCCGGGCGTGCGGTATTTGAACTCGATCTTGACATTGGTGCCGGCGTTGACGCGGATGGCCATGAAGCCGACGTTCACCTTTTCGATATCAACCTTTTCGCCGTTGACGTAGGCCGACCAGCCGTCTTCGTACGGGATGCTGAAGAACACGGGCACGTCGCGACTTGCTGTGATGGTGGCGTTAAAGCCGGTATTTGTGTATTCAAAGGTATCGCAGGTGAGCTTTGCGCGGTTTTCGCAATCTGTTTTGTAGGTTTCCTTGGTGTAGGAGAGTTCGCTTGTATCGAGCGGAGAAAGCATATCGCCCCATTTTGAAACCTGCTTATCGGTGAGGACGATGCCCTTGAGCATCAAAAGCTCGCGGTAGCTTTCGCTTGTGTTTTCGTAATCTTTTTCGGTGACGTAGCTGTCGTAGGTGAAGCCCATGGGAATGTAATGTTCGTTTTCCCAAATGTCAAAGCCGTTTGTGTTGCCGTAGTACATCCAGCCCGGCATGGCGGGGTCGGCGTAGTCTTCGCCGGCGAAATACTCGGTATCGTGATCGTCGTCAAAAAGATACTTGACGCTTGTCAGTCCGCGCAGGCCGTAGTGAGTGGTATCCGGGCGGGAAGCGACATCGCGCTGCACGCCGATGGAATCGTAGAACTCCATGAGCGAGCCGGGGACGATGCTGTGGAACGCCTGAATGGATTGTACCTCCCAGAACATGGCGGAGTTATCGAGGCTTTCGTAGAAATCCGTACGGACGTTGTCGTCGCGCAGATCGTCTATGGCGACATCCGCGCCGCCGTTTAAGGCGTAGGGGATGATGTGGTCATAGGTGTAATCCGACTGTGTTTTGCCGAGCGCGATGAAGAAAACAGAATACAGCACGATGGTGATGCTGAGGCAGACGGATGCGGCGCGGTAGAACGGGCGGGAGCCGCGGTTATAAAATGCAAGAACAAAGCCGACGAGTGCAAGTGAGAGGAGCGCAATGGCGGCGTATGTCCAGAAGCGCGTGGGGTATTTTTCGAGGCCGAATGTGACATCGGTAAGCTCGCCGTCTGTTTTGGTGAGTGTGGGCATGAGGCCGATGACGAGCGTCATGGCGAGCGTGATGAGCGTTGTCCACTTTAAGGAGCGGCGCCAATCAACACGCGGGTTTTCGAGCGCCATCATGGTGGCGGCGGCCATCATGAGCGTGAGCATATAGAACCAGCGTGCGTAATACGACGCGTTCATGAGCTGGAACAAAGCGTTGAGGCCGGGAATAAACGCCATGAAGAGCAGAACGTAGAGCATCTTTTTCAGCCAGTGGCGGCGCTTCAGCTGCATCCAGCCGATGACGCCGGTCATGCTGAACATGGGCAGCCATGCGCCGAGGGACGCCCATTTGGATTCGGAATCCGGGGTGAAGTTCGGGCGTGCGGGAAGATCCGGCGGGAAGAAGAGACACTGCAAAATGTGAATGTAGCGCTGGTTTCGGTCATAAAGCAGGGCGCTCCAGCCGCTGATGGGATTGGAAACGCGGTAGTTTTGAATGATGCACAGAACGCTTGGCACAAGCAGAATGCACGCGATGCCGAGGCCGAGCACGGCTTCGAGCGCGAGCAGGAGAAAATCTTTGACCGTGATGTGCCAGCTGCCGGAGAGCAGACGCACAAAGAAGTAGATGACCGTGAATGTCACCATGCCGACGAAGAAATAATAATTCACGATGCACGCGGCGGCGACCATGAGCGCAAAAATACCGCGGCGCTTTGTGTACATGTATTCATCGAGCGCGGCTAAGAGCAAAGGGAACACGATGATGGCTTCGTGAAAATGATTGAAAAAGATGTTGTAGATGGAGTAGCCCGAGAACGCGTATAAGAGAGACGCTAAGAGCGCCGTGTTGGGGTTCTTTGCATAGCGGTGCAGATAAATATAGCCGGAGAGGGAGGCGCAGCCGAACTTTAGGATGAACAGCGGACCCATGAGGTATTGCAGCCACTCGCCCGGGAACGGAATGGTGAGCCAGAAGAACGGGCTGCCGAGCAGGTAGAACGAATAGGAACCGATGAAATTGACGCCGAGGTCTGTTAAATGATTCCAGCCGATGTTGCCGGAACGAATGGCATCGTGCGCGATGCGGTAGAACGGCACCTGCTGCACATTGAAGTCGCCGTAGAACAGAAAGCGGCCGCCGTCTACGATCATGAACGGCACAAAGATGACAAAGGCCAGAGCGAGGCCGAAAAGGAAGGAGAAGAGGAAATAATTGCCGCGCGGCTTTTGCTGGATGCGACCATCGCGCACATAAGATTTTGAGGTATCCAAGTGAATGTCCTCCTGTATGTGAATTTAGAATGAGGTTTCTTGTAAGCGTGGTTAAAAGTTTTTGATCGACCTTTTTTCAAATGAAGGTCAAACCGAACCTGCGGTTCGGTCGTGGGGTCTCGGGGTGAAGCCCAGAGTCGTCGTCCGCAGACGACGAAAACTTTTTTGCCTCCCAAAAATCAGGACTGGGAGAAACCAATGCTTCGCATTGCTATCAAACAGTCCGGTGGACTGTTTTTGCGCGGGAGACCCAATTAGGGGGTCTCCCGAAAGGCGTGTAACGCCTTTTTAAAAGAGAGATTCTCCGCATCTATATTTAATCCCAGTATAACACAAATAAAGGGTAGATTAAAGGCAAATTCTAATTTTTAAGGAAATTTTATTGAAATGTGCGGGGCAGTTCGGTATTATAATATAAGTAAAATTAAAAATACAGAAAAATCAGAAGGATATAAAAATGAAAATCGGAAATCTGACTTTAAACGGCGTGGCGGCGCTGGCACCGATGGCGGGCGCGACAGATCGGCCGTTCCGCGAGCTTTGCTGCTCGTTTGGCGCAGCGTACTGCGTGACGGAAATGGTCTCAACGAGAGCGCTGCAGTATAACTATAAAAAAACGCAGGAGCTTATCACGCTCGGCGAAAAGGAACACCCCGTCGCGATCCAGATGTTCGGCGACGACCCGCTCATCTTTGCATCTGCCGCAAAGCGCGCCGCAGCGGCCGGGCCGGATGTTATTGATATCAATATGGGTTGCCCTGTGCCGAAAATTGCGGGCAATAACTGCGGCAGCGCCTTAATGAAAAAGCCGCCGCTGTGTGGGGATATTGTCCGTGCCGTGAAAAATGCGGTCGACCTGCCCGTGACGGTGAAAATTCGCAAGGGCTGGGACGAAAACAGCGTGAACGCAGTGGAGGTCGCGAAATATTGCGAAGATGCGGGTGTGGACGCCATTTGCGTGCACGGCAGAACGCGCACACAGATGTATGAGCCGCCGGCGGACTGGGATATTATCCGTCAGGTGAAGGAAGCCGTGAAGGTGCCCGTCATCGGCAACGGCGACGTAAAATGCGTGCAGGACGCCGTGCGTATGATGAACGAAACCGGGTGCGACATGGTGATGATCGGGCGCGGGGCGCTCGGCAATCCATGGATCTTCAGGGAGATCAACGGCTATTTCAGCAGCGGGCTGCGCATTATGCCGCCGCCGACGCTTGCGGAGCGCATTGTGGTCATTAAAAAGCATATAGATGCGCTGTGCGCCGCAAAGGGAGAAGGGCGCGGCATGCGCGAAGCGAGAAAGCATGTGGCGTGGTACATGCACGGTCTGCGCGGTGCGGCGGAATTCCGGCGCATGGCGGGCGAGCTGGAAACGCTCAGCGACCTCGATAAATTGCTTGAGAAAGTGTATATAGAAAACAAAGACGTGTCTTTTGACCCGTAACGGAAAGGAAGATCAGCGTGAAGCTTTTGGTACTGGACGGCAACAGCATTTTAAACCGCGCGTTTTACGGCATTAAGCTGCTGACAACGAAAAGCGGCGAGTTTACAAACGGTATTGTCGGTTTTTTGAACATTCTGGAAAAAGTAAAGGACGAAACGGAGCCGGACGCGGTGGCCATCGCGTTCGATATGAAAGCGCCGACATTCCGCCACAAGGCCTATGCGGGTTATAAGGCGCAGCGCAAGGGCATGCCGCCGGAGCTTGCGGCGCAGATGCCGGTCTTAAAGGAACTGCTCGGCGACCTCGGCTATAAAATCGTGACGTGCGAGGGCTGGGAAGCAGACGATATTCTCGGCACGTTTGCGGAAACGTGCGAAAACACGGACAATACGTGCATGATTGCGACCGGCGACCGGGACAGCCTGCAGCTTGTCTCGCCGAAAACGACGGTGCGCCTTGCAACGACGAAATTCGGTCAGTCTGCCGTGACGCTGTGTGATGAGGCGTATATCAAAGAGACGTACGGCGTGGAGCCGAAACAGCTCATCGACATCAAGGCCATTCAGGGCGATACCTCGGATAATATTCCGGGCGTTGCGGGCATCGGCGAAAAGGGTGCGGGCGAGCTGATCCGCAAGTTCGGCTCTTTGCAGTATATTTACGACAATTTAGATGAGCTGGACATCAAGCCCGGCATGAGAACGAAGCTGATCAATTCCAAAGACAACGCGTTTTTAAGCTACGACCTCGGCACCATCCGCCGCAATGCGCCGATCGATACGGAGCTTGTGCATTATATTCCCGGCGAGGGCGACCCCGCAGCCGCGGCGCAGATCATGACGCGTTTAGAGCTCTTTAAGCTGATGGAACACTTGCACCTGACTCCCGGCGCGGCGCCGACGGCGAACAGCGCACAGGCTGAAGAAGCGGCTTTGCTGCCCGTGAAGAATTATAAAGACGGCGCAGCGGTGCTCGGCCGGTGTGAGGACGAGGGGGCGGCGTACTTTGTGCCGGTGTTTGAAAACGACGAATTAAAGCAGCTTGTGTTTAACGGTAAGTTCGACGCGGGCAAGTCGTCGATTGCGGTCGTGGATGCGGACGACGCGTTTTTGAAGGCGTTCCTCGGCAGCAAGGTGACGAAAAAGTACACGTTTGCGCTGAAAAAGCTGCACCGCACGGCGCTGCATTTGAGAACTTCCCTTGAAAACGCCGTGATGGACACGGAGCTTGCGGCGTATCTTTTGAACCCCTCGGGCTCCGATTACGGTGTGCTGCGTTTGGCGGCGGAATACGGCATTGCCGTGCCCGCATATGAGGACGCGAACGTGCAGGCGGCGGCTGTGCTGCCCGCTGTTTGTGCGGCGCTGCAAAAGGGCATCGACGAAAACGGCCAGCACGAATTATTGGAGAACATTGAAATTCCGCTTGCTTTGGTTTTGGGCGAGATGGAGGAAAGCGGCTTCCTTGTTGACCGCGAGGCCATAAAAACCTACGGCGAGGTGCTTTCTGAGCAGGTGGACGCGCTGCAGAAAGAAATTTATGAAGACGTGGGGTACGAATTCAACATCAACTCCCCGGTGCAACTGGGCGAAGCGCTGTTCGTAAAGCTCGGACTGCCGCACGGCAAAAAGACGAAAAAGGGATACTCCACAAACGCAGATGTGCTGGAGGGTCTGCGCGGCGTGCATCCGGCGGTCGATAAGGTTTTGCGCTACCGCACGCTGACGAAGCTGCGTTCCACGTACTGCGAGGGCTTGCTGAAAGCCATCACGGCGGACGGGCGCATTCACTCGAGCTTCAACCAGACCGAAACGCGCACGGGGCGTATTTCCTCGACTGAGCCGAATTTGCAGAACATCCCGGTGCGCACGCCGCTTGGGCGTGAATTCCGCCGATTCTTCATCGCAAAAGAGGGGAATGTGCTTGTGGACGCCGACTATTCGCAGATTGAACTGCGTGTATTGGCGCACGTGGCAAACGACACGCAGATGCAGGAGGACTTCCGCCTTGGGCGCGACATCCACACCATGACGGCGGCGCGTGTGTTCGATATGCCCGAAGATCTTGTGACCCCGCAGATGCGCAGCCGCGCGAAAGCGGTCAACTTCGGCATTGTGTACGGCATCGGTGCGTTCTCGCTTTCAAAGGACATCGGTGTTTCCCGCCGCGAGGCCGAGGACTACATTCACGATTACCTGCGCAATTATAAGGGCGTTGCAGACTATATGGAGCGCGTGGTGGAGGAAGCGAAGAAAAACGGCTATGTGGAGACGCTGTTCGGCCGCAGACGCTATCTGCCGGAGCTTGCAAGCTCCAATTTCAATATGCGTGCGTTCGGTGAACGTGTGGCGCGCAACATGCCGATTCAGGGCACGGCGGCGGACATCATCAAGATTGCGATGGTGCACGTGCGCAACCGTTTGAAAGCCGAAAAGCTCGATGCAAAGCTGATTTTGCAGGTGCATGACGAACTCATTGTGGAGTGCCCGGAAGCGGAAAGCGACACGGTGAAGAAAATTCTGGAAGAAGAAATGGCAAACGCGGTGCAGCTGAGCGTGCCGATGTTGGCAGAGGCCGGAAGCGGTAAGAGCTGGTATCAGGCGAAGGGCTAAGGGTTTATGATGATATTTTGCTGTCCCGCATGCGGCGGCGCGTTGGAAAGAGAAGACCGCGCGCTGCGCTGCGCAAACGGACATTCTTATGATATTGCGCGCCAGGGGTATGTGCATCTTCTGCCCGTAAAGCAGATGCACGCGAAGATTCCCGGCGACACAAAGCAGATGGTGGACGCGCGCCGCGTGTTTTTGAGCGGCGGCTACTACGATGCGTTCCGTGACAAACTGGCGGAACTGACGGACAAATACCTGCCCGAGAACGGCGTTGTTTTGGACGCAGGCTGCGGCGAGGGCTTTTACACTTCGGCTTTATTTGAAAAAGCCAAAGCGAAAAACGGTTCGGTTTCCGGCGTGGACATCTCAAAATTCGCGGTGAAAGCGGCTGCGGGCAAATATAAGGGCATCGATTTCGCGGTGGCGAGTTTATTTCACCTGCCGTGTGCGGAAAACAGTGTAGATGTGCTGACGGACGTTTTTGCGCCTATTGTGCCGGAGGAGTTTTTTAGGGTGCTGAAGCCGGGCGGCGTGATGATCCTTGCGGTGCCGGGTGCGCGACATCTGTACGGCATGAAAGAGGTTTTATACAAAGAGCCGTATGAGAACGAAGAGCACGACACGGCCTACGACGGGTTTGAATACCTCGGCCGTGCGTGTGTGCAAAAGTTTATCACGGTGAACGGGCAGGAGAACATTGAAGCGCTGTTCTCCATGACGCCGTACTACTGGAAGACGGACGTAGAGGGCGGCGAGCGTCTGCGTGCGCTCGATGTGCTCGAGACCGAGATTAAATTTGACTTTCTGGTTTACAGGAAGAAGTAGGCGAGTGCGCCTTTCAGCAGCTTTGTGCGGCACAATGTTGTTTATTATTGTTGTTTTGTTGTCATTCATTGAAAATTAAAGAATACTTAGTAGAATTCTCTCCCGAACTGTGTTATGATAGGTAGCGGTCGTTCGGGAGCGTTTTCATTTTGGAAGACGGAATACGACCGATTATAGAAGTATTCGAGGTTTATAATAAAGATGAAAATTTTGTTTGTCTGCACCGGCAACACGTGCAGAAGCCCAATGGCGGAGGGCATTTTCCGCCACGAAATGGAGCAGCGCGGCTTTGAGAACATCATGTGCCAAAGCGCCGGTCTTTCCGCGCTCGATGGGCAGCACCCCAGCGAAAATGCGGTGCTGGTCTGCAAAGAGATCGGCGTGGACATCAGTGGTCACATTGCACGCCGCTTTACGCCGGAAGAAATCGATGTGTGGGACGTTTATTTCACGATGTCGAAAACCCACGCGTACATTTTGATGCAGGCGGGTGTGCCGGCGGAGAAGATTTACGTACCGCATTACATTGACGATCCCTACGGCGGGGACCTAAATACCTACCGCAAGTGCCGCGACAAGATCTGCGAGGAATTGCAGACGTTTGAGCAGCATCTCGGTTTTTAAGGAGCGTTTATGCAGATTGTTTCGATGACGGCGGAGCATGTTTCGCGCCTTGCGGAGCTTGAAAAGCTTTGCTTTTCGGAACCGTGGAGCGAAAAAAGCCTGACGGAGGAGATTGATAATCCTGCTGCGTGCTTTTTGGTGGCGATGCAGCAAGATGAGGTGCTCGGCTACGGCGGCATGCACACGGTGCTGGGCGAAAGCTATGTGGACAACATTGCGGTGTTCCCGGAGTTTCGCGGCCATGGTGTGGGCAGAACGCTCATGGCGGCGCTGATCGAAAAAGCGCGGGAAAACGGCGGCGTTTTCATCACGCTGGAGGTGCGGACATCAAACCTGCCGGCCATTGCGATGTACCGTTCGCTCGGCTTTACGGAAGCGGGCGCGCGCCGTAATTTTTACACAGAACCAAGAGAGGATGCGCTGATTTTTACGCTCTCCTTTTGAATTTTTAGCTATACGGGGGTAAAAAGTATGCTTTTCGGAAAAATCAAGGCGCTTGTCGAATACGGCGTGCGCACGGGGCTCATCGAAGCGGAAGACATGATTTACACGCGCAACCGTTTATTGGAGGCGCTTTGTGAAGAGGATTACGCGGATGAGGAAGCGGAGCAGAGCGAAAACCTGGCACTTTTGCTGGACGGCCTTTGCGACGAAGCCGTAAAGCGCGGCATCATCGAGGACGGTGCGACGTCCCGCGATTTATTTGACACGAAACTGATGGGCCTTTTGACACCGCGCCCGTCCGATGTGAACCGCACATTTCGCGCACTTTACAAGGAATCCCCGGAAAAGGCGACGGACTGGTTCTATAAGCTTTGCGGCGACTGCAATTATATCCGCCGCGACCGTGTGGCGCGCGATTTAAAGTGGGTGTATAACGACCCGCGTTTCGGTGCGATTGATATTACCATCAACCTTTCAAAGCCGGAAAAAGATCCGAAGGCCATTGCTGCGGCAAAGAAAATGAAGGCTTCCGGTTATCCTGCCTGTATGCTGTGCAAGGAGAATATCGGTTATGCGGGCCGCATGAACCACCCGGCAAGACAGAACCACCGCGCAATCCCGATCACGGTGAACCATGCGGATTGGTTTTTGCAGTATTCTCCGTATGTGTACTACAATGAGCACTGCATTGTGTTCTGCGGCGAGCATGTGCCGATGCAGATTGACAAGAGCACGTTCCGCAAGCTGTTTGATTTTGTGGAGCAGTTTCCGCACTATTTCCTCGGCTCTAATGCCGATTTGCCCATCGTTGGCGGTTCCATTTTGACACACGACCACTACCAGGGCGGCCACTATACGTTCGCGATGGCGCGCGCGAACATGGAGGAGCACTGCACGCTGCACGGCTTTGAAGACGTGGAAGCGGGCATATTGAACTGGCCGGTCTCCGTTTTGCGTTTGCGCCATAAAAACCCGGAGCGCCTGATTGACGCGGCCGACCATGTATTGAAAGCGTGGAGAAGCTACACGGACGAGGACGCGTTCATTTTTGCGGAGACGGACGGCGAGCCGCACAACACCATCACGCCGATTGCGCGCTGTGTGGACGGCGTATACGAGCTCGACCTTGCGCTGCGCAACAATATTACGACGGAAAAGTATCCGCTCGGCGTATACCACCCGCACGACGAATATCATCACATCAAGAAAGAGAACATCGGCCTCATTGAAGTTATGGGCCTCGCGGTTTTGCCGTCCAGACTGAAAGACGAGCTGAAGACCCTGAAAGACGTGATGCTGAAAAACGGAGACGTTTCAAGCGTGGAGAGCATCGCAAAGCACGCGGAGTGGGCAGCGCAGGTGAAGCGCGACCACCCGGAAATGAACGAAGCGAATGCCGAGCACATCTTGCAGCAGGAAGTGGGAAAGGTATTCGTAAAGGTGCTGGAGAACGCAGGCGTCTACAAATGCACGGCAGAGGGCAGAAAAGCGTTCAGAAAGTTTGTAGAAAGCGTACGCTGAATCGAAAATAATACGATAAAATAAGGAATCCACCGTATGAGTGAAAGCGATACGGTGGATTCCTTTTAATTCGTGATGAAACAGCTTCAAATTTCTTTGCCGCAGTATGGACGGATTGCGTTTACGTGTTCTTTACCGTGTCTTTCAGCGGTTCGCTTTTCGTGCCGTCTTCGTTGACCTTCTGCATGTTCGGGTAGACGAGCGCAAGGTAGTCGTCGTCCAAATGCTTATCGAGGAACATTTGGAACGAGCTTGTGGCGGGGATGCCCTCGGCGCGCTCGTTGGCGCGGGTCAGCGCGGCGCAGGAGATGAGCCCGTCAAACAGCATGAACGCAACGAGCAAAATGGTGAGGATAGCGCCCGGGCGCTTCGGGATTTTTTCGATCATGCGCGACATGGCGGGGTAAATTTCTTTGATCCAGATAAGGCCGAGCGTGCCCCAGATGAGCGCGAACATCAAGTTTGTGCGGCCGTCAATGTTGAACGGCGTGCCGCTGTAATCCCACGAAACGGTGCCGAACAGCATCTCCTGTCCCCAACTGCACAGATACTCGAACGCCGCACCGATGATGCCGCTGGCAACAAAAATGATGATGTCGTCCTGCTTGTAGAGCTTATACAGGCACAGCGTGATGATGGCTGCGCCGCCGCCGTAAATGGGCTGGAATGGGCCGTACACAAGGCCTACACGCAGCTCAATCTGGTGCGCGATGAAGAACGCCCAGCATTCTTCAAGCACAAAACCGGCAAGGCAGCCGATGAAGAAGATCCAGAAGAGTTTTGTGAAGTTCATGCCGAACGCAAACGGGCGGTCTTCCGGGTTTTCGAATGTAGCTTCATATTCATAGCGGTTGCGCTTCCAGCGTTCGGCGGAGCGCTTTTTGCGCTCTTCCGTCGTGATGCGGTACGCTTTTAATTCCTTTTCGTACTGCTCGTTCGTCATATCCGGCGAGGCGCTCATGAAGCGGCGCTTTAAGAAGTTCGATTTGTTGAGGAGTGCCGTGTAGTTTTCGTCGGCGGTCTTCTGTGCTTCCTGAAGCTTCTTTTGCAGGTCGAGGTCATCGATGGCCTCCGCTGCGCCGATGGCGCCGCCGGTGACGGCATTGCCGAGGGCGTTTCTCGCCTCGCGCACGCGGTCTCCGAGTTCGGATAAGCGTTTAAACTGGTGATTCAAGCGCTGCACGGTGATGGACGTGATGATGATGTCGAGCAGCATGATGCCGAGGACAGCATAGAGGATGACCCAGCCGACGGTGCGGTTGACGTAGTGCAGAAGTGACGTGAGTACCGGCACGATGAACACCACAATGAACGAGAAGCACACGCCGCGCACGGTGGCGACGGGCACGGAAACGTAGCCCTTGATATTCCACTTGAATTTGGAGTAATCACGCAGGCGGATGTGCGTTGTTTTGCGCAGCAGCCACGCGAACGTGAATTCCACAAGGAAGCTTGAAATCAGGCAGAAAAACAGCGTGGCAACAAACGACGTCTGCCAATGCAGCGCCGTCAGTGCCGCCCACGGCAGCGCAATCATCAGGCCGTACTGCGGGCAGTACGGACCGTTCAGCATGCCGGGGTTTTTGAATTTTCGGTATACCATGCCGATGTACCCCACCTCTGCGACCCAGCCGCAGAAGGAAGCAAGCACAAAGTACCACAGAAAAAGCCAGATCTTATATGCCATGCGTGCATCTCCTTAAACCATCGAGCGTCCTATGTATATCTCGGAAAAGTATAAAACAGTATAGCATATTTCACGGTTTTCAACAATACTTCTGCAAGAAAAAACTGTCGGAAACCGCAGCAATGTCGGAAATTTTGAGGGGAAAACAAAATTGGAATTGTTTTTTGACAGTAGTTGTGATACGCTGTTAAAAGAAATTCAGAAAGGTGCGAATCTGTTATGAAAAAGTTACTGGAAGAGTTCAAGCAATTTATTGCGCGCGGCAATGTGCTGGACATGGCCGTCGGTGTTGTTGTGGCATCTGCGTTCACGGCAATTGTCAACGCGGTTGTCAGCGGTCTTTTGACGCCAATCATCGGTCTTTTGCTCCCGGATACGACGTTTGCGGAATGGGAGCCGGGCGGCTTTGCCATCGGTGAGGTCATCAATGCGGTCATTACGTTCTTCATCACGGCTGCGGCTGTTTTTACCATTGTGAAGGCGGTAAACGCCGTGTCGAACCTGAAGAAAAAGCCGGAGGAGGAACCGGCGGCTCCTACCACGAAAACCTGCCCGTACTGCCTGATGGATGACGTAAAGATCGGCGCGACAAAATGCCCGCACTGCGCATCCGTGCTTCCGCCGGAAGACGAAGAGGAAAAGAAGGACGCATAATATCTCGCTTATACATACGCGGCTCCACGGTGCTTTCATGCGCCGGGAGCCGTTTTTCTTTTTATTGTCCGAAGGACTATAGCATTCGCCGACAGGCGAATATAATGAAGGCGCACTTCCGGGAAAGAAAGTGCGCCCCAATCAGCATTACTATTTCATTTAGCTTCGGTAAGATTACCAGCCGAGGCCCTTGAGATAATCGCGGCTCATCTTCACGGCTTCGAGAGCGGGGGTGTCATAAGACTGATCCTGCTCGACAACGACCCACTTGGAGCCGGCTTCCAGTGCTGCATCGAGCACCGGCGGAATGTCCTGCATGCCGTGGCCGACCGGACGGAACTCGAACTTGCCGGTTTCTTCCTTCTTCTCGGTCTCAATGCCGATGAGCTCGTACATGTTGGCCGGCTTACCTTCCTTGTAGAAGTCCTTGAGGTGGACGACCGGTGCGCGGCCGGCGTACTTCTTGATGTAATCGACCGGCTCTTCGCCGGCGACCTTGACCCAGCAGATATCAAGCTCGGTCTGGAGCAGGTCAGCGGGAATCTCGGTATAGATATAATCGAGTGCATACTGACCGTTCGGCATCTTTACAAACTCGAAATCGTGGTTGTGGTAAAGCAGCGTGATGCCGACTTTCTTGCAGGCTTCGCCGATCTTCTTGAAGGTCTCAATGTTCTTGAGGAACTTCTCGGTGCCCGGACGATCTTCTTCCATCAGATACGGGATGGCAATGTACTGCATGCCGATCTCCTTATACTGTGCGACCGTGCCTTCGATGTCGGCTTCGAGCTCCTGGAACGGAACGTGTGCGGAAAGCGGAACGAGACCCACTTCTTCCAAAATTGCCTTGACTTCCGCCGGCTTCATGCCATAAAGGCCTGCAAGCTCAACGCCGTCATAGCCCATGTCCTTGATTTTCTGCATGGTGCCCTTAAAATCGCGCTCAGCGTCATCGCGGACAGAATAAACCTGTACCGCTACGGGTAAAGTTTTCATGGTGAACTCCTCCTAAGTTAATGGATTGCTTTTCTTTATCATACAGTCTTTTTTGTGAAAAATCAATCCGTGATTATGAAAAATTCCTAAATATTCGCAATTTCGGAGCCGAAACAATTCAAAACGGCGTTATCTTGCAGTTCATCTTGCAGTTCACGTCTAAAAGTAGTATAATCATGCGTATCGATAAACGGAAAATTCAAATTTAAGGAATGAAGAAAATGAAACGAAATTTACGCTTTTATTTTGCGCTGATGTTTGCACGCGGTACGGCGCTGGTTTTAAAGCTCATCGGGCGAAAGGGCACGTCCATGCCGGGCTCTTGGGCTATTATTCTGTGCCCGGATTTTATCGGACGCATGCCGAAACCGAAGAAGATCATCGGCATTACGGGCACGAACGGCAAAACGACTGTCTCGAACATGATCGAGGATGTTTTGGAGGATAACGGCATCGAGTTCATGTGCAACCGCTCCGGCACGAATGTCGCGACCGGCGTGGCATCTACGCTCATTGCGAACAGTCACTTTTTCGGCAAGCCGAAGTGTGACCTTGCGGTGTTTGAGCTGGACGAGCGCTCTGCGCCGAACATTTACCCCTATATGCAGCCGGACATTGTGCTGTGCACGAACATTTTCCGTGATTCTTATAAGCGCAACGCGCACGCGGAGTTTATCCTCGATATTCTGAATAAGGAAATTCCAAAGGGCACAAAGCTCGTTTTGAACGGCGACGACCCGCTTTGCAGTTCCATTAAGCCCGAAAACGACCGCGTGTATTTCGGCATCGACCACCTTGACACGGACAAAAAGGAATGCGACAATATCGTAAATGATGTGCCTGCCTGCCCCAAATGCCACGGCCCGCTCGTGCACGACATTGTGCGCTACCATCATATCGGCCGTGTGCACTGCGAAAATTGCGGCTACCGCTCGCCGGACATCGACTACCTTGCAACGGACATCGATACGAAAGACATGAAGATGAACGTGGCGGTGGGCGGCAAAAAATCAGAATATCCGCTTTTGAACAGCACGAACATCAATATCTATAACTCTCTTGCCGCTATTGCGACGCTGCGTGAATTCGGCCTTTCCGAAGAAAAAATCCGCAATTCCATGGAGAAAATGGGCATCAGCGAGACGCGTTACTCTGAAAAAGAAGTGAACGGCAGAAAGTACATTCTGCACCTTGCAAAGGGGCAGAACCCCATTGCGTGCTCCCGTGCGTTTGAAAATATCCGTAACGCGCCGGGCAAAAAGTCCGTTGTGATGTTTCTCGACGACTACTTCGATGCGCGCCACACCGTGGAGAACACCGCGTGGTTCTACGACACCGATTTTGAGTTTTTAAATGACCCGAGCATCGTGCAGGTCGTCATTGCCGGTGCGCGCCACCACGATACGTATGTGCGCACGCTTCTGGCCGGTGTGCCGGCGGAGAAGATCGTGCACATGCGCGATGAAAGCGATACGCCTGCGGCGGTCTCGAAAGAAGCGGACACAGTCTTTATTCTGTACGACGTATACACCATTCGTTTGGCAAATGACATTCGCGATAAGATGATCGAACGTGAGAAGGAGGGCGAGACGAAATGAAAATAGAAGTCCTTTTCCCGGAATTCTGCAACCTGTTCGGCGACGCGTACAATATGGTCTACCTTGAAAAAACGCTGCCGGAAGCGGAGTTTATCCGCACGAAATTCAGCGACGATGTGCGCTTTACCGAAGAAAAAATGAACCTTGTGTATATGGGTCCCATGACGGAGCGTATGCAGGAGCAGGTCATCCGCAAGTTGATGCCGCTGAAGGAGAAAATCCAAAAAGCCATTGACGACGGCACGGTGTTCCTTTTCACGGGCAATGCGCTCGAAATCTTCGGCGATTACATTGAAAACGAGGACGGCAGCCGCGTAGAGTGCCTTGGGCTTTACCGTTTGTACGCAAAGCGCAACATGATGCACCGCCACAACAGCGACTTTGAGGGCGAATTTGACGGCAATGTCATCATGGGCTTTAAGACGCAGTTCACGATGGCCTACACGCCGGATGAATCGCACGGCTTGTTCGTGAAAAACAAAGGTGTGGGACTCAACGAAAAGGCGAAATACGAGGGTATCCGCGTAAACAACTTCTTCGGCACATACCTTGTGGGGCCGATCTTGGTTTTGAATCCGCCGTTTACAAAGTACATCTTGAGCCTGATGGGCGCGGGCGATGTGAAGCTTGCGTTTGAAGCGGAAAACATGGCGGCCTACGAGCAGCGCAAGAAGGATTTTGCCGAGAAGGTACACTGATGGTGCAGCACGAAATTTCGCCGGTGTTCGACAAAAACAGCCGCGTGCTCGTTTTGGGCTCGTTTCCGTCTGTGCAGTCGAGAAAAGCGGCGTTTTTCTACGGGCACCCGCAAAACCGCTTTTGGCGCGTCTTAAGCGCGGTTTTCGGTGAACCGGTGCCGGGGGATGTCCCCGAAAAGAAGGCGTTTTTGCTAAAGCATAAAGTTGCCTTGTGGGACGTCATTGCCTCGTGCGACGTGACGGGCTCGGCTGACGCGAGCATCAAAAACGTTGTGCCGAATGATCTTTCCGTGATTTTATCGACAGCGAACATCACGCATGTGTGTACAAACGGTCAAATGGCGCACAAGCTGTATCAAAAATATCTGGCGAAAGAGATCGACCTGCCGGAAACGGTTCTGCCGAGCACCAGCCCCGCGAACGCCGCGTGGAGCTTGGAGCGCCTGACAGATGCGTGGAAGATTATCCGATCAATTTAATACGGCAAGCACGCGGTTTTAAAAACCGCGTGCTTTTTTCACCCATTTTTTCCCTCTCCATATAATAAAATCAGGAGGGCTGAAAATGAATGATATTGTATTTTATGCGTTGTTGGCGACGCTGGGGACATGGCTCGTCACGGCGCTTGGTGCTGCCACGGTGGTGCTGTTTAAATCGCCGAACCCCAAAATTCTCAATTTGATGCTCGGCTTCGCCGCCGGGGTGATGATTGCGGCGAGCTTTTGGTCACTTTTGCAGCCAGCCATCGAGCGCGCGGAGGCGGCGGGAAGCATGCCTGCGTTTTTGGTGGCGACACTCGGGTTTCTCTGCGGTGCGTTGTTCATGTGGGGCTCCGATAAATGCGTGACCTACGCGCAGCGGCGCTCCGCTTTGGCGCAGGGCGAGAAAAACGCACGGCTGAACCGCATCATTTTATTGGTACTTTCCATCACGCTGCACAACATCCCGGAGGGGCTCGCTGTGGGCGTGGCGTTCGGTGCGCTGAAAAACGGCGGCTATACGCCGGAAGCGCTGATGGGTGCCGTGACGGTGGCCGTGGGCATCGGCTTACAGAATTTCCCCGAAGGCGCAGCGGTCTCGCTGCCTTTGCGCCGTGAGGGGTGCTCCAGAAAGAAGAGCTTTTTCATCGGGCAGGCTTCCGGCTTTGTGGAGCCAATTGCGGGCGTTTTGGGCGCTTTGCTTGCCGTGTACATTGAAGCCGTTTTGCCGTTTGCGCTGTCCTTTGCGGCGGGCGCGATGATCTTAGTCGCGGTGCACGAGCTCATCCCCGAGTGTCAGCGCAACCAGGAAGCGCAGCCGTATGCGGCGACAATGGGCATTGTGACGGGCTTTGCGCTAATGATGCTTTTGGACGTGATGCTGGGGTGAAATTTTAAGATAGAATAAAAAGTCCGAAACACGGTTTAGGTGCTTCGGACTTTTGCCGTTTTGTTGTATTTTACGCCTTTGCGGGTTCTGCAGCGGGGACGGTGAGCAGCTTTTTCCAGCGGCCGCTGTAATAGTAGATGAGCAGCGGGATGATGCCCAGAATGTAGCCGATCGGCGCGGCAAACCAAATACCTGTGGTGCCGATCCAGATGGGCAGAAGCAACGAGAGACCGATCTTGCTGCACAGCTCCACAACGGAGGAGACCATGGAAATGTTGATTTTGCCCATGCCCTTGACGGTGCTGTTATAAAGCCAGATCCATCCGAGGAACGGGAAGAACCACGCCTGAATGCGGATGAATTCGAGCGAATACGCGATGACTTCGGTCTCGTTTGGCTTGACGTACAGCGAGACGAGCGGCTCAGCAAAAATGAGTGTCAGCACGCCTGCAAAAAAGCTCAGACCGCCGACAAGAAGGAAGATTTGCCGCACGCCAAGCTTGATGCGCTCTGCGTTTTTCGCGCCGAAGTTCTGCCCGACATAGACGGAAAAGCCGAACGAGAAATTGCTGAACAGCATCACGGCGAGGTTCTGCACGTTGCTGCCGACGGTGAACGCCGCGACGACGTTGGAGCCGTAGCCGTTGATGACGCGCGTAATGACCATCATGCCGACGGAAAGAAACAGGCTTTGCAGAGCCATTTGCGCGCCCATGCCGAATATTTTAAGACTGACGGGCATATCCGGGCGCAGGGTGTGGCGCTTCGGCATCAGATCGGGGTATTTGCGGAACATGACGATGATGCAGATGACGGCGGAAATGGCCTGCGAGCCGACCGTTGCAACGGCGACACCCGCAACGCCCATGTTGAGACCGATGACGCTGATGAGGTCGAGGATAACATTCAAAATGGAGCACAGAATGAGGAAATACAGCGGTGTTTTGCTGTCGCCGAGTGCGCGCAGGATAGATGCCGCGGCGTTATACGCAAACTGTGCGATGCCGCAGCCGCAGACAATCTGAATGTACAGAACGGACATGTCGATGACGTCTTCCGGCGTTTTTAAAAGCTGCATGAGCGGCCGCGCGGCGAAAACGCTGATGAGACCCAGAACAACGCCGAGCAAAAGGGTGATCCACCCGGAGGCGACAATGCCCTTGCGCACGCGGTCGGTGTCGTTTGCGCCGACATATTGCGAAAGCACGATGGAAATGGCACTCGTCACGCCGGTTGCAAGCAGCAGGATGAGGCCCGTTGTGGACGTGGTGGCACCGATGGCGGCCAGCGCGTGCGAGCCGACGAAGCGGCCGAGCACGGCGGAGTCCACCATGGAATAAAGCGACTGGAAAATACTGCCGATCATCATGGGCAGCGCAAAACGAAGCATCAGGTTGATCGGTTTGCCCTGCGTCATGTCGATGGCACCGGACGGTTTGGACATGATACAACAACTCCTAAAAAATAAGATTAAGGTAAACCGTTCCGTAGAAAATAAGGGTAAACCGCGTTTGTAGAACCTCTTCGCTGCGTGTTAGTTTACAAGTATCATTGTACCAAGAAAGCAACGTGAGTTCAATGAACGGTTTACCCAAATCAACGGGAAAAATATTTGGCTATTTTTGCCAATAATTAAATGTTAAACGATGGAATAGGTGAACATTTCGTAGTGCAGCGCGGTGCCGATGTCGATCTCCTCCGGCAAAAGCGCGCGAGCGACCAGAATTTCATCGTGCGTGTCATTGTCCGTTCGGCGCAAAACGGCGTAGTCGCCATCGATGCTCGCCACTTCGTATTCGTAGGGGCCCATTATACCACCGTACCTTCTTTAACAAATGTGGCGGCGTGCTCACGCGCGGCCTCGTAGTCCTGCGCTAAAATGAGGTAGGCTTTCGTGAAGCGCTTTGCGTTCGGGTCTTCCGGCTCAATGGCGCACTCCATTAAAAGAACACCGTCTGTTTCGGAGACCTCGTGAAAACCCATCTTTTTGTGGAATGCCACGGCGGCATCGTTCGGCAGATTGATGTGCGCTGTAACGCGGCGGTAATTTGCATGGTGCATGATGTCCAGCATCAGGCTATATAAAGACGTGCCCACACCGCTGTGCAGACATTTTTCGGAGACGTACAGCTGTGCGTCGGCAGAGAACAGGTCGTCTTTCGGAATATCGCGGTCGGTCAAAAAGCAGAATCCCGCCGTCTGGTTGTTGATCTCCGTCAGAATCCACATACGGCCGTATGTATAGGTGTCGATGCGCTGCACGTACTCGGCGAGCGTCGGCACTTCGGTGTCGGGCGTGTAGTGCGTCTTTTCGACGTAGGGTGTGTAAATTTTGAGCATGGACGGGCCGTCCCACTCGTTCGTTCTGCGTACTGCAACTCTGAAATCACTCATATTTTCAGTTCCTTTCGCTCATAACTTCTGCATATAGGGGAATAGACGGTGCGGCACCGGGGCGCGAGACCGCAATGGCAGCGGCTTTTGCCGCGAGGGTCAGCGATTTTTTCGGCGAAAGCCCATCCAGCATACCGCGCATGAAATAGCCCGTGAACGTATCGCCGGCCGCGGTGGTATCGACCGCACGGACAAGCTCCGCCGGGGCAAACGCGCGCTTATCTTCTTTGGCGTACCACGCGCCTTTACTGCCGAGCGTTAAGACTGCGGCGGCGTGCGGGTATTTTTGAAGGAGCTTATCCAAAATAGCGGTGGGAATCTTTGTGCCGGTCAGCTGTTCGCCCTCCACTTCGTTCAAAACGAACACGGAAACGAGCGACAGATTGCACTTTAAAACGTTTTCGTTCATCGGGGACGGATTGAGCCAGATCTCCATGCCGCGCGCATGGGCTTTTTCAAGAATATACGGCAGCGCGCTGATCTCGTTTTGCAGCAGAAGAATGTCGCCTGCGCCGAATTGCGCAAGCACGCGGTCGGCATATGCTTCATCCACAGCTCTGTTGGAGCCGCCGAAAAGCAGAATGGCGTTCTGTGCCTCTCGGCTGACCTGAATGACGGTGTGCCCGCCCGGCATATCGCGCGTTTCGATGAGGGAGGTATCTACGCCGTTTTGATTCAATAAATCGCGCAGATGCTCGCCGTCCGTGCCGATGAGCCCCGCATGGCAGACGGAAAGCCCCGCCCGCACAAGCGCAATGGACTGGTTTAACCCCTTGCCGCCCGGGAACACGGTGCGGCTTTCGCTTTGAATGGTCTCACCGCCCTGCAAAATGTGGTCGACCTTATAAACATAGTCTGTATTGAGTGAGCCGAAATTCAAGATCCTCTTCAAGGTTTTGCACTCCTCTGTTTCAAAATCAATACAAGAATAGCACGAACAAAGCCCGCCGTCAAGGAAAGCAGGACAAAAGAAAAAACGCAAAAACCCAATATTTCAGCGGTTTCGCCAAGGCGGAACATATTCACAAAACGCGCGAAAAGTGGTATAATATTTCAGTTAACGAGCAAACCGAGTTTTTAATCCGTTTTTTGCCGTATCCCGCGCATGCAAAACGGCGCGGCCGGTTTTGAATTTTTTGAAGCAGTTTGAAGTTAAGAACGATAAAGAAAGGGATTGATAAAGATGGGAAAAAGAGAAAATTTGCGCAACGTAGCCATTATTGCACACGTTGACCACGGCAAGACCACCCTTGTGGACCAGCTTCTGCGCCAGAGCGGCGTTTTCCGCAGCAACGAAGCCGTAACCGAGCGCGTCATGGACTCCGGTGATTTGGAGCGTGAGCGCGGCATTACGATCCTCTCCAAAAACACAGCTGTCATGTACAATGACATCAAAATCAATATTGTTGATACCCCGGGCCATGCCGATTTCGGCGGTGAGGTGGAACGCATTCTGATGATGGTAGACGGCGTTCTGCTGCTTGTCGATGCGTTTGAGGGATGTATGCCGCAGACGCGCTTCGTTTTAAAGAAGGCGCTTGGTCTTGGCAAAAAGCCGGTCGTTGTCGTCAATAAGGTCGACCGCCCGGGCGCACGTCCGCTTGAAGTCGTGGACGAAGTGCTTGACCTCTTCATTGAGCTCGGTGCAGACGAAGACCAGCTCGATTTCCCGGTGGTCTACGCTTCCGCACGTGACGGCTATGCTATGAACCAGCCGGACGAAAAGGGCACGGACATGAAGCCGCTGTTTGAAGCCATTGTAAACGATGTTCCGGCGCCGGAGGGCGACCTTGACGGCCCGACACAGGTGCTGTTCTCCAACATTGACTATGATGAGTACGTCGGCCGTATCGGTATCGGCCGTGTGGAGCGCGGCTCCGTAAAGGTCGGCCAGACCGTTACCATCTGCAACAGCACAAGCGACGAAAAACGCAACGCGCGCATTACGAAGCTCTACCAGTTTGAGGGCCTCAAGCGCGTGGACGCAGAGAGCGCAGAGCTCGGCGACATCGTGGCCGTTTCCGGCATGGCAGACCTCAACATCGGTGAGACCGCCTGCGACCCGGAGCACGTGGAGCCGCTACCGTTCGTCAAGATCGACGAGCCGACCGTTTCTATGATGTTCATGGTCAACAATTCCCCGTTTGCGGGCCGCGAGGGCAAATATGTCACCTCCCGCAACCTGCGTGACCGCCTGTTTAAGGAGGTCGAAACGAACGTTGCTATGCGCGTGGAAGAGACCGATTCCGCCGATACGTTTAAGGTATCCGGCCGCGGCGAGCTGCACCTCTCCATTCTTATCGAGCAGATGCGCCGCCAGAACTACGAATTTCAAGTCTCCCGCCCGAGTGTTATTTTCAAGGAAGAAAACGGCAAGAAGCTGGAGCCGATGGAGCTTTTGATGATTGAAGTTCCGGATAACTACGTCGGCGCGGTCATGGAAAAGCTCGGCACCAGAAAGGCAGAGCTGCTCAACATGGGTACCCGCGACAGCGGCACCACGCACCTCGAATTCAAGATCCCGTCCCGCGGCATCATGGGCTACCGCTCCGAGTTCCTTACGGACACGAACGGCAACGGCATCATGAACCACGTGTTCGATTGCTACGAGCCGTATAAGGGAGATATTCAGCAGCGCAGCACCGGTTCTCTCGTTGTACACGAGACCGGCGAGTCCACGGCTTACGGCCTGTTCTACGCACAGGACAGAGGCCGCCTGTTTATCGGGCCGGGCGTACCGGTTTACGAGGGCATGATTGTCGGCAGCAACCCGAAGGGCGACGACATCGTCATCAACGTCTGCAAGAAGAAGCACGCGACAAACACCCGTGCTTCCGGCTCCGACGACGCACTGAAGCTGACCCCGCACACCGTGCTCTCTCTGGAGCAGTCCCTCGAGTTCATCGCGGACGATGAGCTTGTGGAGATCACGCCGAAGAGCATCCGCATGCGCAAGATGGTGCTGAGCAAAGAGCTGCGCATGAAGCAGGCTGCGAAAAAGAAGTAATTTACAAATTTGACCAACGGAAAAGACATACGGAGAGCCAATGAATATCGTTATTTTGGATCTGGAGTGGAACGGTGCG
Organism: Neglectibacter sp. CSJ-5; assembly: GCF_032490475.1. NCBI lineage: Bacteria > Bacillati > Bacillota > Clostridia > Eubacteriales > Oscillospiraceae > Neglectibacter > Neglectibacter sp. CSJ-5. The sequence goes on along the minus strand of NZ_JAVYJC010000003.1, from coordinate 339,393 downwards.
TACAGCCGCCGTCTCCACGGCTTTATCAATGAGATTATCGAGTTCGGCGCGGTCAAGCTCGATGCACAACTGAATATCACAGACCGGTTTTCCTGCTTTGTCAAACCGCAGGTGACAAAAAAGATCAGCGCGGTTATCTCGGACCTCACTAACATTACGGATGCGAATCTTTTGGACGCACGCCCGTACATGCAGGTGATGAGCCGCTTCAAAAAATGGGCGGGCGACTGCGTGATTGCCACGTGGGGCACGTCGGACATTCTGGCGCTGATTGAAAACTGCCGCTATTTCGGCGGCGGGGAGACCGTTCCGTTTTTGCAGCGCTATGTCGATTTACAGCAGTACGTGGAAAAGCGCCTTGGTGAGGACGGCAAGGAGCAGCTTGGGCTTTCCAAAGCGGCAGAGCTGCTTTCCATCGATGACGGCGCGCTCGACCACCACCGCGCGCTCGACGACAGCGTGCTGTCCGCCATGGTGCTGGAGCGCATTTACACAAAGGATACGTTCCGCCCGTTCATTCAGGACTGCAAGGACCCGGAGTTTTACAGACGCATCACGTTTAAAACGACGTATATCTGTGACGTGAACAGCCCGTTGATCGAAAAGGAGCATCTGCATTTCACGTGCGAAAAATGCGGCGGCGAAGCAAAGCGCCGCGGCAAATGGACTGTGAAAAACAAGAGTCTGCGCAGTACATTTAAGTGCGAAAAGTGCGGCTATGAATTCTGCGGTCAGCTGCGCGTGAAGCAGAAGTATGAGGGTATTATCGTGAGCCGCAAATCCATTCCGCTGCCGAAAATCGAAAAGCCGCGCCGCGCCGAAAACGCAGACATCGCCGATATGCGTCTGACAATCAAAGAAAACGGTGTGGGACTGCTGACGTTTAAGGCGTGGGAGAATATCCCGTACCTTACGCACTGCTTCTCCACGCGCATCGGCGGCGTGAGTGAAGAAGAGTTTGCCGCTATGAACCTCGGCTTCAACCGCGGCGACAGCGACGAAAATGTAAAAGAAAATTTCCGTCTCATCGCTCAAGCGGCGAATATCCCTGTAGAGAATATAACGGCGGGCGCGCAGGATCACCACACGAACGTGCGCCGTGTCACGATGAAAAACGCCGGCACGGGTATTTGGAAGCCAAAGGACATGGAAAGCGTGGATGGCCTTGTGACGGATGAGCCGAATCTGCCGCTGCTCATTTACGCGGCGGACTGTGTGCCGCTTTACTTCTACGACCCCATTCATCACGCCATTGGGCTTTCGCACGCCGGTTGGCGCGGCACGGTGAACGGCATGGCAAAAGCTACCGTAGAGAAAATGCAGGAGGAGTTCGATACCCGCCCCGAGGATTTGCTCGCGGCCATCGGCCCGTCCATTGCAAAGGAGTGCTTTGAGGTGGACGCCCCGTGTGCGGAGGAATTCCTCGCGCTGCCGGACAGCGACAAATTCGTCACGGACGATGGCAACGGCAAATTCCACGTTGATCTTTGGGCGTGCAACCGTGCGTTCTTATTAGGTGCAGGCGTGCTGCCCGAGCACATCACAACGGGCGGCGTGTGCACCATGTGCAACAGCGACCTGCTGTTTTCACACCGCGTGACGCGCGGCAAGCGCGGCTCTAATGCCGGGTTCCTGATGCTCAGGGAACAAAACGCATGAGCGTTTGCACACTGTGCCCGCGAAAATGCGGTGTTGACCGTGAAATCATGCGCGGCTACTGCCAAAGCGGCGGCAAAATGCACATTGCGCGCGCGAAGCTCCACTACTGGGAGGAGCCGCCCATCAGCGGTACGCGCGGCAGTGGCACGATCTTTTTTACCGGCTGCTCGCTGCGCTGCGCGTTTTGCCAGAACAATGAGATCTCCGGCGAAAGCCTACACGGCAAGGATTTTACGGTTGAAGAATTTATCGAGACGATAAAAAAACTCGAAGCTATGGGTGCGCACAACATCAACCTTGTTACGCCGACGCACTTTGCATCGCAAATTGCCGAAGCGCTGCGCATCTATAAGCCGCGCGTGCCTGTTGTCTACAACTGCGGCGGGTATGAATCGGTCGAGACACTGCGCATGTTAGATGGGCTCGTCGACATTTACCTGCCGGATTTCAAATATGCGGATGACGATCTCGCCGTGCGGCTTTCCAATGCGCCGCACTACTGTGAAACGGCGCTTGCTGCCATTCATGAGATGGTGCGACAGACGGGCGAAAATGTGTACGACGAAAACGGCATGCTGCAAAAGGGCATCATCATTCGGCAGCTCATTTTGCCCGGCCACACGCGCAATTCCATGCAGGCGCTGGAGCTCATCAAACAGCATTTCCCGGGCGTGCCCGTGAGCCTGATGAGCCAGTATACGCCGATGGGACGTGTTTTACACGAGCCGCAATTTGCGGACATTAACCGCCGCATCACCCTGCGGGAGAGCCGCAAAGTACAAAATTATATGTTGGAACTGGGTTTGCCCGGCTTCTGCCAAAAGCGCAGCGCCGCCGGCGAACGTTATATACCGGATTTTACACAGTTTGACACGGTCAACTTAGGGGAGGAAAAATCCATGCAGACAACGATCCGGCTTCTTTCACCGATGGAAAAAGTCATGGCGCAGGAAGAAAAGACCTTTGCGCCGTACCCGAAGGCGAGCGCTCTGCGCGGAGAAGAGACCGCGTTTCAGGCCATCGTCACGGGCGAGGGCGAGCACTACATTGAGGTGCGCACCGATGCACCCGTTAAAGTGGCGGTGTACCGCGAGGGCTATGTGCCGTGCACGCTTTCCGCGTACCCGGACAGGTTCGATGATGACTACATCACAATAGAGCCGAGCACGTTCCCGGATGTGCTGTATCCCGTCACGGACGGCGCGGTGAACGTCAACGGCCGCGAGGTGCTGTGGGTAAGCCTCAAAGTGAACGACGATGCCGCGGGCGGCGATTACCCCGTGGAGATCAGCGCAAACGGCAAAAGCGAAATTTTCCGTTTGACGGTCGTGCCGGTCACTTTGCCGGAGCAGAAGCTCACGTTCACGCAGTGGTTCCATGGCGACTGCATCGCAGCGCGCTACGGCGTGGAGGTTTACTCAAAAGAGCACTGGGCATTGTTAGACAAGTATATGCGCATGGCGGCGGAACACGGCATGAACATGATCCTGACGCCGGTGTTCACTCCCGCGCTCGATACCGAGATCGGCAAAGAACGCCCGTGCACGCAGCTTGTGGAGATCACAAAGAACGATGCGGGTTATCATTTTGATTTCGCAAGGCTTGCCCGCTGGGTGGAAACCGCAAAGGACTGCGGCATTTCTAAGTTTGAGATTTCCCACTTCTTCACACAGTGGGGTGCAAAATGTGCGCCGAATATCTACGTCACCGAAAACGGCGAACGCAAGCTGAAATTCGGTTGGTATACTGCGGCAACCGACCCGGAATACGCGGCATTATTGCGCGCGCTGCTGCCGCAGCTGCTTACGTTCTTTGAAGAAGCGGGCGTTGAAAAAAGTGACCTTATGTTCCACATTTCGGACGAGCCGAGCGAGGAGCACAAGGCGGACTACTTAAAGGCGAAATCTGTTGTGGAGCCGTATTTGCCCGGCTGCATTCTGCGCGACGCGCTCTCGTCGTATGATTACTACACGGAGGGGCTCGTCAAGCACCCCATCGTCGCGACGAACCATATCACGCCGTTTATCGAAAACGAGGTACCGGATCTTTGGGCGTATACCTGCTGCAGCCAGTGCGTGGACGTGGGCAACCGTTTCCTCGCAATGCCCTCAAACCGCAATCGCATTTTGGGCGTACAGATGTGGAAGTATCACATCACGGGATTCTTGCACTGGGGCTATAACTTCTGGAACTCGCAGCTCTCCAAATCTGTTATCAATCCGTTCAAGGTGACGGACGCAGGCGGCGCGTTCCCGGGCGGCGACGGATTTTCCGTCTATCCCGGCGAAAACGGCCCGCTGCCGTCGCTGCGGCAAAAGGTTTTCGCCATGGCGCTTTATGATATGCGCGCGTTGTCGCTCGCCGAAGAAAAGCTTGGGCGCGAAAGCGTTTTAAAACTGCTCGGAGACGGCGAAAGTATGACGTTTGCAAGCTATCCGCGCACCTCGTCCTATCTGCCTGATCTGCGCGAACGCGTGAACGAAGCCATCGGAAACGCGTGCAAATGAATCAATTTTTTAAAGACTGTCGTACTGTTTCGGTGCGGCGGTCTTTTTTTCTGAAATTTGCTCTACCCATATTTGTCGTTTTGTGCTATGATGAATAGAAACAAGGAAAGGAATGACCGAAATGTTAAAGACTTCTGAAACCACCGAAAAGCTGCTGAAGTTTATCGACGCTTCTCCGTCGTGCTTTCATGCGGTGAAAAATATATGTGCAATGCTGGAAGATGCGGGCTGCATTCGCCTGCTTGAAAACGAAACCTGGACGCTCGAAAAGGGCAAGCGCTACTTTACGACGCGCAACGGCTCTTCTGTTTTGGCGTTCTCCGTGCCGGAAAACTATAACGGCATGCAGATTGTCTCCGCGCACAGCGATTCCCCGACGTTCCGCGTAAAGAGCGGCGCGGAGATCACCGTAGAGGGTCACTACAAAAAGCTCAACACCGAAGGCTACGGCGGCATGATCCTTTCCACGTGGTTTGATCGTCCGCTGTCGCTTGCCGGCCGCGCCGTGGTGCGTACCGAAAGCGGCGTAAAGAGTGTGCTTTTGAATATTGACCGCGACCTGTGCATCATTCCGAGCCTTGCCATTCACATGACGCGCGGCATGGCAGACCACAAGTTAAACCCGCAGGTCGATCTGCTGCCCTTGCTCGGCGGCAAAAACGCCGATTATAACGCGCTCATCGCGGAAGAGGCAGGCGTTAAAAAGGAAGACGTCATCTCGAGCGATATGTTCCTTTATCCTCGCCAGCACGGCGTTGTGTTCGGCATGGAGAACGAGTTCATCGCGTCCCCGCGCCTCGACGACCTCCAGTGCGCGTTCTCCGCAACGGAAGCGTTTTTGAACGCGGAAAACAAAGAAAAGCTGCTCATCAGCGCCGTGTTCGATAACGAAGAAGTCGGCTCGCTGACAAAGCAGGGCGCAGATTCCACGTTTCTCACGGATACCGTGCGTCGCATTGCTGCCGCGCTCAATATCCCCGAAGCGGAGTGGCTGCGCAAAATGCCGGATAGCTTCATGCTTTCCGCCGATAATGCCCATGCCGTGCACCCGAACTACACGGAAAAGTGTGACCAGACGAACCGCTGCTACTTAAACGGCGGCATCGTCATCAAGTACAGTGCAAACCAGAAGTATACGACGGATTCCGTTTCCGCCGCCGTGTTCGGCGAGATCTGCCGTAAGGCCGAGGTGCCGGTGATGATCTTCCATAACCGCTCCGATATGGCGGGCGGCTCTACGCTCGGCAATATCTCAAACGGTCATCTGTCGCTCAACACGGTCGATATCGGCATCCCGCAGCTCGCGATGCACTCCTGCGTGGAAACGGCGGGCGAAAAGGACACCGCGTACATGGTAAAGGCCATGACGGCGTTCTATAACGCGGATATCCGCCAGACGGCAGACGGCATGTACACGTTTTAAGTTGCAATCGGCATAACTCTCTTGAAAGGAACGAATATAACAATGTGGGCAGATGAAACGGTGTTTTACCAGATCTATCCCTTGGGCTTTACCGGTGCGCCCATGCCGAACGACGGCGTGTGCGTGAACCGCATTCAAAAGGTCAAAGGGTGGATTCCGCACCTGAAAAAGCTGCATATCGGCGCGGTGTATTTTTCCCCGGTGTTTGAATCGGACAACCACGGCTACGATACGCGTGATTTTACAAAGATAGACTGCCGCCTCGGCACGAATGAAGATTTTAAAGCCGTGTGCGATGCGCTGCACGAAAACGGCATCAAAGTTGTGCTCGACGGCGTATTCAACCACGTGGGCCGCGGTTTTTTTGCGTTCCGTGACGTGCAGGAGAAAAAGTGGGACTCTCCTTATAAAGACTGGTTTCACTTGAATTTCGACGGTAACAGCGCCTATAACGACGGCTTTTGGTACGAGGGCTGGGAGGGACATTACGAGCTTGTCAAGCTCAATCTCTATAACCCCACCGTTGTCGAGTATCTTTTAAACTGCGTCGGCAGATGGATCGATGAATTCGACATCGACGGCCTGCGTCTTGACGTGGCGTACATGTTGAATGAAGATTTCATGCGCCGACTGCGCGCGTACTGCGACGGCAAAAAGCCGGAGTTTGTGCTCATCGGCGAGATGATTCACGGCGATTACAACCGCATCACCGCAGACGACCTGCTGCACAGCGTGACGAACTACGAGTGCTACAAAGGGCTTTACTCTGCGTTCAATTCGATGAATCTTTTTGAGATTGCGCATTCGCTCGGGCGGCAGTTCGGCCCGGAGCCGTGGACGCTGTACCGCGGAAAGCACCTGATGAACTTCGCCGATAACCACGACGTAACGCGCATCGCGAGCATTTTAAACGACGAAAAGCAAATTTACCCGCTGTACGGCGTGCTGTTCGCCATGCCGGGCATTCCGTGCCTGTATTACGGAAGCGAGTGGGGCGCAAAGGGCGAAAAGCATGAGGGTGACAACGTCCTGCGCCCGTGCTTCGATGCACCCGTCGAAAACGAACTCACCTCGTTTATCGAAAGACTCGCGAAGGTGAAGACCGAAAGCCGCGCATTGAATTACGGAGATTATAAGAACATCACCATTCAGAATAAAAATCTGCTGGTTGAGCGTCATTGTGATCATGAGACGGTGTTTGTTGCCGTCAATGCGGAAAACGCGCCGTGTTCCATAGACGCCCGCGGCGAGTACAAAGCGGTCGATTTTTTAACCGGCGAAACAAGCGACATCCACGGCAGGGTGGAGCTGCCGCCGTATGGGGTCAAATATTTGAAACTCGTATAAACCGAATACTTTAAAACCGGTGTATTTTTTAGAAAAAGCAGATGTGTCACCAAAATCGGTAGATACATCTGCTTTTTGTCGTGTTTATGGCGTGTTTATCCCGCCTTCTCCATTTCTGTCTTCAATCGGTGCAAAATGCGCTTTTCAAGCCTTGAGATGTACGACTGCGAAATGCCGAGTGCATCGGCAACTTCCTTTTGCGTGTGCTCCTTTTGCCGGTTCAGCCCAAACCGCAGCTCCATGATCTGCTTTTCGCGCGGGTCAAGCTTTTCAACGGCACGGAGCAGCGTTTGCTTTTCCGATTCCTGCTCGATGCCGCGATTCACAATGTCGGGGTCGCTGCCGAGTAGATCGGAGAGCAGGAGCTCGTTGCCGTCCCAATCCACATTCAGAGGGTCGTCGAGCGAGATCTCGTTTTTCAGCTGCGCCGTTTTGCGCAGGTACATCAGAATCTCGTTTTCAATGCACCGCGAAGCATACGTCGCAAGCTTGATGTTGCGCTCCACGCTGAACGTATTTACCGCTTTGATGAGCCCGATGGTGCCGATGGAAATGAGGTCTTCCACGTTCACGGCAGGCGATTCAAATTTTTTCGCAATGTACACGACAAGCCGCAGGTTATGCGTGATAAGAGGGTCGCGTGCGTTCGGTTTTCCGTCACGGATGTTCTGAAAAACCACCTGCTCTTCCTCTTTCGTCAGCGGTGGCGGAAGCGTTTCCGGGCCGTTTATGTAGTGGCAGGTGTCTTCGTTCAGCTTTGATAAAAAGTGAGCAAAAATTTCGCGCATGCGGGTGAGAAAATCGTGTTTCATGGGATGTCCTTTCCGGGTTTTAAACCCTGTATCTGCGCGGCGTCACACACGGCGGCGCCGACGAGCGCCTGAAAACTCCCTGCGGAAAGCGTGCGGTCGGTCACGGCCACCCAGCATTCGATTGATATGCCCGAAAGCGAAGCCGCATCCGGCCGAAACGCGGGCAAAACACCGTCCGCTCCGAGTGAAGAAAACGGGATGAGCCGCATAGAAACAGCATTTTCCGTGCTTTGCATTCCGAAATTCGGCGGCAATATGACACCGAGCGCACGCCGATCCGCAACGATGGCAGGCGTGCCGGAAAAAGGCTCCGTCAGCGTCAGCCCCGTGTCAATTTTCGCCGGCAGCGTGACGGTTTTGCCCTGCCGTGTGATGGTCAGTTTTGCGAAAAACACGTCCGGCTCCTTTTTGCGAAACAGGCGGTCGAAGCCGTACAGCACGCCGTAAGAGACGCACGTGAGCAAAATGAGCGTCAATGCGGAAATGTTAAAATACACCGCGCCGTTTGCGAGCAAAATGCCGTGTATCGGCAGAAAATACGCCGCAGCCGTCAAAAGCCCGGAAAGCGCCGCGCCAAACAAAAACAGCAAAAAAACGGCTTTTAAAAGCTGCGTCATCGGCTTTGGCGCAAACGCCGCCGCGCACAGCGCAAGCGATTCCAACAGCGCCAGTGGAAACAAAACAACCCCCGGCAGCGCGGGCAGCAGGGCAGAAAGCCCAAACACCCCGCCGAGCACGGAAGCGAGCAAAAGCCTTTTTCCCGTAAGCGGCAGCCGCAAAAAACGCCGTACCGCGCTGAGCAAAAGCGCGTCTATGTAGAGGTTTACGATGAAAAGCAGGTCGGCATAAACGGTCACGCTTTCACCTCCCGACACCAGTATACATGTGGGACAAATTTTGATTCTGTCACATTGTGCCGCCGGGAAAAATTTTCGGATAAGGCAGCGGAACGCGTGCTGCTTGCGGGTTTTGCATTGACAAAATCCGCATTGCCTGCTATGCTGAAAATACTTTTGGAGGTGGCGTTTATATGAACCGAATTTCTGTTTTTTACGAGCACATGGCAGAAGCCATGAAGCAGGAGAATATTACATTAGATGAAGTGTGCGCGGCGGTAAAACGCTTTGGCTTTGACGGTGTGGAGCTCGACGCGAACCGCATCAAAAACGAGGGTGATGTAATTTTGCCTGCGCTGCAAAAATTCGGTCTTTGCGTGAACGGCATTTATAATTTTTTCGATTTCGGCAGCGAGACGGGTTCCCCGGAAAACGACCGTGCGGAATCTCTGCGCGTCATAGACTGCTGTGAAAAAGCAAACTGCAAGTTCCTGCTTGCCGTGGCGGGTTTTTTGACGGAGGACGAAATGGTGCGCGGCAGCGCAAAGTATGAAACCCGCCGCCTGCGCATGGCGGCATCTTTAACGGAGCTTACAGCGGAAGCGGAAAAGCACGGCATCACGGTTGTCATGGAGGAGTTCGATAACCTTACGGCGCCGTACTCCCGCGCCGATGAGCTCATGTGGTTTATGCAGCATGTGCCCGGTCTGCGCTGCGGCTTTGATACCGGCAATTTCCTTTATAATGAGGAGGACGCGGTGAAGAGCTTTTCCCTGTTCCGTCCGTACATTGCGTCCGTACACTGCAAAGACCGCGCGTTTACGGAAAACACCGGCAGTCCGTGCGTCACGGTCGCAAACCGCAAGCTGTATCCCGTGGCGGTAGGCGACGGCAATCTGCCCATTGAAAAAATGGTGCGTGTTTTGCTTGACTCCGGTTACACCGGCAGCTTTGCGGCAGAACATTTCGGCTCCATAGAGCAGCTGAAATACATGGAGCGCTCGGCGGCGTTTTTGAAGCGGGTACTCGGGGAGAAGCGAGGCTAACAATTTGTAAATTGGAGATACTATGGAAAATCACAGAATTTTGATTGTTGAAGATGATGAGGCTATTGCGGGTGCGGTCAGCCGCATCATCGAATCTTGGGGGCTTACCCCGCGCTGTGTCCGCGATTTTCGCGATGTTCTGCGCGAATTTACGGATTTCGACCCGCATCTTGTCCTCATGGACATCACCCTGCCGTTTTTTAACGGCTACCACTGGTGCAGCGAGATCCGAAAAATATCCGCCGTGCCGATCATTTTCGTCTCCAGCGCGTCGGAAAATATGAATATTGTGATGGCGGTAGACATGGGCGGCGATGATTTTATCGCAAAGCCGTTCGACCCCTCCGTGCTTATGGCAAAAATTCGCGCCGTTTTGCGCCGTACCTACGACCTCGGCGACCGTGTGCCGGTCATTGAGCGTGGCGGCGCGGTCTTGAACCTGAACGATGAGACCGTGACGCACGACGGCCAAAAGGTGCAGCTCACGCGCAATGAGTTCCGCATTTTGCAGACGCTTATGGAAAGCCGCGGCAAGGTCGTCAGCCGCGAAACGCTCATGACACGCCTTTGGGAATACGACCTGTACATTGAAGAAAACACGCTGACCGTCAACATGACCCGCCTGCGTAAGAAGCTTTCCGGCATCGGCCTGACCGATTTCATCACGACGCGCGTCGGCAGCGGCTATGTCGTTTTGTGAGGTGACCCATGAAGAAAAAAGAAAGCGCGCTGTTTTTCTCATACCTGTGCGCACACATTTTGCAGATCGCGTTTTTGCTGCTGTGCTTTGCCATTTTTGCGGTAATCCTCTATTTATACGATTTGCCCGCCGATCCCGTTTTGTACGCGGCGCTGCTGTGCGCGGCGGTGGGACTTTTAAGCTTTATTTTAAGTTATCTGCGGTTTCATAAGCAGTTTCGCCGGTTGGAATCGGCGCTTTTGAATCTGCCCGAATCGCGCGATGACCTCCCGGAGCCCTCGGGCAGCACGGCCGTGTGTTATGACGAAGCCGTGCGCATGCTGTGCACCAAGCTCGCCCAAAGTGAGACCGACCGCCGCCGTGGGCAGGAGGAGAACACCGATTATTTCACCATGTGGGTACACCAGATCAAAACGCCCATCTCCGCCATGCGGCTGATGCTCGGCGAAGAAGATACCCCGCGCAGCCGCGCACTTTCCGCAGAGCTGTTCCGCATAGACCGCTATGCCGAAATGGCCTTGAATTACGCGCGCTTAAACAGCACGTCAAACGACCTTGTGTTCGCCAAAGTCGAGGTCGAACCCGTCATAAAGCGCGTCGTGCGGCAGTACGCCGGGCAGTTTGTCCGCAAGCACATCGCGTTAAAGTGCGATATTGCCCCGGTGCAGGTCTTAACGGACGAAAAGTGGTTGGCGTTCATTTTGGGTCAGATGCTCGCAAACGCCGTAAAATATACGGAAAGCGGCACCGTGACCGTTACCGTTACAAAGAATAAGGTCTTAAAGGTCAGCGATACCGGCATCGGCATCGCACCGGAAGACCTGCCGCGCATTTTTGAAAAGGGCTTCACGGGCTATAACGGCAGGGCAGAAAAGAAATCGACGGGTCTCGGCATGTATCTGAGCCGCCGCGCCGCCGATATGCTCGGCCACACGCTTTCCGTGCAGTCCGCCCCCGGCGCAGGCAGCACCTTTTTGCTCGATATGAAGGAAAGCAATTTACAGGTGGAGTGACCTTACAAAAATGTAAGCTCCGCCTTTCATTTTGTAAGGTGAATCGATGTTCTGCGTCCGCTTTTTGCTGTATACTTTTGTCAACGAATTGAAAAAGGAGACTTATTTATGGCTGTTTTGGAAGTCAATGGATTGAAAAAGGTATACACCACGCGGTTCGGCGGCAGCCGCGTGCAGGCGCTCACGAATGTCACATTTGCTGTGGAGCGCGGCGAGTATGTCGCCATCATGGGCGAATCCGGCTCCGGCAAAACGACGCTCTTAAATATCCTGGCGGCGCTTGACCGTCCCACGGAGGGTGAGGTGTTCTTAAACGGCCGTGCACTCTCAACCATCGGCGAAAAGGAGATTGCTTCGTTCCGCCGCCAGAACCTCGGGTTTGTTTTTCAGGATTTCAACCTGCTTGATACCTTCACCCTGCAGGATAATATTTTTCTGCCGCTCGTTTTGGCGGGCAAGCATTTTCCGGAGATGCAGGCGAAGCTTCTGCCGCTCGCGCAGCAGCTCGGCATTGCAGAGCTGCTCCAGAAGTACCCGTACGAGGTCTCCGGCGGCCAGAAGCAGCGCGCCGCCGTGGCGCGTGCGCTCATCACCTCACCGCAGATTCTCCTTGCGGATGAACCCACCGGCGCACTCGATTCCCGCGCGTCCGACAGCCTTTTATCGCTCTTTGGCGAGATTAACCGCGCCGGTCAGACGATTTTGATGGTCACGCACTCCACTAAGGCCGCAAGCCATGCCGGCCGCGTACTGTTCATCAAGGACGGCGTTGTGTTCCACCAAATTTACCGCGGTGGTTCCACAAATGAAGAGATGTTCCACCGTATTTCGGATACCCTCACCGCCATGGCGGCAGGCGCGTAACGGGAGGGCACGAAAATGAATAACTTATATGTGCGCTTGGCGGCGCAGAACATCAAAAAGCACCGCCGCAGCTACGTGCCGTTTATGCTGGCGGGCGTTTTTGTGGCAGCGGTCAGCTACATTTTAAATTCGCTTTCCAATAATACGGAGCTCGGTCCCACGTCGCAAATGATGTTCACGCTCGGCAGCACCGTCGTCATGCTGTTTGCCGTTATATTTTTGTTTTACACGAACAGCTTTTTGATGAAGCAGCGTAAAAAAGAACTCGGTCTCTATAATGTGCTCGGCATGAACAAAGGCCACATTGCCCGCGTTATCGGGTTGGAAACGCTTTTCACGGCGCTTATCGTTATTGTAGGCGGCTGCGCCGTCGGCATTTTGCTTGATAAGCTCACATTTCTCATCGTTGCCAAAATGATACGCATCACGCCGAATTACGGCTTTCACATCATCCCGAAAAGCCTGCAGTACGTTGCTGTTGTGTTCGGCGTAATCTACGTTTTGATTTACATCTCGAATGTGTTTCGTGTGCGCATTTCGCGTCCCATAGAGCTTCTGCACGGCACGAACGTCGGCGAGCGCGAGCCGAAGACGAAAGCGTTCATGGCCATTCTCGGCGTGCTGTGCCTCGGCTCCGGCTATGCGCTTTCCATTCTGTCTTCCCGTGAGCCTGTCCTCGCCATCTCCCTGTTTTTCGTTGCCGTCCTCCTCGTCATTATCGGCACGTATTTCCTGTTCACGGCGGGCAGCATCGCGCTTTTAAAGCTTTTGCGCCGCAATAAAAATTATTATTACAAAACAAGCCACTTCATCAGTGTTTCCGGCATGCTGTACCGCATGAAGCAAAACGCCGTCGGGCTTGCAAATATCTGCATTCTCTCCACCATGGTGCTCGTCATTTTGTCCTCCACCTGCTCGCTGTGGTTCGGCACCGAAAATATGATCTACACCCGCTACCCGGCAGATGTTCTGGTGAGTATGGAAGACCCGAACCACATGGTCGACATGGACACCTTTCTGACCGATGCGCTGAAAAACGTTCCGGGCGGCAGCTATACGTCCTATGAATTCCTGACCGGCTACGATTCCACAGAAGAAACCGAAGACCATTCCTCTGCAATCTTCATGAAAGACGGCACCGCGCAGGTCGACTCCATCACGCGTAACGTGCTGTTTTTTTCTGCAGAGACCTATAACCGCATCACAGACGAAAACGTGACCGTGGAACCGGGCACGGCGCTTTATATGAGTGTAGACGGCGTACCTATGCCGGACACCATGACATTTGCGGGCACGACGTATACGCTTTTACCCACGCCGAAATCCTTTAATCTGCGCGGCAAATATCACGCTTACGTCTCCAAACCGTATGTCGTTGTTCTGCCGGATTATGCGGAAAAAAGTCAAGTCATCACGCCCACCGAGTACTACTGCATCTCGCTCGGCAAACTGACAGATGAGGAACAACAGACGTTTTACGATGCGATCCTCGAAGACGTTACGACCATCATGCCGGACGAAGAAAGCGTATTCTGGGACGAAGACGGATACTTTAGTTTTGAGTGCCGTGCCGAAAACGCGCAGGATATTCGCGGCATGTACGGCAGCTTCCTTTTCATGGGCATCTCGCTCGGCTTTGTATTTACCATGGCGGCCGTGCTCATCATTTACTATAAGCAGATTTCCGAAGGTATGGAGGATAAGAACCGCTTTGCCATCATGCAGCAGGTCGGCCTCAGCCAAAAGGAAGTAAAGCACTCTATCCATACGCAGATTTTGACCGTTTTCTTCCTGCCGCTCATCACAGCCGGCATCCACGTGATGTTCGCGTACCCCATCATCCGCGCTATTCTGCGCGCTATGATGCTCAGCTCCGAAACGGTGTTTATTACCTGCACCGTCGCGTCGTTCCTCGTATTCTCCGTGCTCTATGCGGTCGTCTATGCCCTCACCGCAAAGGTGTATTACCGCATCATCAGCGAAGACAACAAATAGAGATTACAAGATTTATTCCTGCAAAAAGCCCTCCGCATCCCGAAAAATCGGAAGCGGAGGGCTTTGCAATTTTTGTTTGAAGATTAAACGTTGAAGCGGAACAGAACGATGTCGCCGTCCTGCATCACATACTCCTTGCCTTCGCTGCGTACAAGGCCTTTTTCTTTCGCGGCCGCCATGGTGCCGCATGCCATCAGATCGTCAAATGCAATGACCTCGGCACGGATGAAGCCGCGCTCGAAATCGCTGTGAATTTTGCCCGCAGCCTGCGGGGCCTTCGTGCCCTTCTTAATCGTCCAGGCGCGCACCTCGGGCTTGCCGGCGGTCAGGTAGGAGATGAGACCGAGCAGGGAGTAGCACGCGTTGATGAGGCGGTCAAGGCCGGATTCGGTCAGACCCATGTCGGCGAGGAAAAGCTCCTTTTCCTCCGGGTCCATGCCGGAGATTTCGGCTTCGATCTCCGCGCAGATCGGCAGCACAGCAGCGTGCTGCTCGTCGGCGATCTTCTTCACGGCGAGATAGCCGGGGTTGTTTTCAATGCCGTTTGCAAAGTCGGATTCGCTCATGTTGGCGGCGAAAATGATGGGCTTGTTCGTCAGCAGGTTAACGGAAGCGAGCAGCTCGGCTTCCTCCTCGTCACACGCCACGCTGCGGGCGGGCTTTCCGGCATCCAGCGCCTCGTGTACGCGCTCAAAGAACTCCAGCTCGCTCTGGTACTTCTTGTCCGCCTTAATCATCTTCTTCGTCTTGTCAATGCGGCGGTCGAGCACCTCGATGTCGGAGAGAATCAGCTCAAGGTCGATTGTCTCAATGTCGCGGGCCGGGTCGATGGAGCCCTCGACGTGAATAATGTCGTCGTTTTCGAAGCAGCGCACCACATGAACCACCGCGTCCACCTCGCGGATGTTGGAGAGAAACTTGTTGCCGAGACCCTCGCCCTTCGACGCGCCCTTCACAAGGCCCGCAATGTCCACAAACTCGATCGTCGCCGGGGTGAACTTTTCCGGCTCGTACATTTCCGCCAGCTTATCGAGGCGCTTGTCCGGCACGGCAACAACGCCCACGTTCGGCTCAATGGTGCAGAACGGGTAGTTCGCAGACTGCGCCCCCGCATTCGTGATCGCATTAAAAAGTGTGCTCTTGCCGACGTTCGGCAGACCGACGATACCTAATTTCATTTTTCGTTTTACCTGTCCGAAAACCCGCATTTCATTTGGATTTTCGCCTTTCGCTGAATTTCTTTTACGCCCTTTCTACGCCCTTTTTTGTAACTGGCAGCGTAGTTTGCTGAAACAGGCGTACCGCATTTGCCAGTGATTCGTCCGTAACATGAACATACCTGTCCATGGTGGTTTTAATGCTTGCGTGTTTTGCACGTCAAACCTTTGAGATTTTTGCCCATTTATCGGACTCCTTTCTTATTCTTAAAAAGAGTCCAACGCAGTTACATATTATAGCATAAGGACTCTGCTTTTTCAATCTCAACGGGAATTTTTCGGGGCTTTTACGGCTAAAAGCTCTATATGACCAATTCATGGCGGATATATTCTTCAAATTCGCGCCGCTTTACGAGTTTCCGCGTCCCGACAAAGAGCACAAACGAGCAATTCGGTTGTTTCATCAGGGCGTCTATTTTGTTTATTCCGATGTTGCTGTATTCCGCCGCTTCTTTTATCGTCAGTGTCATTTTAAGGTGGATTGGTACGTGTGCTTCGGGTTGCACACACATCGGCGTTACGGCTCCTTTGCAGTGAAGATCACATGTGAAGTTTCGTTCTTTGTCGCTCATAGTGGTGTTTCCTCCTGTTCTGCGAATACACGAAAGATGGTCATTTCGGTATGTAACCTGCCAAACGGTCGGGAGCGAGCCGACGCCACGGGAGTTTTACCCCAACTGACGGTCTGTCAGAGCCATTCTCATTGCCTGCGGCACCATCGGAGTGGCGGTCTCTTAGGTGCTCGGACTGTGACTGAACGGGAGTATCATTATGCTCTTTGCGGGTCATAGCGGAACCGGGAGCTGCCCGGTATTTGGAGTCGGCAAGGCAGTATTGCTGCCTCTGATTCGCTCGCTGAAAAGCAGGTCATGGCGCACCGCTTTGCACGCTCGCCGCAAAGAGAACGTATTTGACAAGTGGATATTCAGTTTTCAAGGTTCAAAAGAGAAACGGTGCAGCCGTTTCGGGGGACGCAAAATCAAAACGCACCGCGGAAAAAATACCCTTCACTATACACGACATTTTTCGGCGATTTATAAACGGGGGAAAGCCGTTTGTTTATAAATTGTTTACAATTAGAAGCTTATCGGGTTATCATCACAATAAAAATGAAAAAGGCTTTATTAAAGTAATGAGGGCATCCCTCGGCTAAGGGATACCCTCAAAATCACTCTTGCTTTTCTTGTTTACATAACTTTAGCTGCGCTTGATTTCACGCTTCTTGATACTAGAATATAAATAGTACAAGCCAAAATGAGAAATTCCAAATACACATAAGCATGGTACAATAGAGACAAGCTGAAGGAGGATCTCATATGGCAAAGCAACACGACAAACAATTTAAACTTGATGCGGTCCAGTACTATAAGGATCACAAAGATCTCGGAGTACGTGGATGTGCAGAAAATCTTGGCATCGGATACAGCACATTAACAAAATGGCTGAAAGACTTCCGTGAATCAGGTGATATTCCTGTTCGTGGTTCTGGTAATTATGCATCTGACGAGCAGAAGGAAATTGCCCGTCTCAGGCGTGAATTACGTGATGCCCAAGATGCACTTGATGTGTTAAAAAAGCAATCGACATTCTGGGAAAATGACGGACGCCATTTACCTTGAAGTGTCTGAGAAGACGGAAGCTGCCAAAAAGGCCGGACGCCGGGTTTCTGTCTCCGGAATGTTGAAAATTTCAGGTGTCTCTCGCTCAGGATATCTTGCATGGCTCCACCACGTAATTATAAAATATCCTTGATGAACAGTTTAATCCTGATCGTCCGAATGCTGTCTGGTGTTCGGATATTACCTACATATAAAACAGCACACACTAAGGCGGAGCTGCTGGCAGGTTGAATTTGGAAGAAATTTCTCATTTTAACTTGTACTGAATCTTGACATAGGACCAAACATGTGATAAAATTACTGAAATTTAAAGGAGGGTCCTTTTTTTCTATGTCTGTTTTTCACGGACTTGCGCAACCTCTGTACAGATGCAATAGTATTGTCACAGTGAGCAATGTCTCACATATTGAACGAAAAAACAGGAGGAAAAATTCATGACAAAGTTATACTATCAGTTTCCAAACACCTGGTTCGGCGACTGCATGCCTTTTGGAAAAGGAGATCAGTTTTATCTGTTTCACCAAAGAGATACCAGAAAACCCTGCCCGTTTGGCGAACCCTTTGGCTGGGATCTGGCGGTGACTTCTGATTTTGTGCACTATGAGGATAAAGGGACAGCGCTCCCGCGGGGAACCGACGAGGAGCAGGATCAGTTTATTTTTGCAGGAAGCGTTTTTGAAGCAGAGGGAAAGTATCACATTTTCTATACCGGATTCAACCGGGACTATCCAAAGCTGGGCAAGGCATCCCAGGTGCTGATGCATGCGGCGAGCGATGATCTGCTGAACTGGACCAAGACCCAGGACAAGCTGACTTTTACACCGCAGGAGGGTTATGACCCAGATGACTGGCGGGATCCCTTCGTGATCTGGAATGAGGAAAAACAGGAATACCTGCTGGTTTTGGGAACCAGAAAGGCCGGACCCAAGGAACAGCAGACCGGACGTACCGTAAAGTTTACCTCCAAAGACCTGAAAAATTGGAAATTTGAGGGAGATTTCTGGTCACCGGGCCTGTTTACCATGCATGAAATGCCGGATCTGTTCCAGATCGGTGACTGGTGGTATCACATTATTTCCGAATACAGCGACGGAAATAAGATGGTGTACCGGATGAGCAAAAGTCTGGATGGTCCATGGATCGCTCCTGCGGACGATGCTTTTGATGGACGTGCCTACTATGCGGGCAGAACCTTCTGCCTGAACGGGCAGCGCATTCTGTTTGGCTGGGTTCCCACGAAAGAGGACTGCGATGACCGTGGAAACTTCGAGTGGGCAGGCACATTTGTGGCACATGAGGTGTATCAGAGAGAGGACGGAACCCTGGGCGTCAGGATCCCCGACACTGTATGGAACGCCTTTGATGAGGGAGAGAAAGCTGAAGATATAGTGATCGATACCCCTTATGCCAGACAGGAACAGATACTTTTCAATGATACTACAGACCTATTCCGCTTTGAAGCGGATGTGGAATTTTCCGAAGGCACCCGCTCTTTTGGACTTCGCTTTTATGAAAACGAAGAGACCGGTCAGAGCTATCAGTATTTATTTAATATAGAAGAAAATCGTTACCGCTTTGAAACGAGTCCCAACATGCCCTGGCCTGCAAACCAGAACATTGGACTGGAACGGCCCATCAGACTGGAAGCAGGAAAGAAGTACCATATCCAAATGATCCTGGATGACACCATCGCAACGATCTATGTGGACGGAGTGGCTCTGAATACACGGTTTTATCAGAAATTTGGCCAGTCCCTCAGTCTGTTTGTGACAGACGGAACGCTGACAGTAACAAATGCAGGCTTGTCAAAAACCATAAAATGAATAGTGATTGACATTCCCCCAAAAGTATTATAATCTGATATCAGATACCAACTTGTCGAAAAAGTCCAGTGGAAGCTGGGCTTTTTCTCGTAGATATGGTGGTCCTATGTCAAGATTTAGTACAAGTTAAAATGAGAAATTTCTCCCAAATTCAACCTGCCAGCAGCTCCGCCTTAATGTGTGCTCTTTTATATACTTGCTCGAATTCATCTGGTGACATAAAGTCGCAATGACTGTGAATTGTGGAACTGCTTTTTCTCTCAAAATGAGAGAAAAGCTAATTATTCAATTTTGATCCGGTATCCAGAAAACCGGGTACATATCACAAGCTGCTGCGTTTTCCTTTACTTATTGTTTTAGAAAGTTTGTAAATCGTATAAAGCTGAAGTAAGCAGAAAGGGTTCAGGGATTTCCCTGATAAGTGTCGTTGTGGTATCACAACGGCGATGCTTGCAATATAATTATTTCGGCGACAGGATAGTATTTTTGAATAAACATGGTTTTCTCTTTTCTTTGTAAATTTAACTGTGGTAAATTAAAAATTCTTTTCTAGTTGCTCAGTTCCTAAGGTATAATGAAGGGGATCGGTCTGACGAGGCGATGCATGAGCTGCTATGCTCGTCCAGTAAACTGTCAGCCGCCTCTCATTGTATCGTTCGATTTATGCAGGTTGAATTAAAGGAGTCAACTCCCACATTCGCATAACAACGCAAGCTGAATCAGCACTGAGTAACAGCGGTCACCGAACATGATTAGGAGGTTGAAATCCATGACAAACAACATCATCACAGCTGTCGGAATTGACGTCTCCAAAGGGAAAAGTATGATTGCCATACGGCACCCGGGTGGAGAGGTTTTGCGTATTCACCGCACGGAACAGCCCAAACAACAAAAATTAAAAACAATCGCCGCAACACACTCTCTTTTTCGGGTAGTACAGGAAGTAACAGGGGGTGAGGTGTGGAGAGGGGGAGTGAGCTTTCGCAGCCATTTCGCTCCTGCAAAAGGGCAGAATTTCCCTAAGGCGTCCCGTTACCTTTTTTGATCGTGTCAGTACAGCAAAGAGTGATTGCAGAATTCAAGTGCCCGGAACACCGAATTCATACCCAAAACATAAAAACAGCGTTTCTATTCTTTCCTTTTTAGAAAGTTAGAAACGCTGCTTTTATAATACACCGATTTACTGTGTAGATAATGTAAATGGCTCTTAATCGCAGAATTTTGAAGGCGTATCATAAACAAATTAAAATGCGTTGGACTCTGGTTTTTAATATCAAATCTACGCCCATTTCTACGCCCAAATGACATGAAATTGTGTGATTTTATATAGAATTATATGTGGTGAAATTTCAGAAAACGCAGTAATCATGCCGGCTTACGGACTTATATGAAAGTAGATAGATATATGAAAAAGGTTGGTCTGCGACGATACCTAATTTCATCTATAAAACCATCTTTCTTTGAATGTAGTCATGACGTAAACTCATACTTAATCAGTATAGCATATTCCCCCTGTGCCTGCAAGAAAATTCTGTGATTTATAGGGGAAAGTTTTTTTAAATCTGTTGTGGATAAAATCACCATATCACGTCCATGCAGTGGAAAGCAAAAGAAAATCATGTTGCTTCAAGACGAATTGTTTTTATAGAATGAATAAAATTATATCAACAAAAGTATAGATACTATTGACAAATACCTTGCTAATCAGTATCCTTAAAACAAGAGTTATCGTATATTAAACCGATACTTTACAGTTTGGAGTGAAGATCGATGAAACGGATTTTGTCCATGGAATTAAAAAAAGCGTTTTGGAACAAGAGATTTTTATTTTCTTTATCAGTCGCTCTTTTTTTATCTTTATTAAGCGGCTTTTTACAAGTCCGGGGATACATCATCAGAACAAGGTTTCTAAATACACCGGCATACCAAAATGTTGCTGACTGGGGAAAAGACTACCACCTCAGCGCCGAAACCATGGCAGATTTCTGGATTGGCATGGATTTTTCAACCTGGTGCGCCACGGCATTTTTCTTTTTACTACCCTTGCTGGCTGTCTTACCTTATGGCAGCTCGCTCCACCGGGAATACAAAAGCGGGTATCTTAATTTGATCACGCCGCAGATTTCCCAGAAGCGCTATTTTGCGGCAAAGTTTTTGGCGTCGTTTCTGTCCGGCGGCGCAGTGATCGTTCTTCCTATGATTGTCAACGTGATTTTTGTCGCCTGTACGGTGCCGATGCGCCTACCGTCCGTATTAGAAGTGATCTATAACGGCGTATACGGGTTTGGGTTATGGGCGGAGGTTTTTTATACGCACCCGGTTCTTTACATTCTGCTCTATCTCTTGCTGGATTTTCTCTTTTCCGGCGCGATTGCCACAATTCCCATGGCACTTTACAAACTGAAAAACAGAGGACTGGTCTTAATTCTTCCGTTTCTCACGCTAATGGTTTTTCACATTTTCCTTTCCCTGCTTTATCGGTTCATTCCTTTCTGCCTGTCGCCTCTCGATTTCCTTCGCGCGGTAAATGTTTCTCCGTATGGCGCAAATTTGTGGATCGTAGCCGCAGAGTTTATACTGCTTCTTCTTCCGGGGATGCTCACCGTTTTGGCTTGGAGAAAAAAAGATGTTTTATAGAATTTTTGCTTTAGATGTAAGGCGATCCTTACTCGGCAGATGGAAAAGATTTTCGGTTGCGCTGCTCTTTTTTGTTTTGGTGACTTTTGCGTGTAAAATCAGCTTTTCAAACGCATACCTGCAAAGCCCAGAGCTTACTCCTTTTGCGACGCCTACCTTGGGGGACTTTTTGTTGTATGCCTTTGGGGGTTGCGATTTGTACATATTTGATTTGGATAGGCCATTTGCTATTCCTTTTCAATGGCTTTTACTGATTTTACTTGCCATATATATTAACTTTGACTTGACTGAGGAAAGCTCTGCGGGCGTGAATGTACAATTACTTCTTCGTGCCGGTGATAAAAAGCAATATTGGTTATCGAAAATTCTGTGTATTACTATCAGCACAAGCTTGTATTTTGTGCTGGGTGTGATTGTGACACTCGGGTGCGGTTCTGCCTTGGGTGGAGTTTCTTCTTTAGAAATAGATAATTTAATTTTAAACGTGATGAACCTTTCTTCTATGGTTCCTCGAGAAGCCACCGGCCCCGCTTTTATTCCGACCTTGTTGATGGTATGGTTTGCCATTCTAACAATCACATTGCTTCAGCAGCTTATTTCACTATTCATCAAACCGATTGGAAGTTTTTTAGTCATGGCTGTATTTTTGTTTCTGTCTGCCTATTTTATGAAACCTTTTTTCTTTGGCAACTATGCCATGATGATTCGAAATGCCCTCCTTTGTGAGGGCGGAGTCGATGCGGCGGAAGGTATTTTGATTTTGTCGCTTGTAAGTTTAGCATCGATAGCAGGAGGTTGCGTCGTTTATGATCGCAAGGATATTTTAAGCAAGGGGGAATCCTGATGTTTCTTGAAGTGAAAAACGTTACAAAGTCTATACACGGCGATGTTGTAATCAAAAACGTGTCCCTTTGCTCCGAGCGCGGGCGTGTGATTGGCCTACGTGGAATAAACGGTTCTGGCAAAACGATGCTGATGCGCCTAATCAGTGGATTGATCCGCCCCACGAAAGGACAGGTTTTGATCGACGGAGAAGTCGTATCGAAAGACATACCGTTTCCGAGATCCTTAGGCGTGCTGATTGAAGGGCCGGCCTTTTTGGACGATTATTCCGCTATGGATAACCTGAAACTCATCGCATATCCCAAAGGAAAAGTGACAGAGGATGAGATCAAGGCTGTTTTATCGGAAGTGAGGCTGGATCCGAAAAGCCGTAAAAAATACAAAAAGTTCTCTTTGGGCATGAAGCAGCGCCTCGGCATTGCGGCGGCGGTTATGGAGCACCCGGATTTGATTCTGCTCGATGAACCCACAAATGCGCTGGATGAATCCGGCGTTGACATGCTGGGGGACATCGTGAAAAAA
Organism: Neglectibacter sp. CSJ-5; assembly: GCF_032490475.1. Classification (NCBI taxonomy): domain Bacteria; kingdom Bacillati; phylum Bacillota; class Clostridia; order Eubacteriales; family Oscillospiraceae; genus Neglectibacter; species Neglectibacter sp. CSJ-5. Next base: position 316,530 of record NZ_JAVYJC010000003.1, on the reverse strand, counting down.
GAAAAAGAACGCGGCGCAGTCTTGATCGTTTCCTCGCATGACCGGGATATTCTGGAGGATATATCCGATGAAATTTACGATTTAGAGCAGGGAGAGATCGTTCGGCACAGCGTGAAGGGGGGAGAAGCAAAGTGAAAGCTAAAAGGATTTTACTGTGCGCAGTCAGTCTGGTTTTGCTTCTGCTCATCGTCGTGCGCATCGTCCATGTAAACACCAATGTGTTGACGATCCCGGAAGAGCGATATGCGCAAAACCAGTGGGTAGAACTGAACGGTGCCTTTCAGGAAATGGATGATGAAAACACGGTGGGCTATTCTGTAAGAATACTCGGTGCGGAGCAGCTGACGTACGATGAATTTTTGGAAAAATACGGCGCATCGGAAAATCCCCCGGAGGGAAAGGACGATATAGAGACCGTGCTCGATGTAGAGTATGAATTTCGCAATGTAGGCAATTCAGACGGTTATCTTCTGCTGATTCAATACATGATCGCAGGTCCGTATTATTCGCTGATTTTCGATTCGACCTTGTGGTCTGTATGCACGCCGACCGGCGAGGGACAACTCGCGACCGCCTTGCAGGAAGATACCACGTATTCCTTTCATGTTCCGTACATTTTTGCCGGCGGTTTTTCTAAAGACTTGGAAGGTGAAAAGCTCGCCGCTGTCGTTTCACGCGTCCCTGTCAAAAAAATGATTGAATTTACGTTGTAATCTGCATTCTCCCTAAACCAAAAAAGAAAACGGGCTTCCGCCGAATTGCCGCGGCGGGGCCCGTTTCTTTATGTGTGAACTTGCGATGTGTGCAATCTTGTTCTCTTATGCGTTTTCCTGTTCTGCGAGTTTTCTACCCATGAGCACGCCCATGCAAGAGGCCATCATCAGGCCGCGCGTCCATCCGCTGGCGTCGCCAAGGCAGTGCAGGTTGTGAATGCTTGTGTTGAGGTCCGTGTCCATCTTCACGCGGTTGCTGTAAAACTTCAGCTCCGGCGAATAGAGCAGCGTCTCCACGGCGGCGAAGCCCGGGACGACGTGATCGACCGCCTGAATGAAGTTGATGATATTCACCATGGCGCGGTACGGCATGGCAGAGGTGATGTCGCCCGCCACCGCGTCCGGCAGAGAGGGGCGCAGGTTCGAGCGAGAAAGCTCTTTCTGCCACGTGCGCTTGCCGTCCAGAATATCGCCGTAGCGCTGCACCAAAATGTGCCCCGCGCCCAGCATGTTCGTCAGCTCGCCCACCTTCTGCGCGTATTCGATCGGCTGATTGAACGGCTCGTTGAAGTTGTGGGAGCATAAAATGGCGAGGTTTGTGTTATCGGATTTTTTATCTTTATAGGAATGGCCGTTCACGACGGCAAGGTTGTTATCGTAATTTTCCTGGCTGACAAAGCCGCCCGGGTTCTGGCAGAATGTGCGCACCTTGTTTTTAAACGGCTTCGGGTAGCCGATGAGCTTCGATTCATACAGAACGTTGTTCACGGTTTCCATGATCTCGTTGCGCACCTCTACGCGAACGCCGATGTCCACTGTGCCCGGCGCATGGGCGATGCCGTGGCGGGCGCAGAGCTTGTCAAACCAATCCGCGCCGCGTCGGCCGGCTGCCACAACGGTCTGCTTCGCGTAAACGTCGTATTCGTTCTGACCCTCCGCAACGTGCACGCCGATGCAGGTGTCGTTCTTTAAAATGAGGTCGCTGCACGCGCAGCCGAAGCGAATCTCCACGCCGTTATTCAGAAGATATTGCTCAATCGCGTAATAAATCTCCTGCGCCTTCTCTGTGCCAAGGTGACGGATGGGGCAGTCGACGAGCTTCAGGCCGGTCTGGATGGCACGCTTGCGAATTTCTTTGACGGCTTCCTTTTCGCTCACGCCTTCCACGCGCGTGTCCGCGCCGAACTCCAGATAGATGGAATCCGTGTATTCAATAAGCGACTGTACGGTGTCTTCGCCGATCAGCTGAGGCAGGTCGCCGCCAACCTCCGGGCTGAGGGACAGCTTGCCGTCCGAAAACGCGCCCGCACCGGAAAAGCCTGTTGTAATATGGCAGTACGGCTTGCAGTTCATGCAGCGGCCGGTCTGGGCCTTGGGACATTTACGCGTTTCAATGGAACGGCCTTTTTCCAGCAGCAGAATTTTCTCCTTGCTGCCGCGGCGCAGAAGCTCCATCGCGGTAAAAATGCCGGCAGGACCGGCGCCGATGATGACGATATCCGTGTTCATGTTTGACCCCAACTTTCTAAAACTAACAGATGAATTTGCGTATGAATTTCAAAATACAACTCTATGCAAGACCCGGTTTCGGGTAAATCGGCACATAAAAAGGCCGCCCTGTGCCCGAACGTATACACGAAGCCCGTAAGCGGCTTCGGTATAGTCGGCACACAAGGCGGCCGGTAGAGACATTCACCCAAGTCGTGAATTTATATGACCGATCAGCAATTTAAAATTATATCAGCTAATTTAACTCCTGTCAAGCCTTTCTGCGCATAACAATGCAGGCTTTTGCAAAATATCCTGCAAATTTACTTATTTGATGAACTTCTCGCCGTCGTAAATGAAGATGCCCGCGCCCGCGCCGGTCTTTTTGCCGTCCAGAAGCCACTTTTTAAAACAGCGGCGCTGTGTGGTGTCCTCCGGCAGCTCGCTGTTCGGCTTCTCAAAGTCCTTTGCGAACACGCGCCATTTGTCGTGGAACACATCGTATTCCTCGCTGTCGTAAATATGGAAGTCACCGATGAAATCGACCGTATTGAGCGTCTCGGGCAGAATTTCGCGGTTCTTCGGGAACAAAAGCCAGGAGTGGCAGCAGAATACCATCGGTTTGCCATCGAGGTCTTTTTTGTAAAATTCGTAGGCTTTTTTATAAGATTCGATGCGCGCCGCGCGGTTCAAAGAACCGCAGGACGGAATGTGCATGTTGTAAACCGTGTCACCGGGCTTTACCGTGTAACCGCCGACCGTCACGGGCGTGTCGCCGGAGAAGTGTACGGCCTCATACTGCAAACGGCCCAGCTTAAAGCGGTGCATCGTGTAGAACCACGGGTACCAGCTTGCGACGAATGTGCCCCAAATGCCGTATACGTCGTGGCACTCGATAAGCTTGAATTTCAGGTCGGCGATGGTGTCCCAGAACAGCTCGTCCGTCAGGCCCGCCGCTCTGTAATTTTCGCGCAGACGTTCGCTTGCAAGCGCAAGGAACAGGAAATCCACCACGTGGCGGTGCAGCCCTGTTAGCTCCGAAAGCACGTCCATGTGCGGCACAATGGGCTTCCATTCCGCGCCGTATGCGCCGTCAATGCCGTAATCTTTAAAGAGCAGCGTCTCGGCAGAGACCAGCTCGTCAATCGCGCCGGGTGTCGTCACGAGCGTCTCGCAGTTCTCGCGCAGAGAAGCGCGGCTCGCTTCCGGCAGATCAAGGTTTTCAATAAAGCAATTTAAATAATCGAGTGTGTACATACAGATCCTCCCAAAGTTGCGTTTTTCCATAGAAACGCGTTTATCTCATTCTATCATTTGTATATGCGCGGTGCAATGGACTTTTTGCACAGCAGAACACACCTGTTTTTGTAGGAACGGTGCACAGCACTTGCTTTTGCACGGTTTTCTCCGCTAACGCTCAAAATGCAATCACCTTTTTATCACATTTTGTAAGTAAAATTTAAGAAACAAAACAAAGAGGAGGGCGAAAGCCATGGCGGACTACACCGGCGTATTTGAGCGCGTAGAGCAAAAATATCTGCTCGTTTTCTTCCATATCGGTGCAGACCGCAGCGGCGAAAAAGAGCTCAGCATCACCATCCCTGAATCGCTCGATTACACCGAGGTGTTCGACGATATTTTCAAAGAATACACCACCCACGCAGAGCTTACGGAAGTCAAGACCGCAAGCCTCGGCAGCCTCTATAAGCTGCACTATCGCGTGCGCCTTGCGGACGACCGCAACGAAAAAGAATTTCTCGATGCGCTTCGCTGCCGCAACGGCAATCTTGAAGTGCGCTGCGGCCAGCCGCATACTCCCGTGGAACAGCTGTAAAGAAAGGAGCCTTCTTTATGAAACCGAATCGTTTATCCACGAAAAAACACACCCTGCGCTTTGCTGTCATTCTCTCCGCACTGATCTTAGCGGGTTGCGCCTCCACACAGTCGACCACATCGTCTACGTCCGTATCTTCCGCTTCCTCTACCGTGAGCACGGCCAGCACCTCTGCGGAAAGCGGTGCAGACGAGACCGATTCTACCGGCGGCGCGATGAACGGCGCCATCGGCTCCGTCATCGAAGCAAATCTTTCCTTCAAAAATAAGGATTTCTACATCGATTACAGTACGGAAGACACCGTGAAGATCGACCTTTCCGCGCCAAAGGAAGCAGACGGCGTTAAGGTTTCCGGCAGCACGGTCACCATTACGGAAGCGGGCACGTATGTCCTCAGCGGCACGCTCACGGACGGCCAGGTCATCATTGATGCCGGCGACGAGGATGATGTGCGCCTTGTGCTCGAGAACGCGAGCATCACCTGCACAACGACCGCGCCTATCTATGCGAAAAACGCCGATAAAGTCATTATCAGCCTGCCCGAAAACACCGAAAGCACCGTGACCGATACCGTCACCGGCACGGACGGCAACGATGAGCTTACCGCCGCGATTTTCGCCAAATGCGATCTTTCCGTTAACGGCACGGGCACGCTGAACGTCAACGCCAACGCAAATGACGGCATCATGAGCGAAGATAAATTGAAAATCACCGGCGGCGTTTTGAATATCACTTCGGCAGACGACGGCCTCGTCGGCAAAGACGCTGTGCTCATTAAGGACGGCACCGTTCATATCACGGCTTCCGGCAACGGCATCAAGTCCACCAAATCCGAGGCCGATAAAGGCTATGTCTATATCGGCGGGGGCACTGTGAACATCACCGCCGAGCAGGACGGCATTCAGGCGGAGACCAGTGTTCTCATTTCCGCGGGCGAAGTAAATGTCACCGCAGGCGGCGGCAGCGCGAATGGAGAGCAAAAAACGGGCAATGCTATGTTTGACGGCGCACAGAGTACAACGACGGACGAAACCCTGTCTACAAAGGGCATCAAGGCCGAAGCCGCGCTCGACATCACCGGCGGCACCGTCACGGTCGATTCCGCAGACGACAGCCTGCACAGCAACGATTCGATGACCGTTTCAGGCGGCGGTATCACGTAAAGTCCGGCGACGACGGCCTGCACGCAGATAACACCCTTACGATCGAGGACGGCACCGTCGTGGTGGAAGAGTCCTGTGAGGGCCTTGAAGCCATCGACCTCACCGTCAACGGCAGTACGATCGATGTCACCGCAAGCGATGACGGTCTGAATGCTGCAGGCAGCTCCGTTGACGGCGGCTTTGGCACCGCGGGTGCAGATACACTCACCGTCAACGGCGGCACGCTCACCGTAAACGCCTCCGGCGACGGGCTCGATTCCAACGGTACGCTTACGATTAACGGCGGTACGGTGTACGTCAGCGGCCCCACCGGTGATGGCGACGGCACATTTGACTGCGACGGCGTGTTTACCATCAACGGCGGCGTTGTGCTCGGCACAGGCAGCTCCGGCATGCTGAAGACCCCCACAACGGATTCCAAACAGAACACGATCAGCGTCAGCTGCACCGGCGGCGCGGGTGACACCGTAGAAGTGAAGGGCGCGGACGGCAACACGCTCGTTTCCGCCGTGGCTCCGAAGAGCTTTACGAATGTCACGTTCAGCACGCCGGACATCACCGAGGGCGAAACGTATACAGTCTATGTAAACGGTACAGAAGCCGCGAGCGAGACCTGCTCCGGCGTTGTCAGCGGCGCTACGGGTATGGGCAGCTTTGGCGGCGGCCCCGGCAATATGGGTGGTCAGGCTCCAAACGGCGGTATGGGCAGCCAAACGCCGAGCGGCGATAGTGGCATAACCCCGCCGAACGGTAACGGCGGCACGCCTCCGCAGATGCCGGTCAATACCTCCGATACCTGATTTTCTCTTGTTTTCCTGTGCGTCAAAATATGAACTTTTCGTAACAATTTCGGCTTTTTCGCAAAAATCCGCACACCTTTTGTCAGGGGGAAAAGGAACCTGTCAATTTCCGTCGAAAACGCGCGAACGATTCTATTTGAACTTTCAAGACCCCCTTGCTATAATGGCATTACTGACAGATTTACCACCCATCCGACAGCCTCCGCTTAAAAATACAGCGGGGCTGCCGGGCCGGATCAGGAAGGATGAGAGATTTTGAGTGAACAGGAATTGATGCTGCGCGTAGCAGCCAAACACGGCGTAGACAGTGAAACGGTCCGCGAGGAGATTGGCAAAGCCCTTCGCACGGCGAAGAATTCTTCAAATGCCGCAGCCCGCGCGTTTTGGAGTGCCATCCCCGAAGATGCCAGCGACAAAGAGATCGTGCAGTGCATCGCCGCCCTCTTGTTGGGTAGCGCCGTGCAGGAGCAAAACTGAACAGCATTATCCCCATCAACTCAAAAAACACGGTGCAGCCGAAATGAAGCTGCACCGTGTTTTTGTTGTTTTGCAAAATCACAGAAATAAAGGTCGCGCTTTTGGCTCGGCTTAAAACGGCCGATTCGTGCCTTGTCACGATATCCTCGATCTTTTTCTCGGTCTCCTGTCCGCGAATGACGAAGTAAGAGTTTACTTTATTACTCTTGCCCTTACAACCGGCGAAAGTGCCGCCAGTTTCTTGCGCACGTCCTCCGTCACGTCGCCCGTAACGTCCAAAATGGTGTACGCCCAGTCTCCACGCGATTTCGAGAGCATGTTCTCAATGTTGATGCCCGCTTCACCGCACACCTGTGTGAACGAACCGATGGTATTTGGAATGTTTCTGTGCGCAAGGCAAATGCGTGTGTCCGCGCCGCGTGCCATGGAAATATTCGGGAAGTTGACGGCATTTCGGATGTTGCCGTTTTCAATGTAATCCTTCAGCTCCTCTGCGGCCATCACAGCGCAGTTCTCCTCGCTTTCCGGCGTGGAAGCGCCAAGGTGCGGGATTGCGATGACGTTTTCGACCCCGAGCAACGCGTCATCCGGGAAGTCCGTCGCATACGCGGCAACGGTGCCGTCTGCAAGCGCCGACAACATCGCGTCGGTATCGACGAGCGCCCCGCGCGAGAAGTTTAAGACGCGCACACCTTTTTTCACTTTTTTTAAAGCGTCCGCGCCTATGAGTCCGCGCGTCGAGTCATTTAGCGGTACATGTATTGTAATGTAATCGCACTTTTCAAAAATCTCATCCACGGAAGCGGCCTTCACAATGTCGCTCGAAAGGTTCCATGCAGCGTCCACGGAAAGGAACGGGTCGAAGCCGTATACCTGCATGCCGAGCGTCTGTGCGGCGTTCGCAACGAGCACGCCGATCGCGCCAAGACCAATCACGCCCAGCTTTTTGCCGAGAATTTCCGGCCCTGCAAACGCGGATTTTCCTTTTTCCACCTGCTTCGAAATGTCTGCCGTGCCTTTTAGTGTCTGTGCCCATTCAATCGCCGGGACAATTTTTCTCGACGTCAAAAGCAGTGCCGCCAGCACCAGCTCCTTCACGGCGTTGGCGTTTGCGCCGGGTGTGTTGAACACCACAATGCCGGCTTCCGCGCACTTTTCCACGGGAATGTTGTTCACGCCCGCGCCGGCCCGCGCGATTGCAAGCAGGCTATTGGGCAATTCCATGTCGTGCATGGCGGCGGAGCGTACTAAAATGCCCTCCGGGTTCTCGATTTCGGCAGCGTATGTATAGTTTTCGCCCAAACGGTCGGTGCCGAGCGGGCTGATCTTATTGAGGCAAAGTATGTTGTGCATCAGGCATTCTCCTTTTCAAAGTTCTCCATAAACTGAACAAGCTTTTCCACGCCCTCGCGCGGCATCGCGTTATAGATAGACGCGCGCATGCCGCCCACGCTGCGGTGGCCTTTTAGATTCACAAAGCCCGCAGCGGCAGCTTCCTGCACGAATTTTGTGTCTAAATCCTTGTCGCCCGTCACGAATGTCACGTTCATAATGGAACGGCTTTCTTTTTCGGCGCAGCCCTTAAAAAGTTTTGAGCGGTCGAGGAAATCATAGAGCAGCGCGGCCTTTTCCACGTTGCGCTTTTCCATCGCCTTCAGCCCGCCTACTTCGTTTTTCAGCCATTCCAAAACGAGCTTGCACATGTAAATGGAGTAACACGGCGGCGTGTTGTACATGCTGTCGCTTTCCGCGTGCGTCTTATACATGAACATCGTCGGCGTTTTTTCCTGCGGCTCGCCGATGAGATCCTCGCGGATGATGACAATGGTCAGGCCTGCCGGAGCTACATTTTTCTGCGCGCCCGCATACAAAACGCCGAATCTCGAAACATCGATCGGGCGGCTCAGAATGCAGGAGGAAATGTCTGCCACAAGCGGTACGTCACCCGTCTCCGGCAGCGCATGGAATACCGTGCCATAGATCGTGTTGTTCATGCAGATATGGAAGTAGTCCGCGTCCGGGCGGAACTCCTTCGGGTCAAGGTCGGGAATGCGGCTGAAATTCTGCTCTTTCGAGGATGCCACCACTTTGCAGTCACCAAAGCGCGCGGCTTCCTTATACGCTTTTGTGGAGAACTGGCCGGAGAGCACATAGTCGGCCTTGCGGTTTTTCGTCATCAGATTCAGAGGCACCATCGCAAACTGCGAGGATGCGCCGCCCTGCAAAAAGAGCACCTTGTAGTTATCCGGGATCTCCATCACCTCGCGCAGAAGGTTTTCCGCGCCCTTGATGATCGCGTCATAGACCTTAGATCGGTGTGACATCTCCATCACGGACTGGCCTGATCCTTCATAGTCGAGCATTTCGGCAGCGGCTCTCAGAAGAACGCTTTCCGGCAGCATAGAGGGGCCGGCAGAGAAGTTGTACACACGGTTCATAGTAAGATCTTCCTTTCTTTGGCGCGTTAAATCGCACCGGATAATAAAATAGATTTGCCTTGCTTTACCGTGATTTCTTATAGCACCATGGTAAAGTTTCCCCTATTATACATACAGCAAAACGCAAATGTCAAGTATAAATTTGTTTTCGGAATAAAAACAGGTGTATCTAATCGGTGGACAAATATCGAATACCGCATTCCGTTCGTGCCCCATGCACAAATACAAATAAATTGTCCACCTTCTGTTGACAAATCCGCATTTTTCGATCGCAAGGCAAAAAACGCGGCAAAAAAATACTTTAAAAACTATCTAAAAGTACAGAACATTTTCCATAACGGATTGATTTTTTGGAAATCTTTTTGTATAATAACAGAATACAAGGACACTTTAGGCTCAAAAAGAGCAAACAGACCCGTGTCCGAACTCGGCGAAAGGGTGAAGCTTTCATGAAGGTACAGAATATTGTCAACATTTTAAAGGCGGAAATACTGGCGGAGGGCGACCTTCAGGAAGAGGTCAAAACCGCATGCGGCAGCGATATGATGAGCGACGTGCTGGCGTTTGTCAAGGATCAGTCCGTGCTGCTCACGGGCCTTGTCAATCCGCAGGTGGTGCGCACGGCGGAAATGATGGATATGCACTGCATCATCTTTGTGCGCGGCAAGCGCCCGGATGAGACCGTGTTGTCGCTCGCACGGCAAAAGGACATCACCATCCTCGCAACGCCGTACAGAATGTTCACGGCGTGCGGCCTCCTATACGAAAACGGGTTAGAAGGCGGGTGTGACGTATCATGAGTATGTTGCAACTTCGGTATTCAGTCCCCGGCGATGATTTTACCCGTGCGGGCGAAGCTTCGGGCGATGTAAAGCATAAATTGAAAAAGCTCGGCTATAACCCATCTGCCATTCGCCGCGTTTCCATCGCCATGTACGAGGGTGAAATCAACATGGTTATCCATGCGGGCGGCGGCGAAGCCAATGTAGACGTGGACCCGGATAAGGTTGTCATCGTGCTCACCGATCACGGTCCCGGCATCGCAGACGTGGAAAAAGCCATGCAGGAGGGCTGGTCCACCGCGCCGGATAACGTGCGGTCGCTTGGTTTTGGCGCCGGCATGGGCCTGCCGAACATGAAGAAGTATTCCGATGAAATGACGATTGATTCGGTCGTGGGGCAGGGCACTACGCTCAAAATGGTCGTTTACGCGCAGAGCGAAAAATCGTAAGCTCTGCATAGGATAATGGAGGAGGCGCGTTAGATTGGGTATTTTTTTCCACTCGGTCACGCTCGATGAAAGCAAGTGCGTAGGCTGCACAAACTGCATCAAGCGCTGCCCAACGGAAGCCATTCGCGTGCGCAGCGGCAAAGCGGTCATCATGAGCGAGCGCTGTATCGATTGCGGAGAGTGCATCCGCATCTGCCCGCACCACGCAAAGCGTGCAAAGCATGACCACCTTTCCATGCTGGAAAAGTTTACATATAAAATCGCGCTGCCCGCACCGTCTCTTTATGGGCAGTTTAATAATTTGGACGATCAGGATTATGTTTTATCCGGCCTTAAAAAGCTTGGGTTCGATGACGTCATGGAGGTCTCCGGCGCGGCAGAGCTTGTCAGCGAGGCTACCCGCCGCCTGATGGATGCCGGCACCTTGCAGCGTCCCGTCATCAGCTCGGCGTGTCCGGCTGTCGTGCGTTTAATCCGCGTTCGCTTCCCGGATCTCTGCGACCACGTTCTGCCGCTTTTGTCGCCCATGGAGACTGCGGCAAGGATTGCAAAGCAGCAGGCCATGCAGAAAACGGGCCTGCCGAAAGAGCAGATCGGCTGCTTTTTCATCACGCCGTGTCCCGCAAAGGTTACGGATATTCGCATGCCCATCGGCATCGAAAAGTCGGAGGTAGACGGCGCTATCGCCATCAGCGAAATTTTCCCGCAGCTTTCAAGCCGCATGGATAAGCTCACGCCAAAAGATCTCGAATCGCTCTCAAATTCCGGCATTATCGGTGTCAGCTGGGCGACCTCCGGCGGCGAATCCTCGGCGCTGTTAAAAGAAAAATATCTCGCGGCGGACGGCATCGAAAACGTCATTCGCGTTTTGGAGGAGATTGAAGACGAACGCATCGGCGAGCTGGATTTCATCGAGCTCAACGCCTGCTCCGGCGGCTGCGTCGGCGGCGTGCTATGCGTCGAAAACCCGTATGTCGCCATTGCAAGATTGCAAAGATTGCGCAAATATCTGCCCGTCTCGCAGAATCACTTGGAGAAAAACAAAACCGTCCCGGAAGAAATGAACTGGGGCAGCGGGCTGGAGTTTTCCAATGTTTTAACGCTTTCGGAGGATATTTCCCGCGCCATGGAAATGATGATGGAGATCGACAAGGTGGAAGCGGAGCTGCCGGGGCTCGATTGCGGCGCGTGCGGTGCACCGAGCTGCCGCGCCTTTGCGGAGGACACCGTGCGCGGAAGCTGCCGCAAGGAAGACTGCGTGTTCATCCTGCGCAAGGAGATCCGCCGTTTTGCGGATTCGCTCTCAAATTTAGACCTTGACGGCGGCAAACGCACAAATGATGACGAATAGGGGGAAGTAAAATGCAGATAGGGGAAATGGCCGAAGCACTCGGCTGGAAGCTTTTGACCGAAAATACAGATATAACGCGCGAAGTGAAGGGCTGCTACTGCGGCGATCTTTTAAGCTGGGTCATGGGCAGAGCCAAAGCGGACGACGCGTGGCTTACCGTCATGGGCAACGTCAACGCCATCGCGGTCGCATCGCTTGCCGATACCGCAGGCATCATCCTTGTAGAAGATGCCGTTTTGGATGCAGATGCCAAAGCGCGTGCCGAGCAGCAGGAGATCGCCGTGTACGGTACATCCCTGCCTGCCTTTGAAACCGCGCTCAAAATCGCTTCATTACTGGGGTGAATGTATGAACAGCTATCGGTACGACCTGCACCTGCACTCGTGCCTTTCTCCGTGCGGCGATACGGACATGACGCCGAACAACCTCGTCAACATGGCGGCGCTGCTTGGCTGCGACATCATCGCGCTTACGGATCACAATACCTGCCGCAATACGCCCGCCGCTGTAAAGGTGGGGCAGGCCGCGGACGTGCTCGTCATTCCCGGTATGGAACTCTGCACCGCCGAAGAAGCACACGTTGTCTGTCTGTTCGAAACGGTCGAGGACGCGCTCGCGTTCGATAAATACGTCTGTGCGCACGTTCCAAAGGTGCCGAACCGCCCGGAAATTTTCGGCGAGCAGTGGATCTTAAATGAGGACGACGAGAAGATCGGCGAAATTTCCGAGCTTCTCATCACCGCGACAGACATCAGCATCAACGACGTGCAGGCGCTCGTGAAAAAGTTTAACGGCGTGGCGTTTCCCGCGCATGTCGATAAAGACGCGTACAGCGTCACTGCGTCGCTCGGTGCTATCCCGCCGGAAGCGCAGTTTTCCGCAGCAGAGCTGTCCCTTACTGCCGATGCCGCACAGCAGCGGCTTCTGCACCCGGAGCTCGAAAGCATGATGCTCCTGCGCAGCTCTGACGCGCATTACCTGCATTTGATGCCCGAAGAACACCAAACGGTGGAGCTGCCGGAAAAAACCGCCAAAGCGCTTTTAGATGTGCTGCGTGGGTGCGGTGCAGGTAAATTTCAAGTTTTATAAGAAAAAAACGCCAAGCTGTGTGCTATGCGAATTTCGCATAACGCACAGCTTTCGTCATTTTTACCAACATGGCTAAATCATCGAATTTTCGTTAAATTGCATAAAATTTCGTTAATCTCACTCTTTTGAAAATTAGCTGTTTCTAACTCGTGCGAATCGGGAGAAAACGGAATAGATATACTTTTATCGATATAAAATATCGATAAAATGAGTGATATTTCAACCTTTTCACGGCAAATCTATACTGTTTTTGTATACTTTAACAAATGCCCGAAAACGAAATTTTTGTGCTGTACGCTAAAAGAACTGACAAAAATTTCGTCATGGGTTTGACAAACTTTCATTTTTAATTCTTTTTTAGAATTATTATGCATGTCGATTTTGATATAATTCATAAAGATGTATGAAAGTTCTCCGCCCAATAGGGGCGCAGACCGAACCATACCTGAATTTAAACTTAATTTTATCAGGGAGGAAATAAAATGCAAAAGCGTATCAGTACCATTCCGTTTACCGATACTCCCGAGCAGCATGAGAAGCTCCTCGCAGTCATCGAGAGCCTCAAGAATGAAAAAGGCGCCGTCATGGCTGCACTGCACAAGGCGCAGGATATCTACGGCTACCTGCCGATCGAAGTGCAGAAGGAGATTGCACGCGGTCTCGATGTATCTCTCGAAGAGGTCTACGGCGTTTCCACGTTCTATTCTCAGTTCTCGCTCACTCCGAAGGGTAAGTACAACATTTCCATTTGCCTCGGCACCGCATGCTACGTTAAGGGCGCAGATAAGGTTCTTGACCGTCTCGTTGCAAAGCTCGGCATCCAGCCGGAGGAATGTACGCCGGACGGCGTGTTCTCGCTCACCGCATGTCGCTGCATCGGCGCCTGCGGCCTTGCACCGGTCCTCACCGTCAACGAAGACGTTTACGGCCGTCTCGTTCCCGAGGACGTGGATAAGATTCTTGCAAAATACACAGCGTAAGCCATGCGCGAGCTTTCGTTGAATGTGATGGACATTGTGCAGAACTCCGTTCGCGCGGGCGCATCGCTTATCACGGTGCAGGTCGCGGAATCGAAAAAGCACGACACCTTAACCATCACGATAACAGATAACGGCTGCGGTATGAGTGCGGAGCAGGTCAAAAGCGTCATCGACCCGTTTTTCACCACACGCACCACCCGCAAGGTTGGGCTTGGCGTGCCGCTTTTCAAAATGGAAGCGGAAATGACGGGCGGCTCGTTTCAGATTGATTCCGAAGAGGGGAAGGGCACCAAAGTCACGGCTGTGTTTCGTCCCTCGCATGTCGATATGATCCCCCTCGGGGACATCGCGTCCGTTATCCATCTTTTGATCACCTGCAATCCCGAACTCGATTTTCTCTTTACCCACAGCGTTGAAGAAAAAGAGATCACCCTCGATACCCGTATGCTGCGCGAGCAGCTGGAGGGCGTTCCGTTTACGGAGCCCGCGGTATCGGCGTGGATTCGGGAGTATCTTGCAGAGGCGGAGGAAGAGCTTAAGTAGCTCTCGTAGTATCAATGCGCAAGGCGCAGAAAGGAAAAGCCACATGAAATCATTAGCTGAACTTCAGGCAATTCGAGATAGAGCAAAAATGGCGGTCAACGTCCGCGAAAATTCCGAAGCGAAAACGCGTGTTCTGGTCGGCATGGCTACCTGCGGCATCGCAGCAGGCGCAAGACCGGTTCTCACCACCATCTCGGATGAGGTCAATAAACGCGAGCTTCACGACGTTCTGGTCACGCAGACGGGTTGCATCGGCATCTGCCAGTTCGAGCCGATCGTCGAAGTTATCGATGAAAACGGCACCAAGACTACATACGTAAAAATGACACCGGAAAAGGCACTGCGCGTTGTCAACGATCACATCGTCAACGGCAATGTCGTCACGGAATACACCATCGGTGCAAATCAGAAATAAGGAGGTAAAACTATGTTTCGTTCCAATGTTCTGGTCTGCGGCGGTACGGGCTGCACGTCCTCGAACAGCGAAAAGATCATTGAAAAGCTGAAGGAGGAAATCAGCGCCAAAGGTCTGGATCAGGAAGTCAACGTTGTTCGTACCGGCTGCTTCGGCCTGTGCGCACTCGGCCCGATCATGATCGTATACCCGGAGGGCGCGTTCTATAGCCGTGTCACCCCGGAAGATGTCCCGGAAATTGTTGAAGAACACCTGCTAAAGGGACGTATCGTTCGCCGCCTGCTCTACAAGGAGACGGTCGTTGACGAAAACACTACAAAATCCCTTAACGAGACCACGTTCTACGCAAAGCAGATGCGTGTTGCACTGCGCAACTGCGGTGTGATCAACCCGGAGCAGATCGATGAGTACATCGCGCTCGACGGCTATCAGGCAATCGGCAAGATTCTCACGGAAAAAATCCCGCCCCAGCAGGTCATTCAGACCATGCTCGATTCCGGCCTCCGCGGTCGTGGCGGTGCAGGCTTCCCCACCGGTCTTAAGTGGAAATTCGCAGCGGCAAACGATGCCGATCAGAAATATGTATGTTGTAACGCCGACGAGGGCGACCCGGGCGCATTCATGGACCGTTCCATTCTGGAAGGCGACCCGCACAGCGTCATCGAAGCCATGACCATCGCCGGTTACGCCATCGGCGCAACGCAGGGCTACATCTACATCCGTGCAGAGTACCCCATCGCGGTTCACCGTCTCCAGATTGCCATCAACCAGGCGAGAGAATATGGCCTGCTCGGCAAGAATATCTTCGATTCCGGCTTTGATTTCGACCTTGAGATCCGCCTCGGCGCCGGCGCATTCGTGTGCGGCGAAGAGACTGCGCTTATGACCTCCATCGAAGGTAAGCGCGGCGAGCCGAGATGCCGCCCGCCGTTCCCGGCACTCAGAGGTCTGTTCCAGAAGCCGACCGTTCTGAATAACGTTGAGACGTATGCCAACATCCCGCAGATCTTCCTCAAGGGGCCGCAGTGGTTCCGCAGCATCGGCACAGAGAAGAGCGCGGGCACCAAGGTGTTCGCACTCGGCGGCAAGATTAACAATACCGGCCTTGTTGAGGTTCCGATGGGTACCACCCTGCGTGAAGTTGTCGAAGAAATCGGCGGCGGCATCCCGGGCGGCCACAAGTTTAAGGCTGCACAGACCGGCGGTCCTTCCGGCGGCTGCATCCCGGCGTCCCTCATCGATACGCCTATCGATTACGACAGCCTCATCGCCATCGGCTCCATGATGGGCTCCGGCGGCCTCATTGTTATGGATGAAACGACCTGCATGGTCGATATCGCAAAGTTCTTCCTTGAGTTCACGGTCGATGAATCCTGCGGCAAATGCACCCCGTGCCGTGTCGGCACGAAGCGCCTGCTTGAGATTCTCAACAAGATTACAAGCGGCAAGGGAACGCTCGAAGACATCGATAAGCTCGAAGAGCTCTGCTACTACATTAAGGAAAACTCCCTCTGCGGTCTCGGCCAGACAGCGCCGAACCCGGTTCTTTCCACACTCAAGTATTACCGTGATGAGTACATTGCGCACGTCACCGAGCATCGCTGCCCGGCAGGTGCCTGCAAGGCCCTCACGAATTACGTCATCGATGCGGACAAGTGCAAGGGCTGCACGCTCTGCGCACGTAACTGCCCGGTCGGCGCCATCTCCGGCACCGTCCGCGAGCCGCATGTCATCGATACGCAGAAGTGCATCAAGTGCGGCGTCTGCCGTGAAAAGTGCAAGTTCGGCGCCATCGAAAAGAAGTAAGGAAGGAAGTTGAGAATAGCATGGATATGGTAAATATTAAGATCAACGGCATGTCCTACGAGGTCGCTGCCGGCAGCACGATCCTCGAAGCCGCAAGAGAAGCCGGAATCGACATTCCCACCCTTTGCTTCTTGAAGGACGTCAACCAGATCGGCGCATGCCGTATGTGCATGGTCGAAGTTAAGGGCGCAAGATCGCTTGTTGCCGCCTGCGTGTACCCGGTAAACGAGGGCATGGAGGTCTTCACCAATACGCCGAAGGTTCAGAAATCCAGAAAAATGACACTGGAGCTCTTGCTCTCCGTACATGACCGCAAATGTCTCTCCTGCAAGAGAAGCGGCACCTGCGAGCTGCAGAAGCTCTGCAACGATATGGGCATCGACAGCGAGAACCGCTACGAAGGCGCCGTTCCCGCCGGCAAAAAGGATTACAGCACCCTGCACCTCGAAAGAGATAATGCAAAGTGCATCCTGTGCCGCCGCTGCGTGGCAGCCTGCCAGCAGCAGCATGTCGCCGTCATCGGCGCGAACAACCGCGGTTTCGATACCGAGATCGGCTGCGCATTTGAGATGCCGCTCAGCGAAGTGGCCTGCGTTTCCTGCGGTCAGTGTATCGTAGCCTGCCCGACAGGTGCCCTCACCGAAAAGGACAATACCCAGCAGGTCATCGACGCCATCAACGATCCGGAAAAGGTCGTTGTCGTGCAGACGGCTCCGGCTGTGCGCGCAGCGCTCGGCGAAGAGTTCGGTATGCCGATCGGCACGAACGTAGAAGGCAAAATGGTCGCAGCCCTGCGCCGCCTTGGCTTCGATAAGGTCTACGATACCGATTTCGGTGCCGATATGACCATCATGGAAGAAGCAAACGAGTTCATTGACCGCGTGAAGAACGGCGGCAAGCTGCCGATCATCACCTCCTGCTCTCCGGGCTGGGTCAAGTTCTGCGAGCACTACTTCCCGAGCCTCACAGAAAACCTCTCCACCTGCAAGTCCCCGCAGCAGATGACCGGTGCGCTCATCAAAACGTGGTTTGCGGAAAGAGAAGGCATCGATCCGAACAACATCGTTTCCGTTTCCGTCATGCCGTGCGTCGCGAAGAAATTCGAGATCAACCGTGACGACGAAGACGCAGCCGGTGTGCCGGACGTTGATATCTCCATTACCACCCGCGAGCTTGCCCGCATGATCAAGATGGCACAGCTCAACTTCGCAAGACTGCCGGAAGAGGATTTTGACCCGGTCATGGGCGTTTCCACCGGCGCAGCTACAATCTTCGGCGCGACGGGCGGCGTTCTGGAAGCAGCGCTCCGTACCGCAGCCGATGTGCTTGAGGGAGTCGACCACGACAACATCGAGTACAAAGAGATTCGCGGCACGAAGGGCTTCAAGGAAGCTGTTTACAAGGTTGCCGGCATGGATGTCAAGGTCGCTGTCGTCAGCGGTCTGAATAACGCAAACGAGCTGCTCAAGAAGATCGAAAGCGGCGAAGCTGACTACCACATCGTGGAAGTCATGTGCTGCCCGGGCGGTTGCGTAAACGGCGGCGGCCAGCCGATTCAGCCGTCTACGGTTCGCAGCTTCACGGACATTAAGGCCCTGCGTGCAAAAGCCCTCTACGATGAGGACGCGGCCAAGACGCTCAGAAAGAGCCACCTGAACCCCGTCGTCAAGGAGTGCTACGAATGGATGGGCGGCGAGCCCGGCTGCCATAAGGCACACGAGCTGCTGCATACGTCTTACGTTAAGCGCGATCGTTTCTAAATTTAAGGTGTTTAAGAGCCACTGCGAGTAATCACAGTGGCTCTTTTTATGTCGGCTCCCTCTGACAGAGGGAAAGGAAGTGATACAGCGTGCTAATGAACTTCACGGTACCTTTCACTTAGAAAAAAACTGTGTATATAAAAAGAGCGGCGCAAAGCCGCTCTTTCAGGGAACCCATGCAACTGGGTTCCCTACAATTTGAACGTCCCCCGGACGTTCAAATCTACCTTCCTAGTTTTGAGTTAGGCAAAAGTATTCCGAACTCTGCGGAGTTCGGCTTAGGGCTCAGCCCTAAGAATCCGCGACCTTTTTTGAAAAAAGGTCGATCAAAAACTTTTAACCCACATTTTGCGTCATCACTGTGCTACCGTTTCCAACAGCTCGCAAATATCTATGGCTGCATTTTGATTGATAACTGCTCTCTGCCGTTTGCGCATTTCTTCTGCATTTCCCGGCTCCGAAAGCCTTTCCACCGCCGACAAAAGCTCTGTTTCTGTGTTTTCCACCTTTACGGCGATACCCTCCTTGGCAAAAAACTCCGCGTTGCGGCTTTCGCACCCGGGTATCGGCGAAATGTGCACAAGCGGCACGCCCGCCGCGGCGCTCTCCGTAGATGAAAGTCCGCCCGGCTTCGAGATAAATACGTTGCTTGCCTTTAAATACAGTGCCATTTTGTTCGTGCTGTGCATCGGCGTGATTTGCCCATTTTCTGCAAATTCAGTTTCCACGCTGTCAAACAGCGCCTCATTGCTGCCGCACAAAATGTTGAGGTCGCAGTTTGCATTTTGCTTCAAATACGGCAGCAGTGCCCGCACGGCATTAATAATTGCCCCCGCGCCCATGCTCCCGCCGGAAAGCAGCAACGTGCGCCTGTCTTTCGGCAAGTTAAGCGCTTCCCGCGCTCTGTCTTTCGTGATGGTATCATCGGAAAAATCCAGCCGCACCGGGATGCCCAGCGGCCGCAATTTTTCCGCAGGAATGCCTCGCCCGGTGAAATCGCTGCTCAAAAGCGGGGAGGGCGTCACGTACAAGTCGCAGTCCGATTCCTCCGTAAACGGAACGCAAGTGTAGTCCGTCGCAATAAACACAAACGGCGGCGTTTCCATGCCGTTTAGCCGCATGTGCGTCAAAATCTCCGCCGGGTACAAATGCGTGCAGACGATCACGTCCGTTAGGTGTTTCGCAAGGTATTTCTGCATGTACGGCGCCATTTTGCCGTTGATGTGGTACACCGGCGAGCGCCCCGGCAGCTTACGGTACGCGTTACCGAGGTCATAGACCGCGCCAAACAGCTTCGGGCTTTTCTGTACCAACTTTATATAGGTCTGCCCGACTTTATTTGCAAGCTCCTCGCTCACCAGCGTGTACGGATCCATGCGCACGGCGTGGTGCCCGCGTTCCGTCAGCGCCTCAAAAATCGCTTGTGCCGCCGTGTTGTGCCCGCCGCCCGTGCTGCAGGACAGAATCAGTGCTTCCATGCAAGTTTCACCTCAAAGTGTTCTTTTTCCTCGGCACTCATAAAGAGCTTCGCGAGCACCGAAGCCGCAATCAGCAAAAAGCCGAAGACGATATAGCGGTTCGGTTCCAGCCAAACCGTGCAAATGGCCGCCAGAATATACGTCGCCACTGTGCGGTAATAGTTCGGTTTGATTTTAACAACGCACGAAAAGAAAATGAAGATGCCCGCCAAAACGCACAGAGGGATCCAGTGCGGCAGCAGCCCCAAAAAGCACCCAAACGTTGCCGCAATGCCTTTGCCGCCGTGCTTAATGTCATAAAACGGCAGAATATGGCCCAAAACCGGCGCCGCCATCACAAAAGAGAGCATCAGCGGGTTTTCGGGCAGTTCTCCGCTGCGGTACAAAAAAACCGGCAAAAAGCCCTTTAACAGGTCGCCGCACAACGTAAACACGCCGCACCGGAACCCGCCGTATGTAAACGCATTCATTGTGCCCGGGTTCTTGTCCGGGCTTTCCGCTGTAATGTCTGTCTTTTTAAAGATTAGACCACCGAGCCGCGCAAACAAAATACTGCCCAGCAGATACCCGAAAATAATATATAAAGCGTCGCGCACTTCCATGTTTTTCACACACTCCCCAAAAATTTCGCGCCACAAAAAAATTCACAATTTTGCCGAGATTCTCGTCTTGACAACCTCTTATAAAGTCATTATAATATGAACCATTGACACTTGTCAATTTGACATTTGTCCAAGTTAAGTGAAAATATTGACGAAACAGGAGGGAATGTCTATGTATCAGGGAAAAAATCCAACGGCGCTGCAATCGCAGAACCTCATCACAGAGGCACTTTTAGCACTTATGGAGGAAGAGCCGTTTCAAAAAATCACGATAAAAGCCGTTTGTGCCCACGCCGGCGTTTCACGCCAGACGTTTTACTCGCTGTTTGAAAATAAAGAAGAGGTCATTGGGCGTCGGCTCGACCAGCTTTTTGAAGAATACCGCAAACGGTTCATTGCGGAAAAACGCGCTTACACCCTTCGCAGTCTATGTGATTCTATTATGGAGTGTTTTGTGGAGCAGAAAAAGCTCCTCAGTCTTCTGGTCGACAATCGTCTGGATACATTGGCTCGCGAAAAATCGGAAGCGTATCTTCTGCATTTGGACAATATTTTCCACGCTTATGACCACGAAGACCGTGATTACGCCATTTCATTTCTTGCCGGCGCGATCATCAGTATGGTGGTTTACGCTATTCGCAAGGATGATTTTACGGATAGCCGCAAAATTTCGAATCTTGTGCAAAAGATTATTACCGGCCGCTATTTTACAATTTAAATCCGAAAATTCCTATAACAAAAACCGCTCGGGCTTTACGGCTTCGAGCGGTTTTATATTACAAGAAAGATTATTTGTGGTAGAGGTTATTGTCCTCATACGTTGCTTCGCACGTCACGTTAATGCCAAGGCGTTTGAATACGCTGTCGTCTACCGTGCCGAGGATTACGCTGGAGTGCAAATCACAGCCGCTCAGCTCGTCCAGCTTCTGCATGGCGCGCATCGCGTTTTCGTCGGTCGCCGCGCTGATGGCGAGCGCCACCAACATCTCATCGGTGTGCAAGCGCGGGTTTCGGCTCTGCATATAGTCGGTTTTCAGCGTCTGAATAGGCGCAATGACCGTCGGCGAGATGAGCTTCACCTCGTGCGGAATGCCTGCAAGCATCTTCAAAGCGTTCAGTGTCAACGCAGAGGAAGCACCCAGCAATTCCGATGTGCGCCCCGTCACAATCGTGCCGTCCGGCAGCTCTAAAGCTGCCGCGGGCTGTCCTGTCGCTTCCGCGCGCTTCAATGCTGCGAGCACGACCGGGCGGTTCTCCGGCTCCAACTTCAGCTGGCGCATCAGGTTCTCGATTTTCTGCAATTCCGCTTCGGAAGCAAGACCTTGGCGCACAAGGCACGCCGTCTTAAAGTAGCGGCGAATAATCTCCTGCTTCGAGGCTTCGCGGCACACTTCATCGTCGATGATGGACAGACCCGCCATGTTCACGCCCATGTCCGTCGGGCTCGCATACGGGCACTCGCCGTAAATCTGCTCAAACATCGCGCGCAGCACGGGGTAGATTTCAATGTCGCGGTTGTAGTTTACAGTTGTCTCACCGTACGCCTCAAGGTGGAACGGGTCGATCATGTTCATATCATTCAGGTCAGCCGTCGCCGCCTCATAGGCAAGGTTCACCGGGTGCTTTAAGGGAAGGTTCCAAATGGGGAAGGTCTCAAACTTCGCGTAGCCCGCCTTAATGCCGCGCTTGTGCTCATGGTAAAGCTGCGAAAGGCAGGTTGCCATTTTGCCGCTGCCCGGACCCGGCGCCGTCACCACAACAAGGGAGCGCGTCGTCTCAATGTAATCGTTGCGGCCGTAGCCCTCGTCGCTTACGATGAGCTTCACGTCGGAGGGGTACCCCGGAATGCGGTACTGGCGGTAAACCTTCAGCCCCAGTGTCTTCATGCGCTGCTCAAAAATCGCCGCTGAGGGCTGATCTGCGTACTGCGTCAGCGTGATGCTGCCCACATATAAGCCGAAGCCGCGGAAAATATCAATCAAACGGATGACGTCCGTGTCATACGTAATGCCAAGGTCGCTGCGGCGCTTGTTTTTCTCGATGTCGTTCGCGTTGATCGCAATGACAATCTCCGCCTGGTCTTTCAGCGCCAAAAGCATCTTGATCTTGTTGTCCGGTTCAAAGCCCGGCAGCACGCGTGAAGCGTGGAAATCGTCAAACAGCTTGCCGCCGAATTCCAGATACAGCTTGCCGCCGAACTGGTCGATGCGCTCGCGAATGCGTGCAGACTGCAGCTCGATATACTTCTGACTGTCAAAACCGATTTTCTTCATGGTCATTCCCCTTCCTTAATTCATACGTCTCATGCGTCCAAAAATAAGTCCCTGAATACAGTAAAAAAGCGGGCGTTCGGTATCTGCCCGCGAAAAATCTGTTTTTAGTATAGCAAAAAACGCGCTTTTTTTCAATAGCAAATCTTGGTTTGCGCCGCCTAATTTCGGTCCTCTTCCGCGCGGAATATTGACAGTATCTTCAAAAAGTGGTATACTGTTTGTTAAATCGAAGTTTAATTTTAACGGCGGTACATGGAGACACTTTTCATGAGCGAGCAGAAGCGAAACACAACGAAAAACCAAATATGCCTTGGGCTTTTGGCACATGTCGATGCCGGCAAGACCACACTTTCGGAAGCGATGCTGTATGAAGGCGGGCAGCTCCGCCGTCTCGGGCGCGTCGATCATCAGGACGCGTTTCTCGATACCGACGTGCAGGAGCGCGAGCGCGGCATCACCATTTTCTCAAAGCAGGCCGTTTTACCGCTCGAACATACCGAGTTTACGCTGCTCGATACCCCCGGTCACGTCGATTTTTCCAGCGAAATGGAGCGC
Source organism: Neglectibacter sp. CSJ-5 (assembly GCF_032490475.1). Lineage (NCBI taxonomy): Bacteria > Bacillati > Bacillota > Clostridia > Eubacteriales > Oscillospiraceae > Neglectibacter > Neglectibacter sp. CSJ-5. The sequence goes on along the minus strand of NZ_JAVYJC010000003.1, from coordinate 293,534 downwards.
ACGCTTCAGGTGCTCGATTACGCTGTGCTCGTCATCAGCGGCACAGACGGTGTGCAGAGCCACACGCGTACGCTGTGGCGGCTTTTGGAGCGCTATAACGTCCCCACGTTCCTCTTCATCAACAAAATGGATCTCGACGGCGCAGACCACGATAGAGTCTTAGCCGAGCTGCAAAAGCTCAGCACCGGTTGCGTCGATTTCACATCTCCCGAAGCGGAACGCGATGAAAACATCGCCGTTTGTGACGAAGACACGCTCGCCCATTACCTCGAAACGGGCGAAGTCGAATGTCCCGAGATTAAACGCCTCATCAAAAATCGCAAGCTTTTTCCGTGCTGGTTCGGCTCGGCTTTGAAGTTAGACGGCGTAAAAGAACTTTTAAACGGTCTTGAAATGTACACCGAAATGCCCGAATACCCTAAGGCTTTCGGCGCGAAGGTCTTCAAAATCGCACACGATAATCAGGGCGCACGGCTTACGTATTTGAAGATCACAGGCGGCGTGTTGCCCGTTAAAATGGTGCTTAAAGGCGGCGCGGGCGAAAACGTATGGGCAGAAAAAGCCGACCAGCTCCGCATCTATTCCGGTGGGAAATTCCGCCTTGCGGAGGAAGTCACCGCGGGCGGCGTGTGCACCGTAACGGGCCTCACGCACACGTATCCCGGGCAGGGCCTCGGTGCGGAGGAAGACACCCCCGCGCCCGTGCTTGAAAGCTTTTTGACGTATCAGGTCTTCTTGCCGGACGGTATGGAGCCGCACACCGCCGTGCGCTGTTTGCGCGTTTTGGAGGAAGAAGACCCCCAGCTTCATGTCGTGTGGAACGAGCAATTACACGAAATTCACGTGCAGATTATGGGCGCGGTGCAGCTTGAAGTTTTGCAGCGCGTCTTAAAAGAGCGCTTTAAAATGGAGGTCACGTTCGGCACCGGCAGCATTGTCTACCGCGAGACGATCGAAGAACCCGTCGAAGGCATGGGGCATTTTGAGCCCCTGCGCCATTACGCCGAGGTGCACCTGCTCTTAGCGCCCGGCGAGCGCGGCAGCGGTATGCGTTTCGGCACCGTGTGCAGCATGGATGTGCTTGACCGCAACTGGCAGAATCTCATTTTAACGCACCTTGAGGAGCGCAGCTACCCCGGCGTGCTGACCGGCTCGCCCATCACGGATATGAAAATCACGCTTCTCATCGGCCGTGCGCATTTAAAGCACACCGAGGGCGGCGATTTTCGTCAGGCCACCTATCGCGCCGTGCGCCACGGCTTATTACAGGCGAAAAGCGTGCTTTTAGAGCCGTGGTACGATTTCCGATTAGAGATTCCGCAGTCGCAGGTCGGCCGCGCCATTTCGGACATGCAGCGCCTTTGCGCGGAGTTCGAGCCGCCGCAGACCGAGGGTGAAAACGCCGTCATCACGGGCTTTGCGCCCGTCTCCGAAATGCAGGGTTACACCTTGGAGGTCGCATCGTACACGCGCGGGCTTGGCAGCCTTATTTGTATGCCGAAGGGTTACTTGCCGTGCCATAATGCCGAAGAGGTCATCGAGCATATTGGCTACGATGCCGAGCGTGATTTGGAGAACACCGGCGATTCCGTCTTCTGTTCGCACGGCTCCGGCTTCGTTGTGCCGTGGCGCGAGGCGGCTTCCCACATGCACCTCGAAAGTGGATGGAAGCCCGAAAAGCCGGGAACAAAATCTGCCGAAACCGAAGCTCCCGTGCGCGCCGCCGCACAGCTGCCGCCTGTGTTCGACGATGAGCTGCGCGCCATTTTTGAGCGCACCTACGGCCCTATCCGACGCCGCGATATGCAGCCGCAAAACGCCGTCCGCGCCGCCGAAAGCAGCGGAAAGGGGGAATGGAAGGTGCCGGAAAAGGTCTTCGAGCCTGAGTATCTCCTCATCGACGGCTACAATATTCTCTTTGCGTGGGACGATTTGAATAAGGTCGCCGAAAAGGACATCGACACTGCTCGACAGATTTTAATGGATAAAATCTGCAATTATCAGAGCTTCAGCCGCAGCACGTGTATCCTCGTTTTCGACGCCTATCGTGTCCCGCGTGACGTGGAGGACGTTATCCGCTACCACAACATTTCCGTTGTGTTCACAAAGCAGGCGGAAACGGCAGATACCTACATTGAGCGCGCCACGTTTGAGATCAGCAAAAAGCACCGTGTGCGCGTCGCCACATCCGACGGCGCAGAGCAGATGATCGTACTCGGTCACGGCGCGCGTCGTGTTACGGCCTCCGAATTCAAGGTGGAGGTCGATGAAGCGAACAAGCGTATGCGCGAGGTCATCGCCGATTGGAACGAAAAAGAAAGCGCCCGCCACGCGCATAAGCCTTTCAAAAATTTAACGGATCAAACGCAGAGTAATCTGCGTGCGTATACAGAAAACAACAAAACACAAAGAAAGGAAAATGGAAAATGAAAGTCTTACTCTTAAACGGAAGCCCGAAGGCGAACGGCAATACTGCCGTTGCTCTGCATGAAATGGTGGATATTTTCAACAAAGAAGGCATTGAAACGGAAGTTATTCATGTCGGCAATAAAGACATCCGAGGATGTGTGGCATGTGGGCAATGTTCTAAGCTGGGGCACTGCGTTTTTAACGATCTTGTCAACGAAGTTGCGCCGAAATTTGCGGAAGCGGACGGTCTTGTCGTCGGCAGTCCGGTGTATTATGCCTCCGCAAACGCAACACTTGTCGCGCTTTTGACGCGCCTGTTTTACAGCACTCCATTCGATAAAACGATGAAAGTCGGCGCCGCCGTTGTGGCTGCCCGCCGCGGCGGCCTTTCCGCCACGTTCGACGAACTCAACAAATTCTTTACGATCTCCGGCATGCCCGTCGCGTCCAGTCAGTATTGGAACAGCATTCACGGCCTCGCACCAGGCGAGGCGAAAGAGGATTTGGAGGGTCTGCAAACCATGCGCACCTTGGCAAGAAATATGACTTTTTTGATGAAGAGCATTGCGCTCGGTAAGGAAAAATTCGGCCTGCCGGAAACGGAACAGCGCATCGGAATGAACTTTATTCGGTAAAAAATACTGCTAAAGCAGCAAAGAAGCACAGTTAAGCGACAAAGAGCATCTTTGTTGATTTTTCAATATCTTCTATTAAAAATATAAATTTATCCGCAAAATGGCAAAAATCTCCCATGGCAAAAAGCCAAGGGAGATTTTGTTTATAGATTAACTTCTAATATATTTAAGTTTATTTCCACTCGCCTGTTCCGGCTTCGACGTAGCGGGACTTCTCAAATACGGAGATCATCAAGGTCGGATCGGTCGTGCCGAGATCGGAATATGTAAGCCCCAGCGCCGTGCCACTGCTTTTATCCTGCCACTCGAGATATTGAGTGCCGGTACCGTTGTCGTCTTGAACGGCAGGTGCGCCGAAGGTTTCGGTGAAGCGTTTGCTTGCGGCTTCAAAATGCTCTTCTGCCGTACCGCGCGCAAGCTGTTCGTGGAACGTCACCGAAAACAGCTTGCCGTTTTCGTCAAACTGCGCATCAAATTTGCCGGAGCAGTCTGCGGACTGCACGATGCCCTCCGATAAATAATTCGTATATGCGAAAGGCGCTGTCGCGGGACTTTCGCTGACCATTGTCAGCTTAGAGCCGATCGCGGATTCAAGCTCCGTCGTGTCGATGCCGAACGGCGCAGTGGAATACGCATAGCCGGTCTTGGAATCGAATCGGAAAGCATCTGTTTCTTTCACGGTTGTCTTAGACGAACAGCCGACAAACGTGAGCATCAAAACAAGGGACAAAACCAATGCGAGCTTTTTCATAAAACGACCTCCTATGATGATGTTAGGATTTGTGGCTACGCTGACGGATACGGCGGTGCAAATGAATTTGTGTTATGAATTGGGTTTGAAGTTTTTGATAAAATATATCACCTCAGAGTATAATTTTTGGTAGTATATTACACTTGCATGATATCATGTATAGGAGGGTTTGTCAATATATATTTAAAAGTTGTTAGAAAAAAAATAGAATAAAAAATCTCCCTCTGCGCCGAAACACAAAGGGAGACTGTTTATAATGCTTTGATTTTAGAGCAAGATCGAATTAGAGAATGATGCTCTTGCCAGTCATTTCTTCCGGCTGCGGCAGATCCATGATCTTCAGCATGGTGGGTGCGATGTCCGCGAGAACGCCGCCCTCACGCAGCTTGCACGGATAACCGACAACGCAGAACGGAACCGGGTTTGTGGTGTGTGCGGTAAACGGTTCACCGTCATCATCGACCATCTTGTCTGCATTGCCGTGGTCGGCGGTGATGAGCAGCACGCCGCCCATCTCGTCGATGGCTGCTGCGACCTTGCCGACGCAGGTATCGACAGCCTCAACGGCAGCCTTTGCAGCCTCGAACACGCCGGTGTGGCCGACCATGTCGCAGTTTGCAAAGTTCAGAATGATCATATCGTACTTGCCGGACTTGACAGCCTCAACCATCTTATCCGTGACTTCGTAAGCGCTCATTTCCGGCTGGAGGTCATACGTTGCGACCTTCGGGGATTTGACAAGGATGCGATCCTCACCCGGATACTGCTTCTCGACGCCGCCGTTGAAGAAGAATGTGACATGCGCATACTTCTCGGTTTCGGCAATGCGGAGCTGCTTGAGGCCCTTATCGGAGACGTACTCGCCGAGGGTGTTTTTAAGGCTCTGCGGCTTGAATGCGATCTCAACGTTCGGCATCGTGGCGTCATACTGCGTCATGCAGACGTAGGTGAGCGGGAAGAAGCCATTCTTGCGGGTGAAGCCGGTGAAATCCGGGTCTACGAATGTGCGGGTGATCTCTCTTGCGCGGTCCGGGCGGAAGTTGAAGAACACGACGGAATCGCCGGATGCGACCGGAGCGCCGCCCTTGATGACGCACGGCACGACGAACTCGTCCGTGACTTCGTTTTCATAGGATTTCGATACAGCGCAAACCGGGCACGCGAACTCTTCGCCTTCGCGGCAAACCATGGCGTTGTAAGCCTTTTCTACGCGCTCCCAACGGTTGTCGCGGTCCATCGCATAGTAGCGGCCCATGACCGTTGCAACCTTGCCGACGCCGATTTCCTTCATCTTCTCCATGAGCTCCTTGACGAAGTCCTTGCCGGAGGAAGGCGGAACATCGCGGCCATCGAGCAGGGCGTGAACATAGACGTTTTCAACGCCCATCTTTTTTGCCATTTCCAGCAGACCGTAGAGGTGCTGGTTGTGGCTGTGCACGCCGCCGTTGGAAAGCAGGCCGATGAGGTGCAGCGCGGTGCCGTTTTCTTTTGCGTTATTCATGGCGTGTACGAGCGCTTCGTTCTCAAAGAAAGAACCGTCCTGTACCGCCTTCGTGATGCGGGTAAGCTCCTGATAAACGATGCGGCCTGCGCCGATGTTGGTGTGGCCGACTTCGCTGTTGCCCATCTGGCCGTCCGGCAGACCGACGTCCATGCCGGAAGCGCCGATCTTTGTAATCGGGTTTTCAGAGAACAGCTTATCGAGGTTCGGTTTCTTAGCGGCGGCAATCGCGTTGCCCTCCGTTTTAGCAATTCCGAAACCGTCCAGAATCATGAGTACAACAGGTCTTTTCATAGTGGAGATGCCTTTCCTTTCAACTGGAAAAAATCTTTCGGTGGAAAAATCAGCCCTTGGTGGCTGCGTCTACGATGGCTGCGAAGTCGTTCGGCTTCAGGGAAGCGCCGCCGATGAGGCCGCCGTCAACGTCCGGCTGTGCAAGAAGCTCAGCTGCGTTGCCTGCGTTCATGGAGCCGCCGTACTGAACGGTGATGCCTTCTGCAGCCTTTTCGCCGTAGAGGGACTTGACGGTCGCACGGATGACAGCGCAAACCTCGTTTGCCTGCTCTGCCGTAGCGGTCTTACCGGTACCGATAGCCCAAACCGGCTCGTAAGCGATGATGATGCGCCCCAGCTCTTCTTCGGTTACGCCGCCGAGTGCGATCTTTGTCTGCATGGCAACGAGCTCATCGGTGATGCCCTGCTCGCGCTGCTCGAGGTACTCGCCTACGCAAACGATGACGGTAAGGCCTGCGTCAAGCGCAGCTCTTGTTCTCTTCTGAACCGTAACGTCGGTATCGCCGAAGTAGGTTCTTCTCTCGCTGTGGCCGGTGATGACGTACTCAACGCCGCAAGCCTTCAGCATTTCTGCGGAAATCTCGCCGGTGAAAGCGCCGCTGACTGCCCAGTGGCAGTTCTCTGCGCCGATCTTGATGTTGGTGCCCTTAGCCGCCTCAATAGCGGTTGCGATGTCTACATACGGCACGCAAGCGACAACGTCGCAGCCTGCGTCCTTAACGAGCGGAGCAATGGCGGTGATGAGTTCCTTTGCCTCCGCAGGGGTTTTGTTCATTTTCCAGTTTCCGGCGATAACAGCCTTTCTAACAGCCTTGTTCATGATTTTCTATTCCTTTCCGTCGGTTAAAAACCGTTTTTATTGAGACAACAATACGGGAGCAGAGGCAAGCTCCGCTCCCGTTCATGCTTTTAATTATTTCTCGTTGAGGCAAGCAATGCCGGGGAGCTCAAGACCCTCGAGGAATTCGAGAGAAGCGCCGCCGCCCGTGGAGATGTGCGTCATCTTATCCGCGAAGCCGAGCTTCTCAACAGCCGCAGCGGAGTCGCCGCCGCCGATAATGGAGATTGCGTTGCTGTCTGCAACTGCCTTTGCAACCGCGATGGTGCCGTTTGCAAAGTTTTCCCACTCGGAAACACCCATCGGGCCGTTCCAAACAACGGTACCAGCGTTCTTCACGGCGTTTGCGAACAGCTCGCGGCTCTTCGGGCCGATATCGAGACCCATCCAGCCTTCCGGAATGTCGTCGGAATCGACGATCTTCCACTCGGAGTCTGCACTGTACTCGGTTGCAACAACGTTATCGACCGGGATAAGGAAGTTGATGCCCTTAGCCTTTGCCTTGTCCATCATTTCCTTAGCGAGCTCAACCTTGTCGTCCTCGCAGATAGAGGTGCCAATCTCATGACCGAGAGCCTTGAAGAAGGTGTAAGCCATGCCGCCGCCGATGATGAGTGTGTCGACCTTTTCAATCAGGTTGTTGATGACGCCGATCTTATCGGAGACCTTAGCGCCGCCGAGGATCGCAACGAACGGACGCTTCGGGTTCTCGAGCGCGCCGCCCATGATGGAAATCTCCTTCTGGATGAGGTAGCCGCAGACAGCCGGGAGGTAATCTGCGACGCCTGCTGTGGAAGCATGTGCACGGTGTGCGGTGCCGAATGCATCGTTGACATAGATCTCAGCCATGGAAGCGAGTGCCTTAGCGAAATCCGGGTCGTTCTTGGTCTCTTCTGCATGGAAACGAACGTTCTCGAGCATGAGGACTTCGCCGTCCTTCAGAGCTGCAGCCTTGGCCTTAGCGTCCGGGCCGACAACGTCTTTTGCCATGATGACTTCCTTGCCGAGGAGCTTGGAAAGCTCTGCTGCGACAGGCGCCAAGGAGAACTTCTTCACGTCGCCCTTAGCAGCCTCGAGTGCCTTAGCGGTCGCTTCGGCCTGCTCTGCCTCCGGCATAGCGTCGATCTTCTTCTTCTCCTTCTTGTCGAGCTTTACAACGTCGTTGAAGATGTTGTGCGGGCGACCCATGTGGGAGCAGAGGATGACCTTTGCGTTGTGGTCTACGAGATACTTAACGGTGGGCAGCGCACCGACGATGCGCTTTGTGTCCGTGATGACACCGTCCTTCATCGGGACGTTGAAATCGCAGCGGACAAGAACGTGCTTACCGGCAACGTCGATGTCTTCTACGGTTTTCTTGTTGAGGTAGTTCATTTTCGTACACTCCTTTAAGAAATATATTGAGTTACGGTTATACGTTTGGTTGGCGGACAACACCGCCTACAGAATTTATTTTATACCAAACAGAAGATGATTTCAAGAGATAACGCGCAAATTGCACACTTTTTAGCGCAAATTTTTCATTTTTGCGATTTTGTACGGGTTTTTATTTCGCACCGTTCGCGTCTGCCGCGTCCCAGTCGTAGCCGCGCAGGCGACCGGCTTCGGAAAGCGCGGGAAAATCCCACTGGCGCAGGACTTCGTAAACGCCGATGGCGATGCTGTTGGAGAGGTTTAAGCTGCGCGCTTCCGAAATCATGGGGATGCGCACGCAGCGGTCTTTGTTTTTGAAAAGCAGGTCTTCCGGCAGGCCGGCGGTCTCTTTGCCGAAGAAGAGGTAGCAATTATCGGGATAGTGTATATCCGTGTGCTTATGGACGGATTTTGTGGAGAAAAAGAAAAATTCGCCGCTGTTTTTTGCAAAAAATTCGTCGAGCGAGTCATAATAGGTGATGTCGAGCAAATGCCAGTAATCGAGACCGGCGCGCTTTAGCTTTTTGTCGTCGATCTTAAAGCCCATGGGGCCCACAAGGTGCAGCCTTGCGCCCGTGGCGGCGCAGGTGCGCGCGACGTTGCCGGCGTTTTGGGGGATCTCCGGCTCGACCATAACGATATTCAAAATCATTGCTGTCAAAGTCCTTTCGGGAAGAATGATGTATGTTTTTGTAAAAAGGGGGAAACTAAACGTGACGGCTGTTTTGTATGTTTTAAAAGCCGCAATCTGGATCTGGAGGTTGGATGCCATGTATAAGCAGAGCATGAACGTTGTGAAGGGCGTGGGTCTCGGCATTGCCGCAGGCGCTGCCGTGGCTGCCGTTTCGTCCGCGATGATGAACGGCGGGAAGAAATCCGCCAAGGCGCGCACAAAAGAGATGCGCCGCAGTACCGCCAAAGCCGTGCACACGGTGGGACAGCTCATTGACGGCGTAGAGAACATGTTGAAGTAACTACCCGCGGTCGCAGTGGCAGCCCAAAACGCCGCTGTGGCCGAATACATAGATATTGCATGGCGTGCGGCGCTCGCCGGCGGCTGCGGCGCATTTGAGCGTCAGGGAGCCGGAAGCGGGCTGCTCGTAGCACCGTTGCAGCCGGTTGCAGCACCCGCCCGCGATGTCGCGCCAGCGGCATGCCCCGGCATTTGTGCAGTGCTTGATGCACTCCATATCGATGTAGCGCTGAGAAATTTCGCCGCCCGCGTGGTAATCACCGTTGGAGATGAGCAGGTGCGCAACGGCGAGGTCGCCGATGACGTTTGAAAAGTGGCTTTCTGTGCCGTGGTGCGGCGCTTTGACGATATAGTAGCCGTCAAACAGCTTCCCGGAGATGCGGCGCAGCACTTCATCGGACACGTCGCCGGTCATTAGAATATCGAGGTTCGACGGGCCGCGGCTTCGGCGGTTGTGAAAGACGAGGGAGAGGTCGTTCTGCGTTTCGGTGTAGACGTTGCGCACGACGGATTGATTTAAAATGTCCTGAATATCCGGCGCGGCGGGGGAATGGGCGAGGTTGCTGCGCATATCCTCCATGCGGCCTAAGAGGTCGCGGAGAGAATCAAGCAGGATGCGCCGTCTGCCGGGCGTGGCGCGGTCGGACGGCGCGAAGGCCGTTTGACACTGCATGTAGAGCCTAACGAACGCATCCTTCGTCTCCAAAAACTCCGTTTCGCGCCCGGTGTGAAACGGGGAAGAGAGGCAGATGTTGAGGTTTTCGACGGCTTCCGTCAGGATGGCATCGAACGGGAAGGGCTCGTTACGCGCGGGGGAGAGCACCTCGTAAAACGCGCCGTCAAATGTGAAGATGTCACCGCCGCCGAGCGTGAAAATGCGGTCTGCGCCGACAGAATCATTGAGCGCGTCGAAAATACGCAGGCAGGTGGTGTTCACCTGCGCAAAGTCACTTTGCGGCACGGCGAAAAAATGCGCGAACACGGCGAACTCCAAAACGGGATTTACGCCGCGCTTATCGCACGGGAGGGCGGGGAGGTATACGCGGTCAAAGTAGCCGGGATCCTTTTTGACTTGCTTTAAAAAGCCGCTCATGTGGTCGCGGTGGTAGTGCGTGAGCAGAAACTGGCGCTGGGAGGCGGGCGCATAGCGGCTGAAAATTTCGTTAAAACGGCGGTCAATCTCCTCTTCACCGCGGCGGGCGTAGCGGCTGACGGAGCCGCAATCCACCATTAAAATCTGCCGATTTTGCCCAACGAGGACGGTGCAGTCGCCGTATTCCACGTCGTGCAGTTCAACGCGGTCCATTACGCTTTGTCCTCGTTCTGCACGTGGCGGTACAAAATGCCGTTTTCATAGCGGTCATCTTTCCACTCGCCGGTGTAGACGACATTGCCGTTTTTGTCGAACGCCGTGCCGTGACCCTGCCGTTTACCGTTCTGCCAGCCACCGGAATAAATCAAGTTGCCGTCTGCATCGAACAGGGTAGCTTGACCCGCTTTTTCGTTGTTTTCATATTTTTCGACGAACACGCAGTGTGTTTCGGGGTCGACGGAGACACCTGCGCCCTGCTTTTGGCCGTCGATGATTTGGCCGTTGTAAATTAAATCGCCGTTTTTATTGAAAATCGTTGCCATGCCTTGCGGCTTACCGTTTTGCCAGTGGGAAATGTGCAGCGCGTGGTCGCTTTCGCGGAACGAAACGCCGAAGCCTTCGCGCTGATCGTCTTTGAAGTCGCCGATGTAGGAGACGGCGCCGCTGCGGTAGTGGTGCACGCCGAACCCCTCGCGCAGGTCGTTTTTGTACTCGCCTTCATAGAGCGTGATGCCGTTGTTGTTCACGGTGCGGCCGAATCCCTCGCGTTTGCCGTCTTCGGAAAGGTCGCCTGTGTAACGGAGCGGCGTGCCGCCTCTGATGAGCGTGATGCCGTTTTCTGGGTCGTCCTCTTTTTCAGCTTCCTTTGCAGGCAGGAGCTTATCAAGCAGAGCACGTGCCTGCCGAAGCTCTTCCGGCGTGATGTCGGGGGCGGAGTCTGTTTTTGGCATTTCTACGGGAGCAGGTTCTTCCGGGACTTCTTCGGGTTCTTCTGCGGGAGTGTCCTCAATGAGGGCTTCTTCGACTTCTTTCGGCTCGGGTTCTGTTTCGGGCTGCGGCTCGGCTTCGGGTGCTTCGGAGGCAGCTTCTTCGAGAACGGGTTCCTCTTCGGTAGATTCTGCGGCTTTTTCGGCGGGGTCGCTCAGAAAATCGACGAGTGCGGGCTCCGTGAGGTTTTCGAAAACGGGCAGTTCAGACTCCGGCTCGGTCGTTTCGGGCACATCGCCGTCTTTGACCTCCCAACCCATAGAGAGCATGACGGAGGCGTTTTTATTCTGCTTCAGAAATTTGATGCGGCGCTGCTGCTCTTCACGCGGGCAGTAGGCGTATTCGCCGCGCTCATCGGCGACGAGCAGAAGGCGGTCGCCGAACTGGGCGTTTTGCAGACTCTGCTCGGCGGTTTGGAACGCATACGGCACGGGGAACAGCACGGTTTCTTTCGTTTTGCCGGTAGAATCGTTATAATCGAAGCGGATGACGGCGTCGCGGTGGTCGTCCGGCTTAAAGGTAATGCGCGCGCGGCGGTCGTCATCGGGAGAGAAATACTCCGTGCGCATCCACTGCATTTCGGCGTCGTAGTACACGCGGGCGCGCAATGCGCCGTAGGCGTTATAAAACGCGATGCCGCGCTGACCGCCGTTTGTGAATGCGGCTTCGAGCGTATTTTTGCCTGCGCGTTTTTTCCATTTTATAGTGCGGCGGGAGAGCTTGCCGTGCACCTCGCCGGAAAGTCCATCGAAAATGCCGCGGGCGCGGATATGTACGGTTTTGCCGGAGCCGAAATAGCTGCGGCGCGCTTCATAAAGGGCATCGTGAAACGAAGACAGCGTATCGAGCCCGGTATAGCACACGGTGTAGACCTTACGGTTCACAAGGCTTGCGCTGAGAGAAGTGGCGTTATGTTCCGTCATCTGAACGACCTTTCTGCGGGAAACAGGCACGTTTCCCGTCTTTTCCGTTGATATAGCTTCAGTATACCACGAAAGGACGTTTATTTCAATCACACGGTTCCTTCGGATTTTAACTTGCGAAATGCTTTAAAATCTGCTATGATATTGTATCATCGTTCTATACTATAATAGATGAAAGGATCGCGCGGCATGAAAAGTGTGAAGAAAGAAGTCTCGTTCAGGCGAAAACTGATGACGGCTGTATTGAGCGTCACGCTGCCGCTGATCGCGCTGCTTTTGTTCAGCAACCTGTATTCCACGCAGGTATTTAACAGGAAAATTGCGGATTCCAACATGCGCACGATGGATTACCGGGTAGGGCGCATGGAGGAGCAGCTCGATTCTGTGAACGATTTTCTCACCGGGCTGACGGTGAGCGACGATTACCGCACGCTTTCGGGCGGTGAGAAAAACCCCTTAAAGGCGTATCTTGCAAGCTATACGCTCATTACGCAGTTGAAAACGGCGCTGCCGGCATACGGTGATGTGGGCGCGTTTTTCATTTACAGCGTGCCGAGCGATGCCGAGCGCGATATTTTTGACGATTCTATTCTTTATGCGCAGAAGGAGCGGCTGCGCGCTTTTGTGCGTGACGCGGCGGAGAACAACACGTATTCGTACAATATGCAGTGGCGGCACGCGGAAATCGGCGGCAAGGCATATTTATTCCGCTTTTACGGCGGGCGCGGCACGTACCTTGTGGCGATGGTGCCGTTGGCGGCGCTGGCGGACGTGCGCTACACGCAGATTGACACCGACGCGGTGATGTTGTTTTCCGATAAAAATAATGAGCCGCTGACCTCTGTCGATTTTGTGGAGGATAACGGGATCGATTTGAACGGCGACTATGAGAGCTACTTTATTTCGGGCGGGAAGCAGCGATATATGATCGTGGGCCGCGATTTGGCGGGTACGGATTGCAGGGCGATCCTTGCCGTAAACGAAAGCGGGTATTTCGGCTCGCTCGATGGCTTGCAGGCGGCGCTGCTTGTACTCTCTTTGCTGGCGCTGGTGCTGATTCCGGTCATTCAGTGGCGGCTGACGAACTCCATCTCGAAGCCGGTGGAGGGGCTGCGCAGTGTTATGGAGCATATCCGTGCCGGCGATTTGGGGGCGAAGGCTGAGGGCAAGACGAACATACGTGAATTCAATGAGGTGAACGAGACGTTCAACACAATGATGACGCAGATTAAAGACCTCAAGATCGAATCTTATGAGCACGAGATTGAGACGCAGAAAGCGGAGCTGCGCTACATGCAGCTGCAGATTCGCCCGCATTTCTTTTTAAATTGCCTCAAAAGCTTATATGCGTTGGCGGAAGCGGGCAAATATGACCGCATACAGAAGATGATTTTGGAGATTTCGAAGCACATTCGGTACATTTTTACGGACAGCATGGAGCTTGTGCCGCTTTCGCGCGAATTAGACCACATTGAAAATTACATCGAGATGCAGCGGGGATCTTCGCAGTACCCGCCGGTGTGCCGGTTTGATATTGATTCGCATTTGAAGGAGCTGCCGATTCCGCCGCTTTCTTTGCAGAGCTTTGTGGAAAACTGCGTGAAGCATGTGTACTCGCCGGATTATGTTTTGGAAATCGAGGTGAAGGCAGCGGTGCTGCGCAGCGGCGCGGACACGTTTGCCGACCTGACGGTGACGGACAACGGCGGCGGCTTCCCCGAGGACGTGATTGCGGAGATCAACGAGCCGGACAGCCCGCTGTACGCGCAGAACCACGTGGGCATCAACAATGTGAAAAAACGCTTGCAGCTGATTTACGGCGACCGCGCTTTATATGCGTTCTTTAATCGGGATATAGGCGAACGCATGGGCAGTGTATCTGAAATTTTGATTCCGATAGACTGCGCAATGCTGCATATGGCGGAGGGCGAGCCGGACGGAGAGGAGGCTTTCAACGGATGAACGTATTGATCGTAGATGACCAGCCGGAAGTTGTGGAGAGCATGGTGACCGGTGTAAACTGGAAAGAAATACCCGTGGAGCAGGTGTTTACGGCGTACAGCGTGAAGGAAGCGCAAAGCGTTTTTGAACGCGAGCGCATAGATGTGCTGCTGTGTGACATTGAAATGCCGCCGACGAACGGCTTTGCCTTGCTGCGTTGGGCGCAGGAGCGGTTTTCCGGCGTGGTGTGCATTTTCCTTTCTGCGCACGCGGAATTTGAATATGCGCAGGAGGCTGTGAAGCTGGGCAGCTTTGACTACATTTTGCAGCCTGCGCCGTATGCGGAGATTGAGGCGGCGGTGGAGCGCGCGGCCGGAAAAGTGCGCGAAGCGGAAAACCAAAGGCGGTACAATGCTTATGCGAAGTACCGCGGCGAGGATGACAGTGCGGAGAAGGAGCCGGACAAGACGGAGCAGACGCCGATACAACGCGCGATGACGTATATCCGGCGAAACATCGACAAGGATTTAAGCCGCGCGGAGATTGCGGACGCAATCTATTTGAACCCGGAGTACCTTTCCCGCTTATTTAAAAAGGAAACGGGCGCCTCTTTAAATGATTATATTGTGACGGAGAAGATGCGCGCGGCACAGTCTTTGCTGAGTGACACGAATATTCCGGTGAGCCTGATTGCGACGAAGGTGGGGTACTCGAATTTCTCGTATTTTTCGCAGGTTTTTAAGAAATACACGGGCATGTCGCCGGTGGAATACCGTGCGGCAAAGCGGCGGTCTAAGCTGTAAAGCGCGTTTTCTTTCGGTAAACTGTTGTAAAACTGTCACAAAATGTAAAATCCGTGTAAACGGGTGAAAGACAGAAAATACATCTTGCATTTGAGAGAGGGACACCCATATGGGTTTTCCTCTTTTTTTATCGATATAGAATATCGATATGCAGGATTATAAAGAACATCCTGCAAAGTCTTCACAAACATGTCACATTTTGAATAGGAGATGTCACGAAATTTGCAGAAAAGATGCGGATTTTCTGTTACTATATATGTGTAATTTGACCGCGAAGGCTAAAAATAAATTTATCGCGGGTCGAAAAGTATGAAAGGAAGTAAGAAAATGGCAAAGAGACTTGTAGCAATGCTCATGGCAGCAGCGCTGACCCTCTCCCTGGCAGCTTGCGGCAACGGCGGTTCTTCCAGCTCCACCGCAGACTCCAGCACATCTTCCGAATCTTCCGCTTCTGACAGCGCTGCAGCTGATAGCAGCGATGCCTCTTCCGAAGCAGAAGATCTGAAAGAATCCGAACTCGTAACTCTCAATATCGTGACGATGTCCTCCGGTAAAGAAGAATCCGGTATCGCACAGGTTGAGGAAGCAATGGACAAGATCCTCGAAGAGAAGTTCAACGTGAACGTTAAGCTTTCCTTCCTCCCGTACAGCAGCTATGCTGACCAGATCTCCCTGATGCTTTCCTCCGGCGAAGGCGTTGACCTTCTCCCGGTTTACATGGTCAACTACACGGCTTGCGCTGATTCCGGTCAGCTCTATCCGATGGATGATCTCATCGAGAAGTACGGCCAGGGCATCATTGAGCAGCTCGGTTGGGACAACATCAACTGCGGTCGCGTAGGCGGCGAGCTGTTCGGCCTCACGCAGGGCCGTGACCTTGCAGCTTCTCAGGGCTTTGAGTACAGACTGGACCTTGCTGAGAAGTACAACCTCGACATGGATTCCGTTAAGACCCTCGAAGACCTCCACGATGTTCTCGTTACCATTAAGGAAAACGAAGAGAACTGCTGGCCGGTAGCTGTTTCCGCCGGCGAAAACATCCGTAACTGGGGTTGGGACTCTCTGGGCGACGAGATGGTTAACCTCGGTGTTCTCTCCGACATGGCTACGGACACCACCGTTGTGAACCTCTACGAGACCGAGCAGTACAAGAACCTCGTTACCACGATGTACAACTGGATGCAGGAAGGCCTCATTCAGGCTGACGCTGTGAACACCACCGAGACTGCAACCACTCTGCAGGACGCAGGCACTGCATTCGGCAGCTTCGTTAACCTGAAGCCGTACTATGCAGAGGAGAACAACGCGAACCTCCAGAACCCGATCGGCACGGTTGAGCTGATTCCGGCACTGGCTTCCACCGACCGTGTTACCATGGCTCTGTGGTCCATCGCAGGCAGCTGCGAGCATCCGGAAGCTGCTATGAAGACTCTGAACGAGCTTTACAGCAACCCGGAGCTGAGCAACCTCTACATGTACGGTATTGAGGGCGTTCACTACGAAGTAATCGAAGAAGGCGCTGTTACGAACGGTCAGGACAGAATCAACTATCCGGACGGCGTTGATGCAACGACCACCACTTACAGAAAGTCCGGTACTTGGCTGATGCCGAACCAGTTCATCGGCGACATCTGGGGCACCGATCTCCCGGCTGATTACTGGGATGCAACGAAGACCTTCAACGAAGAGTCTCAGAAGTCCGCAGCATTCGGCTTCTCCTTCGACGCAACGCAGGTTGCGAACGAGATCACCGCTTGCACGAACGTTGTTAACAAGTACCACAAGGCACTCGTTTGCGGCGCTCTTGACCCGGAGACGACTCTCCCGCAGTTCAACTCTGAGCTGAAGGATGCCGGCATCGATGCGATCATCGAAGAGAAGCAGGCACAGCTCGACGCTTGGCTGGCTGAGCAGAAGTAATTTACTTCACAATTAGACTTAAAGAAGCTGGAGCGAGATTCGTTTCAGCTTCCTTGTGAAAATCCGTGTCTTTTTCCCGAAAGGGAAAAGGGCATGGGCGTGTACAGAGAGATGACCCTTCTGTACATGCCCATGTTCTTTTGGAAAATTTCAACGGAGCAGGACGAAAACAGATTGAAAGGGGTTTCTAATTATGCCGAATAAATCTGCCGCACTGGAAAAAGAAATGAAAGTGCGCTCGGCAAAACCGAATAAGTGGCTGCGCTTTTACCGCTGCATCCCGCTGTATCTGATGTTCCTTCCGGGCGCCCTGTATCTGCTCATGGATAAGTATATCCCGATGAGCGGTCTGATCATCGCCTTCAAGAAGGTCAACTGGCGTAAGGGCATCCTTGCAAGTGACTGGGTGGGTTTCAGCAACTTCACCTACCTTTTTAAAACGAAGGACGCTTTCAACATTACGCGCAACACACTGCTTTATAACCTGTGCTTTATCGTGCTGGGCACCGTGATTGCCATTACAATCGCGATTCTCTTAAACGAGATTACGAGCAAGCTCTTCAAGCAGGTGTACCAGACCATCATCCTGATGCCGTACCTGATCTCCATCGTTGTGGTCAGCTATCTGGTGTTCGCAATGCTGAGTTCTGAATCCGGCTTTATCAACAACACGATCTTTAAGGCACTTGGCATTAATCCGATTTCCTGGTATACAGAGCCGAAGTACTGGCCGTTCATTTTGGTCATCGTACATATCTGGAAAGTGTTCGGCTACGACTGCATTCTCTATTATGCAACGCTCGTCGGCATTGACCACGGCTACTATGAGGCGGCGGTCATCGACGGCGCAAACCGCTGGCAGCAGATCCTTCACGTTACGCTGCCGAGCCTTCTGCCCACCATCATCACGCTGACACTGATGTCTATCGGCAAGATTTTCTATTCCGATTTCGGTCTGTTCTATCAGGTGCCGATGGATTCCGGCCCGCTGCTCGACATTACGAGCACGATTGATACGTACGTTTACCGCGCACTTATCACGCTGAACGATTACGGCAGATCTTCCGCAGCAGGCGTTTACCAGAGCGTTGTCGGCTTTATACTGGTCCTGTGCGCGAACCTTGCCGTTAAGAAAATCGGCGGCGAAGAGAACGCACTGTTCTAAGGAAGGGAGAGAGAAACACCATGGTCGAAAAAAACAAAGGGTTTCAGGTCGGCGCACACATTGTGATGATCATCCTTTCCCTGTGCTGCATCTTCCCGTTCCTTCTGCTCATCGTGTCCTCCATTACGGACGAGCAGGAATTGATCCGCAACGGCTACACGCTGTTCCCGAAGGCACTCAGTCTGAATGCTTACCAGTATATGTTTAAGAGCAGCAACAAGATTATCTCCGCGTACGGCATCACAATCCTCTCCACAGTTGTGGGTACGGTGTGCGGTCTTTCCATGACAATCCTCATGGCTTACCCGCTTTCCCGCCGCGACCTGCCGGGCCGCAACGGTCTTGCATTCTACGTGTTCTTCACAATGCTGTTCTCCGGCGGTCTTGTGCCGACGTACATCATGTACACCCGTTACATCAAGGTGAGCAATACGATTTGGGCGCTCATCATTCCGTCCCTCGTGGTCAACGCGTTCTACGTGATCATGATGCGCACGTACTTCTCCACGAACATTCCGGAAGCTGTTATTGAAGCAGCGCGCATTGACGGTGCGGGCGAGTTCAGAATCCTGCTGACGATCGTTCTGCCGATGAGCATTCCGATGGTTGCAACGATGACACTGCTTATCGGTCTTTCCTACTGGAACGATTGGAAAAACGGTCTTTACTATCTCCAGCAGAACAAGAGCCTTTACAGTATACAGGTTCTTTTGAATGACATGCTACGAGACGTGCAGGCGCTGAAGAGCGGTATGGATGCTGCGGCTGCGGCTGAGATTACGGCGAACATGCCGAGCACGGGCATCAAGATGGCAATCGCCGTTGTCGGTGTTCTGCCGGTGCTCGTTGTTTATCCGTTCTTCCAGAAGTACTTCGTTAAGGGCATCACGATCGGCGCTGTTAAGGGCTGATTTGATAAATTAGATATTCTCTTTGCCAACATAATAATAGAATGACAAAAATCACCTTCGCGGATTTCCTCCGGCGAGGGTGATTTTGTTATGTACGGGTATTTTGTTACGGTCGTTGTGTTATGTGTTTTCTTCGTTTAAGTCCTGTAATCTAAGGCCGGCAGTGCCGGTGACGGGCAGGGAAAAGACGATAGCTTTCGCTTTGGTCTCAAGCCCGGCTTCCTGCATAACGGCAGTCATGACGTTGTTTTTATCCGCGTGCTTTACGACGATGAGCACAAGCTCTTTTTCACTGGCGAGGGAAACGCCGAGGAACTTTTCCGCGCCCTCCATGCCGGTGCCCTTCGCGTGGATGACGGTGCCGCCGCCTGCGTTTTCGCGGCGCGCTGCGGCCATAATCTGCTCGGTATAGCCCTGGTTTGCGATGACGACCAGAAGCTCGTATTTGGTATCTTTCAAGACGCTTTCCTCTTCTTTCTGAAACGGCTGACCGTTCGTTAAAAACTCCAGCTGACGTTTGCCGCCGATACTGCTGAGCGGCATGGTGAACGCGATGCCGGTGCCGGGAATATCGATGAGCATGATGGTCTGCAGTCCCTTTTGCACGGCACTCCAGATATTGCCGGTGACAACGGAAAGCAGCACGGCTTTTTGCGTGGCTTCAAGTCCGAAATCGTTTAGAATTTCGGACGCGGCGGTGCCTTTGCCGAGCGTGCTGAGCACGACCTCGATCCCATAGGTTTTATAAAATGACAGAAATTTCTGGCTTTGGTTGCGGTCTGTAATGGTAATCATCCAGTATAAATTGTCGC
This sequence comes from Neglectibacter sp. CSJ-5, assembly GCF_032490475.1. NCBI lineage: Bacteria > Bacillati > Bacillota > Clostridia > Eubacteriales > Oscillospiraceae > Neglectibacter > Neglectibacter sp. CSJ-5. The sequence continues at coordinate 274,165 of NZ_JAVYJC010000003.1, read as the reverse complement.
CCATAAACGCCCTCCTTTACAGTTCGATGATCGCGTTTTCGTCCATATCGGCGAATGCGGCGGGTGCGGCGGTCTTCGTTTTACGGCGCTGCATGAGCTTTGCCGCGAGGCCCATGACCTGAATGGTGATGAGCGGCGTCATGGCGACCATGGCAACGACACCGAAGGCATCTGTGACCATGTTGCCGCCGACGGCCGTGCACGCGCCCTGTGCGAGGGGGAGCAGAAATGCCGCAGTCATGGGGCCGGAAGCGACGCCGCCGGAGTCAAACGCGATGGCGGTGTAGATCTTCGGGACAAAAAACGAGATGATGAGCGCGAGCGCGTAGCCCGGGATGAGGAACCACAAAATCGAAATGCCGGTGAGGACGCGGATCATGGCGAGCCCGAGCGAGATGGACACGCCGACGGAAAGCCCGATGCCCATGGCCTTGGCGGAGATGGCGCCGTCTGTGATCTCCTCGACCTGACGATTGAGAACGTACACGGCGGGCTCTGCGCGAACAATGAAATAGCCCATGACCATAGCGACGGGAATGACGACAGCGGAGTATTTGTAAGAAGCTAACTGCTGCCCGAGGTAATGACCGGCGGGCATGAAGCCGACATTTGCACCGGTAAGAAACAGCACAAGGCCGATGTATGTATAAACGAGGCCCATGCCGATCTGGAATAATTTGCGCTTAGAAAGCCGCAGAACGAGAAACTGCGCCGCGAGGAAAAAGAGAATGATCGGCAGGAGAGAGACGGCAATCTCGATGAGGTAGGTCGGGATGCCGGTGCGGAACAGCTCGAAAAGCTCCGAGGAATCCTGCATTTCGGGCAGGATGGGCGGCGTGTAGGTGCTTTCATTCGGATTATAGATGATGCCGAGAATCATGACGGCCAAAATGGGGCCGATGGACGAGAGCGCAACGAGGCCGAAGCTGTCGTCTGCCGCATGGCGGTCGCTGCGGATGGCCGAGATGCCGACGCCGAGCGCCATGATGAACGGCACGGTCATGGGGCCGGTCGTCACGCCGCCGGAATCGAACGCGACGGCGAGAAACTCCGGCGGGACAAAGAACGCCAGAAGAAACACGACGGCGTAGCATCCGACAAGCAGCGGCGGCAGCGCGATAGAAAACAGCATGCGTAGAAGCGACACGACGAGAAACACGCCGACACCGCATGCGACGGATAGAATGAGAATTAAATTCGGCACGGACGGCACCTGCGATGCGAGCACCTGTAAGTCCGGCTCCGAGACCGTGATAATAAAGCCGAGCAAAAACGAAAGCGTGATAACGACACCGAGCTTTTTCGTTTTTGTCATGGCGGTACCGATGCGCTCGCCCATGGGGGTCATGGCGGTCTCTGCGCCGGTGGTGAAGAACATCATGCCGACCAAAATGAGCACGGCGCCCATTAAAAAGCACAGCAGAACGCTTGGCGAGAGCGGCGCAATGGTGAACGAGAGCGCCAGCACGATGGTGATGATGGGAAGGACAGCCTGAAGCGCTTCCTTCCATTTTTCAGAGAGGATTTGTCTTAGCTTCAATCGATGCCTCACGACCTTTCTTATGTGTTGTGGGGTGGTTGAACGAAAATCATTTTTATTATAGCATAAAAGCGTGCGTCTGTGACGATTAAAATTGTGAATTTTTCAAAAAATTGTATAAATCTGAACCAAAACGGAAATAGAGATGAAAACGAAAAGGCTGCCCGGCAAAGTGCGGGGCAGCCTTTTTGGATGAAATTATAGCTTTGAAAGGAGCGCTTCGACGTGGCTTTGTGAGAACGAGGGTTTGTCGCCCATGGGGAACGGGATATGAAGCGCCTTGTATTTGGCGGCGCAGATGTTTTTAAACGGCAGCCACTCGATTTTCTCCAAATTGGAGAACGACTCCGCGAGAGCTTTGACGGCGCGAAGGCTCTCAACCGTATCGGAAAGACCGGGCGCGACGACGTGGCGCACCCAGAGGGGAATATGCATCGATTCCGTAAGGCGCATGAAATCGACCGTGTGCTGCAAGGAGCCGCCGCAGTGGGCTTTGTACTGCGCTTCCGTGGGGAACTTGATGTCGCAAAGGACGAGGTCTGTGTGCTTGAGAACCTGCTTGGCACGGGAAAGGTCGCCGGCGCCGGCGGTATCGAGCGCGGTGTGAATGTTGTGTTCATGCAGGCGCCGGAATAATTCCGCGACGAACTCGGGCTGCAAAAGCGGTTCGCCGCCCGAGACGGTGACACCGCCATTTTCGCCGAAATAGGGGCGGTAACGGAGGATTGTTTTGCAGAGATCCTCTGCTGTGTAGGGCGTGCCGCCGGTTAAGTCCCATGTTTCGGGGTTATGGCAGTAGGCACAGCGCAGCGGGCAGCCTTGCAGAAAGACGACGTAGCGCAGGCCGGGGCCGTCTACCGCGCCCATGGACTGTACGGAGCTGACGCGGCCTTCCATCAGATTGCCTCATGGAATGTGCGGGAGATGACTTCGCGCTGCTGCTCTTTGGAGAGACGGTGGAAGTTGACCGCATAGCCGGAAACGCGGATGGTGAGGTTGGGGTATTTTTCCGGGTTATGGTAGGCATCGATGAGCGTTTCGCGGTTCATGACGTTGACGTTGAGGTGATGCGCACCCTGAATGAAGTAGCCCGAAAGGAGCTGGACGAGGTTTGTGATGCGGTCTTCCTCCGTTTTGCCGAGGGCTTCCGGAATGATGGAGAACGTGTTCGAGATGCCGTCGCGGCAATAATCATAAGAAAGCTTTGCGACGGAGTTGAGCTCTGCGAGCGCACCGGATTTATCACGGCCGCTCATGGGGTTTGCGCCCGGGGCGAGCGGCTCGCCGAGTTTGCGGCCATCCGGCGTGTTGCCGGTCTTTTTGCCGTACATAACGTTGGAGGTGATGGTCAAAATGGACAGCGTGTGCTGTGCGCCGCGATAGAGCGGGTATTCGCGCAGGGCATCGTAGAAGCGGCGCACCTGCTCGCAGGCGATGGAATCAACACGCGGGTCGTCATTGCCAAAGCACGGGAACTCACCCTCGGTCTCGAAGTCGGTGACGAGGCCGGTCTCGGGGTCGCGGATGCAGCGCACCTTGGCATATTTAATGGCGGAAAGGGAGTCTGCCATGCAGCTCATGCCGGCGATGCCGAACGCCATCAAACGGCGGACGTTCGTATCGTGCAGCGCCATCTGGCTCTTTTCGTAGGCGTATTTGTCGTGCATGTAGTGGATGGTGTTCATGGCATCGACGTAAGTTTTTGCGAGCCAATCGCGGTAGAAATCGAGGCGGTTGAGGAGGCCGTCGAAATCGACGTATTCGTCCGGCCAGACAGGCATTTCAGGTGCGACGCGGGTCTTTTTCACTTCGTCCATGCCGCCATTGATGGCGAGCAGGACGAGCTTTGCAAGGTTTGCGCGTGCACCGAAGAACTGCATATCTTTGCCGACGCGCATGGCGGAGACGCAGCAGGCAATGGCGTAATCATCACCGAATGCGGGGCGCATAACGGTGTCGCTCTCGTACTGGATGGCATCGGTATCGCAGGAGACCTTCGCGACGAAGCGCTTCCAGTTTTCCGGCAGGTGCTTCGACCACAGCACGGTGAGGTTCGGCTCCGGGGACGGGTGGAGGTTATAGAGCGTATGGAGCATGCGGTAAGAGTTTTTGGTGACGAGCGTGCGGCCGTCCTCGCCGGTGCCGCCGAGGGACTCGGTGATCCACATGGGGTCGCCGCCAAAAAGCTCGTTGTATTCGGGTGTGCGCAGGTGGCGCGCCATGCGGAGCTTTAAGACGAAATCGTCCATGATCTCCTGTGCGCCGGATTCATCGAGTACGCCTTCTTTGAGGTCACGTTCAAAATAAATGTCAAGGAATGTGGAGGTGCGGCCGAGGCTCATGGCGGCACCGTTCTGCTCTTTGATGGCGGCGAGATATGCGAAATAGAGCCACTGCACAGCCTCGCGGGCGTTTTCTGCCGGGCGGGTGATGTCGTAACCGTACATGGCGGCCATTTTCACCATGTCCTTGAGCGCGGTGATCTGGTCGGTGACTTCTTCGGAAAGGCGAATGGTATCGGCCGTGAGGGGATTTTTGCCGAGGTCGGCTTTATCTTTCTGCTTTTGGAGAATCAAACGGTTTACGCCGTAGAGCGGAACGCGGCGGTAATCGCCGATGATGCGGCCGCGGCCGTAGGCGTCCGGCAGGCCGGTGATGATGCCGGCGTGGCGTGCGGCGCGCACGTCATCCGTATAGGCAGAGAACACGCCGTCGTTGTGGGTCTTGTGGTATTTGAACTCCTCTTCGATTTTATCGGAGACCTTGTAGCCGTAGGCTTCGCAGGCGGAGCGCACCATGCGCATGCCGCCGAACGGGTTGCAAGCGCGCTTTAACGGCTCATCGGTCTGGAGGCCGACGATGATCTCGTTTTCCTTATCAAGGTAGCCGGGGCCGAAAGACGTGGCGGTGATGACGGTTTCGGTATCGATGTTCAAAACGCCGCCGTTTTGCTGCTCGGCGCGGCAGAGAGCCTCGTACTTTTCGAGCATTTTTTCGGTGCGCGCGGTCGGGGGCTGCAAAAAGCTTTCGTCGCCCGTGTAGGGGGTGTAGTTTTTCTGGATGAAGTCGCGGACATCGATGCGATCCTGCCACTTACCGCCTTTAAAATCTCTCCAAGCGTTCATAGTTTCCCATTCCTTTCCGGCGTTTTGCCGTGCAAATTTCCTTGTTTTGGAAGCTGCTGACATAAAAACAGGGCAGTGCTTTCAAAACACTGCCCAGACGGTCGGCTCATTTTCATACTTTTGCTCCACGATGTCCCCATCTTGTATTCCGTCAGTTACAAAAGTACTTTAACTTGTGGCCTTATTGTACACGCAAAAGTGCGAAATGTCAACTGTGAATTTTACGTTCGATGTACTCCACCTCTTTGTCGAGCATCACGGGGGTGAGGGAAATGCCGAACAGGTGCTCGATAAGGCCGGTTTTTAATAGCTCCTCCGGCGTGCCGCTTTGCATGATTTGGCCGTTTTTCATGAGAAGCAGGCGGTCACAGAACTTGAACGCGAGGGGAAGCTCGTGCAGGACGATGCCGACGGCTTTGTTTTGCGCTTTGAGCGTAGAGAGGAGCGCCATGAGCTCGAATTTATGGTGCGCATCAAGGTAAGTAGTGGGCTCATCGAGCAGAACGACGTCGGTGTTTTGCGCTAAAAGCATGGCGAGGAACACGCGCTGGCGCTCGCCGCCCGAAAGCATGGGCAGGCGGCGGTCGGCAAAGGCCGACACACCGGCAGTTTTAAGCGCATTTTGAATGACGGTGCGGTCTTCATTGGACAGCGTGCGCGAAAAGCCGAGGTAGGGATAGCGCCCATGGGAGACGAGTGTTTTGGCGGTGATATCCGGCACGGCCCTTTGCTGCGGCAGGAACGAGACGCGCCGCGCGAGAGCTTTGGGGGCAAGGGCGGCAATGTCGGTTTCCGCGGTACCGCCGCACAGGGTGATGCTGCCGGAATCCGCTTTAATAAGGCGGCAGAGCACGCGGAGCAGCGTCGTTTTGCCGCAGCCGTTTGGGCCGAGGATGCCGGTGACTTCGCCGCGGCGGAGTTCGCCCGAGACTCCGCGGAGAATTTCGGCGTGATTTAACGTGACGCAAAGGTCAGCGAATTTTAAGGCGGTGGAAAGGTTTCGGTTCATTCGAGTTTTCCTCCTTTTTTGCGCACGATGAGGAAAAGGAAGAACGGGCCGCCGAGCAGCGACAGTACGATGCCGACGGGAATCTCATACGGGGAAAACAGCGTGCGGCTGAGGGTATCGCACAATAAGACGAATGACGCGCCGAAGAGGGCCGAAAGCGGCACTAAGATGCGGTGGCGCGCGCCGATGAAGTGGCGCAGAATGTGCGGTACAATGAGCCCCACGAAGCCGAGAAGCCCCGAAAAGCTGACTGCGCCGCCTGCAAGCAGGCTGGCCGTCATGAGCAGGAGAAAGCGTGTTCCTTGCACACGCATGCCGAGCGACTGCGCGGTCTCATCGCCGAGGGAGAGAACGTCCATTTCGCCGGAAAACAGCACGGCAAGGAGCAAACCAAGCAGGATGGCAATCCACGCAGGGGTGAGATTTTGGTACGCGATGCCGGAAAATCCGCCGATGAAAAAGGAGCTGGAATTATAGATGGTATCCGGGAAAAAGGTCTTTATGGCGTTACTGCCGGCGGCGAAAACACTGCTTAAGGCCACGCCCGCGAGGGTGATCGTTGTGCGGGAAGCACCGCTTTTGGCGGCGACTGCATAAATGAGCAGCGACGCGGAAAGAGCGCCAAGGAATGCTGCAAACGGCAAAAACGCGGTGGCTGTGGGAAAGACGGCGAGCAAAAACAGCACGGCAAAGCCCGCCCCGGCGTTGACACCGATGATGTTCGGTGCGGCAAGGGCGTTATTTAAGACATTCTGCAAGAGCACACCGGAGACCGCAAGTGCTGTGCCCGAGAGCACGGCGGCAAGGGCGCGCGGCAGGCGCACGTAGAACAGGATGCGGACGGCGGTCGTTAAACTGCCGTTTTGCAGGGCAGAGACAGCTTCGCGGATAGAAATTTGTGCCGAGCCGACACAGAGACTCAGCACAAAGGAGAAAACGAGCAGCAGGAGCGCTGCGGGAAATAAAATTTTCTTACGCATCTTCGTTCAAAAGGAGCTTTGCAATGTATGCGTAGCTCTCGTCCCAGCGGTTTAAGGACTTATAGTGGAAAAGGTCTTTCGGCAGATAGATGTAGCGGCCGTTTTTCACGGCGGAAAGCTCGCTCCACGCGGGGTTATTCTCGATGTTCTCTGCCATGTAGGTCTTGGCGTTTTCTTCGCTGCCCATCGTCATGACGAGGATGTAATCCGGGTCGGCTTCGATGACGGATTCCAAGCTGAGGTCTTCGAGCAGGCTTTCGTTATCGTCTGCGATGTTGTGCGCACCGAGCTCTTTTAAAATGGCGCCCGCAACGGTGTCTTCGCCTTTGGCCTTGACGCCGGTGGAATAAGCGCGCAAAAGCAGGACGGTGGGGGCTTTCTGCCCGGAGAGCTTTTCGGCTGTCTCCTGCTTTATAGATTCAATGCGCTTTAAAACCCGCGTGACGTTTTCGTCGTATTTTTCACCGTCCGGGTCGTTGGCGGCGCAGAAATTCAGCATGATCTTTGCATAATCCATGACGTTATCCATATGGAAATAGCCGTGGGGAATCTGCATATCGGTGAGGGCGGCATCAAGCTCCGCGTGGGCGGGCAGGTCGGCGGATAAAATCACGTAATCCGGGGAGAGCGCCGCGACGCTCTCAAGATTCGGCTCCATAACGGTGCCGACGAGCGCGGTGTCGTCATCGATTTCGATGCCGTGCTCGTCTACGGCATCTTCGGTAATACCGGCGAGCTTACCGCCGGAGAGCAGCCAACACTCGGCAAACGAGCCGTAAAGGGAGACGACGCACGGATCATCGGGGAGCTCCGTTTTGGTGCCGTAGGAATCCGTAATGACGCGCTCGGAGACGGCGGTCGTTTCGGAAGCGGCGGAGGAGCTTTCAGGGGTGGTTTCGTTTTGCGCCGGGGCGGCGCAGCCGGAAAGGAGCAGCACGGCGGAAAGCGCGAGCGCTGCGAGGGACTTGAGTTTCATAGGGTATCCTTTCGGAATTATTTTGCGAGGATCTCCTCGCGGCGGTTCAGAAGATCATCGGAAAACACGTCGTGTTCGAATTTTTCAATGCCGAGGCGGTCAATAGCTTTGCCGAGGCGTTCTTTGGGCATGGCATTTTCCTTGAACCAGAGCATGGTCTTCTCGAGCAGAGGCTCAATCTCCGCGCGGGTGACGAAGCGGCTGAGCGGCGTGCCCATGCGTGTTTGCTTGCCCCACGTGCCGCCGACATAAATGCGGTAAACGACCGGGCTTTCGTGGCGGACAGCCTTAAACGGGCATTTGCCGGTGCAGACGCCGCAGGCGAGGCACTTTTCATCGATATGTAATTTGCCGTTTTCGACGTGTGCAGCCTTGGAGGGACATGATTTTTCCACCATGCAGACCTTGCAGCCGCGGCAGGTGTCTTCGTCGAAGATCGGCACGCGGTGGCCCTCAATGCCGAAATCGTTTAAGGAAGGCTTCATGCAGCTGTTCGGGCAGCCGCCGATGCCGATTTTGAACTTGTGCGGTAGTTTGACGTTTGCCCAGCCGACGTAGTATTTTTCGTGCAGCTCTTTGGCGAGCGCCTGTGTATCGTAGTTGCCGTAGACGCACGTGGTGCCCTTACATGCGGTGACGGGGCGTATTTTAGCGCCGGTGCCGCCGAAGTAGAGGCCACGCTCGGCAGCGTAATCGCAGGCGGCGTCAATCTGCTCGAAGGGGATGCCGACGATCTCGGCGGACAGGCGGGAGGTGAACGTCACCTTGCCGCTGCCGAATTTTTCGGCAATCTCGGAGATGGTGCGCAGGTCGGCAGCGGTGAAGACCGCGCCGGCGCAGACGAGACGGCCGGAGAAGCACTCTGTGCCGCGATTGATGAGGAAGCCGCGGCCCTTGACGGACGCGATCTGTTCGGGTTTTAACATGATGAACACTCCAATATCCAAGCAAAATATTCCCTGTAATTATAGCCCTTTTTCGGGGTAATGGCAAGAAATGCGGGTGATTTTTGCAAAAGAAATGAAAAAACCGGGCGAAGTATTGGATTTTCCTTTGAACTGTGCTAAAATAGCTAATAACAAATCATCTTATGTTCCGGCGACATTTTTAATGCGCGCCGAAAAAAGAAAGGAGAAGTGAGCTTTTGTGAAACGAAGCATTCATTATAAAAATATGTTAAAAAGGATGATCACGGCGGCACTGTGCGCCGCGATAATCCTTGGCACCGCGGCATGCGGCAAGGGCGGCGCCAAGGCGGAGCCCTCTCCCTCCCCGAGCGTGGAGCCTACCGCAACGCCTATACCGGTCGAAAAAGTGAAGGTGGCGATCATCAACGACATCGACGATTCGTTGAATGTGCGCAGCGAGGCTTCGACGGATTCCGAAATTCTCGGCACGGCAGAGGCCGGCGAGGCGTTCGAGGTTGTGGCACAGGACGATACCTCCGAGTGGGTGGAAATCTCTTACTTTGGGCAGAATGCGTATGTGTTCGCGGAATTTGTGACGATCAGTGAGAAAGAGAAGACCGCACTTGCGACCGCGACGCCTTCGCCGACCCCGAATGCGGAAAACGGCACGACCGATGACAACGGGGACAGCGGTGACGCGCAAAATGGCAGCGAGGCATCGCCGACACCCGCTCCCACCGCAGAGCCGACGCCGAATGCGAATAATCCTATTATCGTAAACGGCGGTAACCGAGAGAATACGAGCTCCGGCAGCACATCAGACGGCATGACGGCAGAGACCATTCGCGATACGGAAGATCCGGAGCGACGCTGAGGTAAACTATGAATGTGTTAGTTATAGGCTGCGGCCTGCTTGGGCGAAAAATCGCCCGCACCATGGACGAAATGGGTTGGGACGTTTCTGTTTTAAGCAACATTGAAAGCGACTTGGAGCTTTTGGAAAACGATTTCGAGGGCGTGACATTCCGCGGGTTCCCGATGGATATTCGTAACCTGCGCGAAGCGGGCATTGAAAGCTGCGACGCGGTGGCGGTGACAACGGCGGACGATAACCTCAATATCACGGTGGCGCAGATTGCGCGCGATTACTTCGGTATCCAAAACGTGGTGGCGCGTGTTTCCGACCCCGCGCGTGAATTGATTTTTGAGCATATGGGATTGCATACCATTTGCCCCACAAACCACGCCGGCGACCGTATTGTGCGGATGCTGAGCGGAGAAAAAATGAACAAGAAAATCGAGTTCGGTCTGCATACGGTCGACTTTGACGTGCGGCCGGCGGAGCGGCATCAGATCGGCAAGAATGTGGACGAACTGCGCGGCAACCCGGGCGAAGTGGTGTTCGGCATCATCCGCAAAAGCGGCGCGTTCGTTTTAGCGGGGCTTGCACCCTTGAAGCTCGAGGCAGGCGACGAGATTGTGTACAGCCGCGCAATCGATTAAGGGGGATGTGCTATGAACATTGTCATTATGGGCGGCGGCAAGGTGGGCGAAAGCCTTGCGCGCCGCATTTTGGAGGGCCGCCGCCACGAGGTGCGTATCATCGAGAGCGACCGCGCGCGCAGCTTACAGCTTGCGAACTCGCTGGACGTGGAGATTATCTGCGGCGACGGCACGAACATTGACATGCTGGAAAACGCCGGTGTACGGGACGCCGACTGCTTTATTGCGATATCCGGCAACGATGCGGACAACCTCGTTGCGTCGCAGCTTGCAAAGCAGTATTTCGGTGCGAAAAAAGTGATTGCCCGCGCAAACGACCCGCGCAATTTGGAGACGATGCGTGTGCTTGGCGTGGATTATGCGGTGAGCAGCACGGAAATCATTGCGCAGATGATCGAGCAGGAAGCGAACCTGATGGAGTTTCATCTTGTGGCATCGCTGAACAAGGGCCGCGGTCAGATTTGCTCCGTGACGCTTGGAGAGAATTCGGCTTTGCACGGCAAGTCGGTGCGTGAGGTGGTGTTCCCGAAGGGGGCGCTGCTGATTTCCATTGTGCGAAATAACAAGCTCATCATTCCGGGCGGCGACACGGTGCTGCAAGCGGGCGATGAGATTATTGCGGTATGCGAGGAACGCGCACAGAAGGCACTGATCCGCCTGATGAACAGCACGCATGCGGATGAGAAATAAGTCGATTTTTTTATGATTTATATAGCAGGACCCCGTAGGCACGTTGTGTGTTTACGGGGTCCTGCTTTGTTCATTTAATTCTAATGATTTGCGGGGCAAATCATGCAGGAAATCCATGCAACCGGGTTTCCTGCGGTTCTAATTTTGTGGAGGCAAAAAGTGTTTCACGCTCTGCGGAGCGCGACTTGGGGCGTTGCCCCGAGCCCCCATAAACTTTCTGAAGAAAGTTTAATCAAAGACTTTTAGCGTTGCGGCATTATGGACTTCGGCGGCTTTATTTTACAGCTTTAAAGTGCTTTGTGACGCTGGTGCCGTCTTCGTAGACGTCTCTTGTCAAATTAAGGCCTGCGTTCATCAGCATGGCGCCGGAATAGACGGTACCGGTCTCCTCGTCCTGATAGTACGTTTTGGGGTCGAGGCCGCGCAGGCGCTGCACGCAGTAACGGGTCTCGGGCTGACGCATGACGACGGCAGCCATCATGGCTTCCTGTTTATCCGGCGAGACGAACTCCCACGCGCAGTAGAAGTCGTTCTCGGTCGGGGAGACGAGGCGGTAGAAATCGCCCTCGCGGACAAGGCGGTGATATTTGCGGTAGTCGGCGATCTGCTGCTTTACTTCGGCTTTTTCGTCATCGGTGAGCTTTCTGGGGTCTAACTCGTAGCCGAATGTGCCGCACATGGCGACGTTGCCGCGGGTTTTAAGCGAGGTGCGCGGGCGGGCTGCGACGTGTGCGCCAAACGAGGAGATAGGGTAGCACATGGACGTGCCGAACTGAATGGTGAGGCGCTCGATGGCGTCGGTGTTGTCGCTGCACCAGATCTGCGGGGAATAATACAGCATGCCGGCATCGAAACGTCCGCCGCCGCCGGAGCAGTTTTCAAAGAGGATATTCGGAAACGCTTTGACAAAACGATCCATGAGGTCGTATGTACCGAGCACGAAGCGGTGCATGACCTCCTTCTGGCGCTCCGGCGGGAGCAGCGCAGAGCCGACCTCGGTCAGATTGCGGTTGAAGTCCCATTTGACGTAATCAATCTTATTTTCACTGAGGACTTTATACATCTGCGCGAAGATGTTATCGCGCACGTCTTTTCTCGTCATATCGAGGACGTACTGCAAGCGTGCGGGGGAATTTTCACGGTTCGGCACGTGCAGGCACCAATCCGGGTGGGCGCGGTAGAGGTCGCTGTCCGGAGAGATCATCTCGGGCTCATACCAGATGCCGAACTTTAAGCCCTCTGCGTTGACGCGCTCGATGAGGGAACTGAGGCCGCCTTTGAGCTTCTTTTCGTTGACATACCAGTCGCCGAGGGAGGAATCGTCGCTTTCGCGGTGGCCGAACCAACCGTCGTCCATGACAAGCATATCGACGCCCATTTTGGCGGCTTCGTGTGCGAACGCGACAAGCTTATCATCGTCAAAATCAAAATATGCGGCCTCCCAGCTGTTGATGAGCACGGGGCGTTCCACATCGCGCCACGGACTCTTGATGAGGTGCTTCATGTAGGTGCGGTGGAAAATGCGGCTCATCTCGCCGAGGCCCTTATCGGTGTAGACCATGACGGCTTCCGGCGCGGTGAAGGATTCGTTCGGCTCCAGGCGCCAGGTGAAATCGGTGGGATTGATGCCCGCGAGAAGGCGCGTGGCGTTCAAACAGTCTACCTCGGCTTCAATGGAGAAGTTGCCGCTGTAAATGAGGTTGACGCCGTAGACTTCGCCGTTTTCTTCGGTGGCGCCGTGGGCTTTCAGTGCAACGAACGGGTTGTGGTTATGTGAGGAGGAACCGCGCTTGCTCTGGATGGATTGAATGCCGTGGCAGAGCGGGCGCTCTGTGACGGTGCGCTCCTTTGCCCACTTGCCGTAAAGGTGCACCATGTCGTAATCCATCGTGTTGAAGTCGAGGCAGGTGCTGAACACACGCTCAAGCTCCATGGCGCGGTCGGACGTATTCGTCACGACGGCGTGACGCGTCATGACGGGCAGATCTTTGTAAACGGTGTAGTAGAGCTTCACTTCGGCGTTTGTCGTTTGGTCGAGCGTGGTGACCTCGAGCGTTTCGCTGTCACCGTTTTCGTCGCGCAGAGACGGCATGCCGGGCAGCGCAGGCTTTTCGCTTAAAATGCGGTGCGAAACGTAGCGAATGTCGGTCGCGATATTGCCGTCCGCGTTGCGGATTTGGAGTGCAGAGATGCGGAAATCGCCGGTGCCGTTGCAGGAATATTCGCTCGGCTGTGTATCCGGGGAAAACTCCGTGCCGACGTAGCCTGCGGCGTCGGGCGTGAAGGAGCCGAAGTAGCCGCGATCCAATAAATAGCGCATGTCGCAGTCCGGCAGGTATGCGCCGTAGTAGAGGTGCAGCAGGCGGCCGCTGTCATGCACGGCAAAAACGTAACTGGAGGAAGCGGTATCCAGCTTGAAAATTTTCTTTTCGGCATCAAATAAAATCGCCATAAAATCGTTCCTTTCGGGAAAACATAAAAATTCGGGCAGAGAAATATCCGTTTATAACAACAGTATATCGTTTATGCGGCTTTTGCGCAATAGGCATTTGTTGCATAAAGTTGGCGGTTTGTGATGCTGTGTACGGCGCGGGCTTCGGCATTTTGCTAAAGGCGGCGATGAAATTTGGTGGAATTGTGATAGAAACAGCTTTTTCGGAAAAAATAGCTTTACTTTTCTCTTGGTTTGTATTATAGTTAATTGTGATATGGAAGCGGTTACACATTGTAAAGGACTGTATGTGTTCGCTTTCGAATCTCTTTTGAAAAAATATAAAATGGAGGAAACTACAATGGCTAAAATTATTGGCAATGCACTCCCGAACATCCCGTGGCAGGATAAGCCGCAGGGCTACGATAAGCCGGTTTGGCGTTATGACCACAACCCGATCATTCCGCGTGATCTCATCCCCACTTCCAACAGCATCTTCAACTCCGCAGTTGTCCCGTTTGAGGGCAAGTTCGCTGGCGTTTTCCGCTGCGACAACCGCTCTGTTGAGATGGACATCTTCGCAGGCTTCTCCGATGACGGCATCAACTGGAAGATCAACCACGAGCCGATCGAGTTCCAGCCGGCTCCCGGCTGCGACCCGTGCGTAACCCGCAAGGAATATCGCTATGACCCGCGCGTTTGCTGGATTGAGGACCGTTACTACATCACCTGGTGCAACGGTTTCCACGGCCCGACGATCGGCGTAGGCTATACCTATGACTTTAAGACCTTCTATCAGATGGAGAACGCTTACCTGCCGTATAACCGCAACGGCGTTATGTTCCCGAAGAAGATCAACGGCAACTTCGCAATGCTGAGCCGTCCGTCCGACACCGGTCACACCCCGTTCGGCGACATCTTCTACAGCGAGAGCCCGGACATGACGTATTGGGGCAAGCACCGCTATGTCTTCGGCACGAGCAGTCACTCCGGCTGGCAGTCCAAGAAGGTCGGCCCCGGCCCGATTCCGATCGAGACCGATGAAGGCTGGCTGATGATTTATCACGGCGTTCTGAACTCCTGCAACGGCTTCGTTTATCGCTTCGGCGTAGCGCTTCTTGACCACGAGAAGCCGTGGATCGTGAAGGAAAGAGGCAACTTCTATGTCTTCGGTCCGGAAGAGAGCTATGAGCTCACCGGTGACGTGCCGAACGTTACGTTCCCGTGCGCTACCCTGACCGATGCCGACACCGGCCGCATCACCATCTACTATGGTGCTGCCGACACCGTCACCGGCATGGCCTTCACCACCGTTGACGAGCTGCTTTCCTACATGAGAAAGTACCCGCACGAGGTCTAATTAGAATAGCTTTTTCGCAGGCGCTTCCGTTTTTCGGGAGCGCCTGTTTTTATGGAATGATTGTGTTTTGCGGCAAAATCTGGTATAATAAAGCCATGAAAAACCGCGATGGGCGGAAAACGGTTAGGAGCTGTATGAATATGAAAGAGTATGTCATTGAGAAAACGGTGGGTGCGCCGGACTGGACAAAGGTGTCGGAGCTGCAGGTGGACAATGTTTGTTGGTTGCCGGACGCGGGCGTGCGCATGGAGCAGCAGATCTGCTACGACGACAAGAAAATCTACGTGCATCAGGTGGCACACGAAAAGAACATCCGCGCGGAGCTGACCGATAAGCTCGGCAGCATCTGCACGGACAGCTGCATGGAGTTTTTCTTTTCCCCGGTGCCGGAGGACGGGCGGTATTTTAACATTGAGCTGAACTTGAACGGCGCGATTTTCCTTGGCTTCGGCCACGGCAGAGCAGACAGCATTCGTTTGATCCCGGAAGACCACAAGAAGCTTTTTAACATCCGCACGAACAAAACGGCGGACGGGTGGGAAATCTTTTATGAAATTCCGCTTGAATTTCTGCATGTATTTTACCCCGATTACGACTTTAAAAGCGGGCGTGTGATCCGCGCGAACTGCTTTAAATGCGGCGACCTCACCGTGCAGCCGCACTATATGATGTGGAATGAGACGACGAGCGAAACGCCGGATTTCCATCGTCCGCAGGATTTTGGCCGCATGATCTTCGCGTAAACCGCGGTATTCAGCGGGATATTCATGGATTAGTCCAATATCTTTTGCCGAAGCCCGCGCAGAATTGTCGTTTTTCCAAGTTGCAAGGTGAGCGAATTTTCAGTAAAATAGTAATAATGGGTAAATGAAAAATATCGCAAAAGTTTTGCATAGCTTATGCGCCTGACGCAAAACTATCGTTTAGAGTATTGCGTCGGCAGGAAAGGATTGGTGTGCATATGCCACTGGAAAGGATCGACAGTTATTTTAACGGCGCGGTGGAGTCTTATGACGAACGCTTGAAGCGCAGCGCAGAGGATGAAGACGGCTACATTCGCCGCACGGCGGAGTTTTTCCCGAAGAAGGAGCACCTGCACATTCTGGACCTCGGTATCGGCACGGGCACGGGTCTTACGGCAATTTTAGAGCAGAACCCGACGATTTATGTGGACGGTATTGACTGCGCGGATAAGATGCTCTCGGAAATTCCGAAAAATCTGCCGGAGCACAAGGAGCGCATCCGCACGATTTGTGGTGATTTCTTTAAATATGAGTTGGAGCCGGAAAGCTATGACGGAGCGGTTTCCATGATGGCGCTGCATTATTACAGCCGCGAAGAAAATCGCGAGCTATTTCACCGCGTGTACCGTAGTATCAAAAAGGGCGGGTTCTTTCTGTTGAGCGACAAATTCGCGCCGACGCAGATGTATGAGGACTTCTGCCGTTCCGAGTTTGAGCAGAAGCGCAAGGAGCAGCATTTGTCGGCAGACGAGCACTACTATTGCTTTACGCCGCAGTATGTGGCGGGCGAAGCGGCCCTGCTTTTCAAGGCGGGCTTTGCAGAGGTACGCGTGTGCTGGGCAAAATCCAACACGGCGGTGCTTCTTGCCACAAAATAAGCAAATAACAGTTGAAAAGCCGGTCGAACTGCGTACAAATAAGCGGTACGCGTCTTGACCGGCTTCTTTTTTAATGCTATAATTTTTTGAAAGCAACTATTTTGGAAATGGGTGAATACTTTTGGAACTCTTTAACGCACAGCATGTTTTGCACGGCGAGCCTGTGACGGGCGAGCTGCCGTCTACGAACTCGCTTTTCAAAACGACCATCAACATGGCGTGGCCCTCGATGGTGGAATCGTTTTTGGTGGCGCTGGTCGGCTTTATCGATACCATCATGGTGAGCACGCTGGGCTCTTACGCCATTGCAGCGGTGGGTCTGACGCAGCAGCCGAAGTTCATCGGTTTGGCGCTGTTTATGTCGATGAGCACGGCCATCTCGGCGCTGGTTGCACGGCGTAGGGGCGAGCAGAACCGCGAAAGCGCGGTGCGCATTTTGAAAACGTGCATTCTGGTCGCCGTGATTTTAACGGCGATCATCAGCGTTACGTTTACGGCGTTTGCAGACCCCATCATCCGCTTTGCGGGCTCGGCGGACGATACGCATGAAGCGGCGGTGGAGTATTTCCAGATCATCATGGGCGGCATTGGGTTTACGACCGTGATGATGATCGTGAACGCGGCACAGCGCGGCGCGGGCAACACGAAGATCGCGTTGCGCACGAACATAGTCTCTAACCTTGTGAACGTGGTGTTCAACTATCTTTTGATCGGCGGCAACTTTGGGTTTCCTGCGCTTGGCACGCGCGGCGCGGCGCTTGCGACTGTTATCGGCTCTGTGATCGGCTGCGCGATGAGCTTGCACTCCATGTTCGCGAAGTCCTCGTTTGTGTATATCCGCGCTGTGAAAGGCTTTTTTGCCTCGAGGTTTGACGTGCGCTCACTGCTTAACGTCGGTTCCAGCGCGTTTGTGGAGCAAATCTTCCAGCGCATCGGCTTTTTGCTGTTCGCCATCACCGTTGCGAACCTCGGCACCGCTGCGTATGCTGCGCACCAGATTGGCATGAATATGATGAGTTTGACGTTCTCGTTCGGCGATGGGCTTTCGGTGGCGTCTGTGGCGCTGATCGGCAGGAGCCTCGGCGAAGAGCGGCGCGACCTTGCAAAGCTGTACGCCTCCATGTGCCAGCGGATTGGACTTTTCTGCGCGTTTGTGATGTCGATGATCTTCCTGCTCTTTGGCAGGAATCTCTATGGCCTGTTTTCGAATGAGCAGGAAATTCTCGATATGGGTGTGATGATTATGCGTATGCTGTGCGTTATTATTTACTTCCAGATCACGCAGGTCATTTTCTTCGGTTGCTTGAGAGGCGCGGGCGATACGAAGTATACCGCGTTTGCGTCTATGATCAGCGTCACCATTATCCGACCGGCTCTGAGTTGGCTGCTGTGTTACCCGCTGGGATTGGGACTGCTTGGCGTGTGGCTTGGGCTGTTCGGTGACCAGTTTATGCGGTTCTGTCTTGGGTACTTCAGAATGAAGCAGGGGAGATGGCTGGGAATTAAGATTTGACGATCCCGCGACAACGGGATGCAAAAGTTTTTGCCAGCCTTTTCAAAAGGCTGCGGGTTCTTAGGGCAGCGCCCTAAGTCGCTTTCAGCAGAAAGCCCTCCGTCTTTTCCATGAAAAAGGAAAGACGGAGGGCTTATTGTTACTTATAAAGTCAATCATTCCACAACGACCGTGCAGTGCTCGGTGCCGTAGTATTCCATCGCGGAGATGACCTCAGGGGTCAGGCGCTCACCGCATACAGCAAGCGGCACCGCGGGTGGGCAGCTCACGTTGGCGTCTGCCAAAATGCGGTTTTCGCACTCGGAAAGCGGTAACGTTTCACTCGGCGAGAAGAGCGCCTCGCGCGGGGAAAGTACACGCTCGGCATGCGGCGGCACAGGCGGCTTTGAAAGGATCGCCGGGGCGGGCAGAACGGAGAGCAGCGCGCGCTCGAGACGGGCGAAATCTGCGGGTGTGGTCTCCGGCGTGAACATCATCACAAGGTGGTCTGCGTCGGAAAACTCGCAGTAAATGTTGTGGTGCGTCAAAATTTCTGCCAGAGCTGTGCCCGTGTAGCCGAAGGACTTCGGCAATAAGCAGAGCTTTGTGCGCTCCTCGCCGCAAAGAGCATAGCCGTGCGCACAGAGCATTGTTTTCAGCGTGTCAAGACGCTCCGCACAGGCTTTGAGCTGTGCAGGAAAAGATGTTGCTAAAAGCGGATTCATTGCGTCGAGCGACTGCAAAATGAGGTAGGACGGGCTCGTAGACGCAAAGAGCGCCATGGCGCTTTCCGCACGCTGCGCGAACATGTCCGGCGTGCCGTGCGCGATGTGCAGATACGCGCCGCCCGTTAAGACCGGCAGTGTTTTGTGTGCGGAATCACAGCAGATGTCTGCGCCGAGCTGCATGGGGTGCATGGGCTCGGGCAGAAAACGCAGGTATGCGCCGTGGGCGTTATCGACGAGCAATAATACGCCGTGTTTTTTGCAGACGGTGGACAGGGACTTGATGTCCGCGATGTTGCCGAGATAATCCGGGCTTGTGATGTACACGGCGGCAGGGTTTTCCGATACGATCACGTCTTCGAGCTGCGCGAGGGTGATGGCGCAGGAAATGACGCTTTCCGTGCCGTAGATCCAGCGAATGTCAAGGTCGAGCAGCGCTGCGGCCGTCATGAAGACCTTGTGTGCGTTACGGCCTGCCGCAATGACGGGCTTTTTGTGATTTGCGCGGGCATGCAGCAGCGCAAGATACAGCATGGCGCGGATGCACAGGGATGAGCCCTCGGCGGAATAGACCGTCTTTTTGGTGCCGAATAACGCGGCGGCGTTCGCTTCGCTTTCGCGGATGATGCCCTCGGCGTGGTAGAGCACGTCTGCGCCCTCAATCTCGGTGAGGTCGAGCGGCTCGGGACCGAGCAGCGCGGTGCCCTTGTGGCCCGGCATGTGCATGCGCAAAGCGCCGCTATATCGGTAGCGGCGCACAAATTCGCAGATTGGTGCGGTTATCATGCGTTGTTATCCAATGCCTTGGAGGCTTCGAGCATGATGGCGCATTCCATACGTTTTTTAAAGAGCTCGCAGCCCTCTTTGTAAACGCCGCGGACGGAGCCGGTGGCGTGGTAGGCGTTTGCGGCGCAGCCGCCGGAGCAGTACAGTCTTGCCCAGCAATCGCGGCACTCGGGGTGAGCGTACACGTTGCAGGAGGCGAAATCCGCCTGAATTTCCGTGTTCGTCACGCCTGTCCAAACATCGCCGAGGCGGAATTTTTCGTCGCCGACGAACTGGTGGCAGGGGTAGAGGTCGCCCCACGGGGTGACGGCCATGTACTCTGTGCCGGAGCCGCAGCCCGAAATGCGCTTGTAAATGCACGGGCCGCCGGTGAGATCGATCATGTAGTGGTAGAACGTGAACGGTTTGCCGGCGCGGCGGCGCTCCAGCATAAGCTCAGCAAGCTTTTCGTACTGCTCCATGACGATGACGCGGTCTTCGTCGGTCAGCGCGGAGGGGTCTCCCGGTGCGCAGACGACCGGTTCCATGCTCAGTTCCGTAAAGCCGAGGTCGAGCATCTGCTGAATGTCCTTGAGAAAATCAGGGTTTGCGTGCGTGAATGTGCCGCGCATGTAATACGCCTTGTTGCCGCGCGCCTTGACGAGCTTCTGGAATTTCGGAACGATGCGATCCCAACTGCCGTTGCCGGCGTAGTCTACGCGGTAGCGGTCGTGCACTTCCTTGCGGCCGTCGAGGCTTAAAACGACATTGCTCATCTCGCAGTTTGCAAAATCGATGACGTCGTCGTCGATCAAAACGCCGTTTGTCGTCAACGTGAAGCGGAAGTGCTTACCGCATTCCTTTTCGCGGGAACGGGCATACGCGACAAGCTGCTTTACGACGTCGAAATTCATCAGCGGTTCGCCGCCGAAGAAGTCGACTTCCAAATTGTGGCGCGTGCCGGAGTGTTCGAGCAGGAAATCAAGCGCCTGCTTGCCGACCTCAAAGGACATGAGAGCGCGGTCGCCGTGGTACTTGCCCTGGCTTGCAAAGCAGTAGGAGCAGTTTAAATTGCAGGTGTGCGCCACGTGCAGGCACAGCGCCTTGACGACGTTGGCGCTTTTCGCTTTCAGCGCACCTGCCATTGGCTCGAACGTATCGGGGGTGAAGAGCTTACCGGCGTCGCGCAGCTCTTCAATCTGCTCGTAGCACTCGTTGATGTCGGCTTCGGTCACGTCCTCACGGTTGCCGTATTTTTCCAGCATAGCGGAGGTGATCGCCTCGCGGCTTTCGGTCTCGAACAGGCCAATCATGTCGTAGGCGACTTCATCAACAAGGTGGACGGAGCCGGAACAGATATCGAGCACGATGTTCATGCCGCCGAGTTTATAACGGTGTATCATCTAAAAAATCCTTTCGCATCTATACATGAAAAAAGCCGCCAAAAAAGGCGGCGTTTTCTGAACCTTTGAATTACTTCGCGTTCTTCTCCGTGTTCTCGCACTGCTGGTTTGCAATGCCGCAGCTCGTCTTGCAAGCGGACTGGCAGGAAGTCTGGCACTCGCCGCAGCCGCCGTTCTTTGCGCTTTCGCACAGGTTGCGGGTCTCAAGCGTCTGAATGTGTTTCATATCATTTCGCCTCCGAATTGTTACTTTATAAGCTAACTTTATTAGCCTTAAAATTCTAACACAGATAGGGCGGGATGTCAAGATGCAAAGCCGCCGGATTTCGGGAAAAAGCATGTCCCCACGCCATTTCTGACGTGGGGACACGGAAAATAGGATATCGGAGAAATCAGTTTTAAGGAGTGTTTTGAATCAGTCACCGAAAGCCTGGGAAAGATCGGCGATGATGTCATCGATGTGCTCGGTGCCGATAGAGAGGCGAATGGTGTTCGGCTGGATGCCCTGCTCTGCGAGCTCTTCTTCGTTGAGCTGCGAGTGCGTGGTGGAAGCCGGGTGGATAACGAGGGACTTCACGTCTGCGACGTTTGCAAGCAGAGAGAAAATTTTGAGTCTGTCGATGAACGCCTGTGCTTCCTTAGCGCCGCCCTTGATATTGAACGTGAAGATGGAAGCGCCGCCGTTCGGGAAATACTTCTTATAAAGCTCGTGGTACGGGCTGTCCGGCAGAGACGGATGGTTGACGCTTTCGACTTTCGGGTGCTTGGAGAGGAAATCGACAACCTTCAGCGCGTTCTCTACATGGCGTTCAACGCGCAGAGAGAGCGTTTCAAGCCCCTGCAGGAACAGGAATGCGTGCAGCGGAGCGAGCGTTGCGCCGGTATCACGCAGGAGGATTGCACGGATCTTCGTGACAAAGGCTGCCGCGCCGACGTCCTTTGTGAAGCTGATGCCGTGGTAGCTGGGGTTCGGCTCTACGAGGGACGGGAATTTGCCGCTGCCTTCCCAGTCAAACTTACCGCTGTCTACGATAACGCCGCCGATCGCCGTGCCGTGACCGCCGATGAACTTTGTAGCGGAATGGACAACAATGTCTGCGCCGTACTCGAACGGACGGAGGAGGTAAGGCGTTGCGAATGTGGAGTCTACAACAAGCGGAATCTTATGTGCATGTGCAATGGCTGCGACCTTTTCAATGTCAATCAGCGTTGCGTTCGGGTTACCGATGGTCTCGATGAAGACGGCCTTTGTCTTATCGTTAATCGCGTTTTCAAAAGCGCCCTCTTCATCCGGGTCTACGAACGTTGCGGTGATGCCGTACTGCGGGAGCGTGTGCTCGAGCAGATTGTAGGTGCCGCCGTAGATGGTCTTCGCGGAAACGATGTTGTCACCTGCGCTTGCGAGGTTGAGAAACGTATAGTTGATGGCTGCTGCACCGGAAGCGACGCCAAGCGCTGCCACGCCGCCCTCAAGGGCTGCAATGCGCTGCTCAAATGCGTCCACGGTGGAGTTCGTCAGACGGCCGTAGATGTTGCCTGCATCTGCGAGCGCGAAGCGGGCTGCTGCGTGTGCAGAGTTCTTGAAGACGAAGGAAGTCGTCTGATAGATCGGCACTGCGCGGGCATCGGTAGCGGGGTCCGGGTTCTCCTGACCTGCGTGCAGCTGGATGGTTTCAAAATGGTAGTTGTTATCATATGTATAGCTCATGGTAATACCTCTTTCATAATTTCAGAATTTAATTTTTGTTTTAACGGATTTTGAGAAGTTGACGAAAAGCTGAGCTTCACATTCGTCCGTTTCTGAAATTGTGGCGAAGCATTTGCCGGAAAAGGGATCGCATCATCGGGGTGCGCCTCCTTTGAGATTTACTTCGGTTTTTATGTTTGAAGGTTTCATAACACTCAAAACATATTGACTTGGTATGTTTTGTATGATACACGTTAGATTGCAATTTGTCAACCCCTAAAATGCAAAAATTGAAGAAAACTTTTGGAAACCATACTATTATATGGGGGAAACTGCATTTTGCATTGCAAAGCGGCGGATCGTTTCAACGAGTTTTAAAGGTAAAAGAAAAAGTGAAAAAAGATGTTGACAAATTTCCCCTGTGGTGATAGGATATAAACAAGCTCAATAACCTATGAAATAAGTAGGTTTCATAAGTTTAGTAAAATAAGGCAAAGGAGAGACGCGATATGAACCTGTTTCCGTACAGTCGGCGATGTTGCGCCGCGGCCTGAAACGATACAAGAATGCAAACTCATTTATATAAAGTATTTTAAGGAGACTTTACCATGCGTGTATATCGGAAAATCACAGACCTCATCGGCAGCACTCCGCTTCTTGAACTCACCAACTACGAAAAAGCAAATGAACTGAACGCGAAAATCTACGCGAAGCTTGAGTATTTCAACCCGGCAGGTAGCGTAAAGGACCGTATCGCAAAAGCGATGTTGGACGACGCCGAGGAAAAGGGCCTCTTGAAACCCGGCGCAGTTATCATTGAACCGACAAGCGGCAACACGGGCATCGGCCTTGCTTCCGTTGCGGCTTCCCGCGGTTATAAGGTAATCCTTACCATGCCGGAGACGATGAGTATGGAGCGCCGCAACCTTTTGAAGGCTTACGGTGCGGTGCTTGTCCTCACCGAAGGTGCAAAGGGTATGCCGGGCGCTATCGCAAAGGCGAAGGAGCTCGCCGAGCAGACCCCAAACAGCTACATTCCGAGCCAGTTCACGAACCCGGCAAACCCGGCGGTGCACCTGAAGACGACCGGCCCGGAAATCTGGGCAGACACGGACGGCAAGGTCGATATTTTCGTTGCAGGCGTCGGCACGGGCGGCACGCTTTCCGGTGTAGGCGCGTACCTCAAGTCGCAGAACCCCAATGTTAAGGTTGTCGCGGTGGAACCGGCTACCTCCCCGGTTCTCTCCGGCGGCAAGGCGGGTCCGCATAAAATTCAGGGCATCGGCGCGGGCTTTGTGCCGGATACGCTGAACACCGACATTTACGATGAGATTCTCCCCGTGCAGAACGAGGACGCGTTTGCGACCGGCCGCGCGCTGGCGCGCAGCGAGGGCGTTTTGGTGGGCATCTCCTCCGGCGCGGCAGTCTTTGCGGCAGCACAGCTTGCAAAGCGTCCGGAAAACGCAGGCAAGGTCATCGTGGCGCTTCTGCCCGATACCGGCGAACGGTACCTCTCCACGCCGATGTTTGCAGACTGATACAGCATACAAGAATCCAAACACACATCTTTGGGATAGAAAATGAATGAGGAAAAGGGGCAAGACTTTCGGGTTTTGCCTTTTTTCGCGGGTTTAAATGAGTTTATAAAGGGTGTTTTTGCAGTAAATTACCGGCAAAAATAAAACTCTTGAAAACCTACTAAAAACATGTTATTATGGTATAAAGTTTGCGGCGGACAGTGAGCCCACTTGTTTTATTCCGGAAACGCTATTTTACATAAAGGATGGATACCGCATGAAAATTTCCACCAAAGGGCGCTATGCGCTGCGCATGCTGCTGGATCTCGCACAGCACCAGAATGACGGCTACGTCGCGCTGAAGGACATTGCCCGCCGTCAGAATGTCTCCAAAAAATATCTGGAGCAGATCGTGCCGATGCTCAATAAATCCGATATTCTTCTTGCAAGCCGCGGTTTTCAGGGTGGATATCGTCTGGCGCAATCGCCGGATAAATACACCGTGGGCATGATTCTGCGCATCACGGAGGGCAGCCTCGCGCCCGTCGCGTGTCTCGATCACGACCCCGTTCTGTGCGACCGCAGTGCAGACTGCATCACGCTGCCCGTGTGGCAGGGGCTCAGCCGCGCCATCAACGAATATCTCGACAGCATCACCCTGCAGGATATATTGGATCAGCAGCAGGCGACTTTCGTCAACGATTACAGCATTTAAATATCGATGAAATCAAAAGCTCCCCCGAAACGAATTCGGGAGAGCTTTTGTCATACAATGTTATTATATTTGCTTGCGGACGATGGTGTATTCGTCGCCGGGGCGGTAGTACGGGCAGTTTTGAAAGCGGCCGCCGATGAACTGGGCGGTTTCGTCCTCGTCTAAGTCCATATCGCAGACATAGAAGCCGTACTCATCGTCGTACTCGTAATACAGGCAGTCTTCGCATTTTGAGGTATTTTCAAACATACTATCGCCTTACAGAACGCTTTGCAGGAACTGGCGCGTGCGGTCGTGCTTCGGATTTGTGAAGATCTCCTTCGGGGAGCCTTCCTCCAAAATCGCGCCATCATACATGAACACCACGCGGTCTGCCACTTCGCGGGCAAAGCCCATTTCGTGCGTGACAACAAGCATCGTCATGCCTTCTTCCGCAAGCTCCTTCATGACGTTCAGAACGTCGCCGACGAGCTCCGGGTCAAGGGCGCTGGTGGGCTCATCGAACAGCATCATTTTCGGCTCCATGGCGAGCGCGCGGGCGATGGCCACACGCTGCTGCTGGCCGCCGGAAAGCTTTGCGGGGTAGGAATCGAGCTTATCGCCGAGGCCGACCTGATTTAAAAGCTTCACGGCCTTTTCTTTGGCTTCCTTTTCCGGCACGCCCTTCACGTTCATCGGGGCGAGCATGACGTTTTGCAGTGCCGTTTTGTGCGGGAAGAGGTTGAAGCGCTGAAACACCATACCCATCTCAAGCAAAATAGCGGCGCGCTCTTTATGCGGCAGCTTTACCTGATTGTGGCCATTCACGCGGTCTTCGATGAGCTTGTCGTCGATCCAGATCTTGCCGCTCGTAGGCTTTTCAAGGTGGTTTAAAGAGCGCAGATACGTCGATTTGCCTGCGCCGGACGGTCCGATGATGACGACCACTTCGCCCGGCTCTACGGTGAGGCTGACGTTTTTCAGCACCTCTACGGAGCCGAAGGACTTACAGATATTTTCCGTTTTAATGATAGACATAGCCGTATTCCTCCTTATTCGTAGATGGACAGGCGCTTTTCAAGGCGATTGAAAATAACGGTGAACACGCCGGTGATGATGAGGTAAATGATCATAGCCGGGATATAAACGAGAGCGCTCGCCTTGTTGGAAGCGATAATCTTCGTCTGGTAGGTCAAATCGGTCAGCGCGATGATGGACACAAGGGAGGTATCCTTCAGCACCATGACGAACTCGTTGCAGATCGGCGGAATCATGCGGCGGTAGGCCTGCGGGATGATGACAAGGCGCATCGCCTGCGAGTGGGTGAGGCCGAGCGCCGTGGAGGCTTCGAGCTGGCCTTTATCGATGGACTGAATGGCTGCGCGGATGATCTCCGCGAGGTAGGCCGCGACGTTCAGCGAGAACGCGATCCAAGCGGCCAAAAAGCGGCTCTGAATATTGAACGCCGGAACGAGCTGCGGCAGCGTGTAGTAGAGGAAAAACAGCTGCATCAGAAGCGGCGTGCCGCGGAAGAAGAAGATGTACGCGCCGCACACGGAGCGGAGTACGGTGTTTTTGGAGATCTTGCCGAGGGCAAGAAACACGGCGAGCACGAGTGCCGTCAGCACGGAGGTGACGGAAAGCGCAAGCGTTACGCCGGTGGCCTGGAGCAGCGCCGGCATCCAGCCGATGATTTGTTGAATGGCGTTCATGGTTGATATCCTTTCCGATATAAATGGGGCAAGAGACCTCAAAACGGGGCCTCCTGCCGAAGTTTCCTTTTACGTTATTGCGCTTATGCGTCCTTCTTTGTGACGATGACGAGCTGGTTGGAGAGGTACGGCTCGGTCATTTCATACGCTTCCTGACGTTCCGGGGTGATGGAAACGCCGGCGATAATCATATCGTATTGGCCTTTATCGAGGCCTGCGAAAACGCCGTCGAAGGAGGTGTTGACGAACTCAACCTCAAGGCCGAACAGCTTACCGATCTCTTCTGCCATATCAACGTCAAAGCCCTGGTATACAAGGCCGCTGTCGTCGGTGTACTCAAGCGGCGGATAACCGGCCTCAAAGCCGATGGTCAAAACGCCGTCCTTAACGGTCTTGACCTTACTCGGGTCAACGGTCGGTTCCTCGGTGACGTTGCGCACGCCCTCGGTGACATCGGTGCCGAAGTGCTTCATGGCGAGCTCGGAGATTTTGCCGTTATAATAAAGCGTGTTGATGGCGTTTTCGGTCTGCTCCAAAAGGTCTGTGTTGCCTTTCTTGATGCAGACGCCCATCGGTTCGCCTTCGTCGCTTTTCCAAACGCTCTGGAATTTGGAGTCGTCGTCTGCGAGGTAATACGCCGCGACAACGCTGTCTACATACACGGCATCTGCACGGCCGAGCGAAACGTCATCAAAGCACTGCGTAATCTTTTCATACGGGAGAATCTCGACGTCAACGCCCTCTTCCTGCATTTTCTGCAGAGCGTCGTGGGCGGTGGTGCCGGTCTGCACGCTGACCTTAGCGCCGGCGAAATCGTCCGGGCTTTCGATCTTCTTTGTACTGGAGCTGCTGCATGCGGTGGCGGAGAGTGCCATTACGCCGGCGAGCACGGCAGCAAGGATTTTCTTCATTTTCATGTGTTTTGTCCTTCTTTCTCAATTTTCCCCGATAAAAAGATACAGTCGTTTTACTGTACCAATCGATTAGAATACTTGTATTCTACCCCCAAAACCCGTTTGGGTCAATAGCGAAACTGCCAAATTAATGTATATTTATACATGTATACATAGGTATTTTTCAAGATTTGTGGGTAAAATCGGCGTTTTTACTTTAACGTGACAATGACAAGCTGATTCGAGACATACGGCTCCGTAAGGTCATACGCGGCCTGACGTTCCGGCGTAATGGACACGGACGAGATGATGACGTCGTACTGCTCTTTATCAAGGCCCGCGAAAATGCCGTCCCACGCGGTGTTGACAAACTCGATGTCTACGCCCAACACCTCGCCGAGCGCTTTTGCAAAGTCGATGTCGAAGCCTCGATATTCAAGCCCTGCGTCATCGGTGTACTCCATCGGCGGGTAGCCGACTTCCACGCCGACGGTCAAAGTGCCGCCCTTGAGTGTTTTAAGCTTAGAAAGGTCAAGCACCGGCTTTTCCGTCACATTGCGCACGCCGTCCACATCGGCGGCGGAGCCGAAGTGCTTTTCGGAAAGCTGCGCCATGGTGCCGTCATAATATAAGGTGTCAATCGCGCCTTCGATGAGCTCTTTCAAATCGTCGTTGCCCTTTTTAAGACATACGCCGATTGGCTCGCCGGTTTCGCTCGTCCATGTTTTCCGGTATTTCGTGTCGTCCTCCGCGAGGTAGTAACCCGCAACGACGCTGTCCACGTACACGGCATCCACGCGGCCGAGTGCGAGGTCGTCAAAGCACTGCGTCACCTTTTCGTACGGCAGCACGTTGATGTTCATGCCCTCGTCCTGCATATCCTGAATGCTTTCGTGCGCGGAGGTCGCCGTCTGCACGGAAATTTTCGCGCCCTCAAAGTCCGTCGGGCTTTCAATCTTCTTCGTACTGCCTGAACATGCCGTAAGTGAGAGCATCATAGCGCCAATTAAAAATGAAGCGCAAACCTTTTGAATTTTCATTTTACATTCACCCTTCCGCAATATACCTTTAAGCTTTGGTTTGTATAATTTTGAAGATTAATGTATTTTACGCCGATTTCATTCAAAAATCAAGCGAAATAATGCACAAACTAATGTATATTTATACGTGTATACATGGTGAATTTTGAAAAAGAAAAGCCTGCATTGTGCAGGGACTCAAAATGAGAGTTGCATAACGCAGGCTTTTAGGATTCGGTTTAGTCCATGTAACCGCCTTGCATGGGGGAGTGTGCCGTTTGCGTGAAGCGCTTTAAAACGCCGTGCGTGTAGCGGCTCTTAAACGGTGGCAGCGCTTTGCGGCGCTCGTTAAACACGCGCTGCACTTCTTTCTCGCTGCATTTTTCGCCGTTGATACCGACGACGCGCAGAATACGCTGCGGAATGTCGATCTCGATAAGGTCGTTTTCTTCGATTAAAGCGATGGGGCCGCCCTGTGCGGCTTCCGGCGAAATATGGCCGATGGCGGGACCCTTGCTTGCGCCGGAGAAGCGACCGTCCGTCAGCAGCGCAATGCTGGCAGAAAGCTCCGGGTCGCTCGAAATGGCTTCGGTGGTGTAGAACATTTCCGGCATACCGCTGCCGCGCGGGCCTTCATAGCGGATGATGACGGCGTCGCCCGGCTGAATTTGGTGCGTTAAAATGGCGTGGATGGCATCTTCCTCGCAGTTGAACGGGCGCGCCTTCAGAAGCGCCTTGTGCATCTCCTTCGGCACGGCACTGTGTTTTACGACCGCGCCGTCCGGGGCGATGTTGCCGCGCAGAATGGCAATGGCGCCGTTCGTGCCGATGGGATCATCGAACGAGCGGATGATATCCGTGCGCTTGAGACCGGTTTTCTTTAAATAGGTATCACACTTCTCGTAGAAGCCGTTTTTCTTTAAATCTTCCAGATTTTCGCCGAGCGTTTTACCCGTGACGGTCATGACATCGAGATGCAGGTGGTCTTTGATTTCCTCCATGATGCGCGGTACGCCGCCTGCATAATAGAAGTACTGCGCGGGCCACTCGCCTGCGGGACGGATATTCAGAAGATAATGCGCGCCGCGGTGCATGCGGTCGAACGTATCCGCATCGAGCGGAATGCCGAACTCATGCGCGATGGCGGGCAGGTGCATCAGTGTGTTTGTGGAGCCGGAGATGGCCGCATGTACCATGATGGCGTTTTCGAACGATTTCAGCGTGACGATATCGGACGCTTTCATGCCCTTTTTCGCGAGTGCCACGGCGGTTTTGCCGGCTTCCTCCGCTGCAACGGAAAGATCTTCGCAAGTGGCGGGCATCAGCGCCGTGCCGGGCAGCATGAGGCCGAGCGATTCCGCCATAATCTGCATGGTGGACGCGGTACCCATGAACGAGCATGCACCGCAGGAGGGGCACGCGTGGTGCTTGTAATACGTGAACTGCTCCTCGGTGATCTCACCGCGCTCATACATGGCGCTGTATTTGCCGATCTGCTCCAGCGTTAAAAGGTCGGGACCCGCGTCCATCACACCGCCCGTCACGAACACGGCCGGAATGTTGATGCGGCCGATAGCCATGAGCAGCGCAGGCACGGATTTATCGCAGCTTGCGAGGAAAACGCCGCCGTCAAACGTTGTCGCGTTGGCGTGAATTTCCACAAGGTCGGCGATGATGTCGCGCGAGGGCAGGGAATAATTGATGCCATCGTGCCCCTGTGCCATGCCGTCGCAAATATCGGTCGCAAAGTAAAGCGCACCCTTGCCGCCCGCTTCGTATGCGCCCCGGCTTGCTTTCTGCGCCAAATTTAAAAGGTGCGCGGAGCCGGGGTGGCTCTGCCCGTAGGTGCTTTCAATTAAAATCTGCGGCTTTGTGAGGTCCTCCTCTTTCCAGCCCATGCCCATGCGCAGCGGGTCCATTTCCGGCGCAAGCTTGCGAACTTCCTGACTTTTCAACATGTTGATTCCCTCTTTGATGATAACTTTATGCGGCAGCAAATGCGCCGATCTCAAAATCGGCATAGGTGCCGTCTTTATTTTGCTTTGCGGTGCAGTCTAAAAAGTAAGAGGCACCGTCCCCGGCACGCCATTTTTCGGCGTCAAACGTCAGTGTGCCGTTTTCGTCGTTTTTCTCCGTGATCTTAAATAAGCAGCCGTCTTCCCACAAAAGCTCGTCCGTTTCTAAGTAGCCCTCGTCTTGCAGCTCCTTAAACGTGAACGTGAGCGGGCGGCGCTCGGTAAGCTCGCCGAACCGCCATGCGATCGCCTGTATTTCGCCTTTCGTCAACGGCGTTTCGGTCAGGTCGACGGAGATATATTCGGTGTCGCTTTGCAGCGTTTCGTCCGTGTTGAATAATTCCTGCAGCACGGACAAATACAGCGCGCATCGCCCGTCTGTTTCATTTTCGCGTACGGTGATCTTCTGCACCTTATCGGGCTCGCTCGGGTAAATGGCTTTGATATACCCGCCGTAGGTGACGTCTACCGTCATGCCGGGGATGAGGTCATCCGGCGCGTTCTCCGGCCTTGCACAGCGGTATACGCCGTCATCTTCCCCGGCGAGTAAAAGCTGGTTGCCCGAAATATCGACAAGGCGTGCGGTGAGCGTTGCAGTCTCGGCCGCGCTCGGTTCCGATGCGATGCTTTGCGGTTTATCTGCACCGCCCGAGGATGCCGGTGCGCTTTGGCACGCGGTGAAAAGCAGAATGATGCACAAAAGAAAAGCGAATAAAGAATTTTGTAAACAGGTCATAAGGCCAACTCCTTTCACTTTATAGGTAGGAAAAAGGGGTCACGCGGTTACAAAATCATCATAGCAGATTTAGAAGTCTGTTACAAGATACAAATACTTTTTGTTTTGACTTTTGTGCTTAAATTGTCTATACTGTGTACAAGTTGACAAAAAGGGAGCGAAAGCTATGCGGCAGGTAGTTGTAAATGATTTGGTATTCGGTAGCGGCAGAATGAAAATTTGTGTGCCGGTGTGCGAGAAGACAACGGAAGCGGTTTTAGACGCCGTAAAAGAGATCAAGACCACCCCGGCGGATCTTATCGAATGGCGCATCGATTATTTTGACGAGGACATGTTTGCGGCCGCGCCGGAGATTTTTAAAGCAGCCGCGCCGTTGCCCGTGCTGTGCACATTCCGCACAAAAGCGGAGGGCGGCGAAAAAGCGATAGATCCCATGGACTATTTTGCGATGAACGCGCAGCTGAGCGCCTTGGGTGCGCCGCTTGTCGATTTAGAGCTTTTCCTTTGCGAGCAGTACGATGACATTGCAAAGGCGACCGTTCAGGCTATGCACGATATGGGTACGAAGCTTATTATCTCGAACCACGACTTTGCCAAAACGCCTGCACGCGAGGAAATCGCCGACCGCTATAAGCGTATGATGGCGCTAAATGCCGACCTGCCGAAAATCGCCGTGATGCCGCAGAATGAGCGAGATGTGATGGTGATGCTGGCGGCGATGAATGAATCCACCGCGTTCTGCGGCCCGCTCATCGGCATTTCCATGGGCGAGCTCGGCAAGGTGACGCGCGTGCGCGGCGGGGCGTTCGGCTCTGTGATGACGTTTGCGTCAAAAGGAAAAGCCTCCGCACCGGGACAAATCGATGCAGAGACTTTATCTAAAATGCTGAATGAAAATTAAATTTTAAAAGTGCTTTTCAAGCGTAAACACGGTTTTCACTTCGCCGACGGGCGTGTCGTTGTCGTTGACGGTAACGCCGTTGTTAAGCGAGACGAGCATCTTATCGGTATCGGCGTTATAGTAGCCGATCTGGCGGAAGATCTCGCGGATGATGAGCGGCCAGACTGCCTCGGTGCCGTCCTTAATCTTGAAGGAGATGCCGATGCGCTCCTTTTTAAGGCCGATGCCGTACACGCTGTTCGCGCCGCCCTTTGCGATGATGTTCGCGTCGTGGTTGATGAGGGAGCACAAGTAGCCCGTGCCGCGCATCATGTGCGGATATTCATGGATACGCGGGATAAAGCGGCGGGCAGCGTCCTGCAGAACGTCGTCCTGAATCGTATCGATGCACGCGAGGTTCTTATATGCCGTCGCGATGTTCTTCATCGGGTAAGCGAACACCGGCACGCCGCAGCCGTCGATGCCGATGACAACCTTTTCTTCCGGGTACTCGGAGAGCACGCTCATGGTGCGCAGCACTTCGTTCTGTCCGACGGAGCCGACCTTCCAGTAATCCTTCACATCGCCGCCCATTTCACGCTGGGTGAGCATGAGCGCCGCGTGCTTGCCGCTGCAGTTGTGGTAGAGCTTCGACTTCGGCAGCCCCTGACGGATGCGCTCTTCGTTTGCTTCCGTAGAGCCCGGCACGGTCGGCTTCATGATGAGGTCTTCCGGATTTAAGTCGGCTTTTTTCATGATGGATTTCAAAGCGTTGATGTGGAAGCTTTCGCCGAGGTGCGAGCCTGCGAACAGCACGGTTTCTTCATCGGTAAAACCGTATTTTTCGTCGAGGTGATGCGCGATAACGGGCAGCGCCTGCACGGGCTTCGAAGCGGAGCGGTAGAAAACCATGGCCTCCGGGTCGCCTGCGGAGTAGATGACCTTACCCTTTTCATCTACAATGCTGATGTAGCCGTAATGCGTCAGGTCCAAAAGCCCGCCGCGGAATTCTTCTGTTAAACGAACGGTATCTGACATAATCTCGTCCCCTGTCTTTAGAATTTAACGATTTATCTTTCTTTTTACGTTCAAAGCTATTATAATCTTTTTTAGAGGATTGTAAAGGCTTTTGTGTGAGAATAGTCAAAAGTGCAGAAAGCGGCGTGTTTTAAAGCGCCGCAGATAGGACAAATAAACGAAAGTTGGTATAAATATGAAAGAAAAAGTATTGTTTGAGGTTTGCTGCGGTTGCTTTGAAGACGCCGTACAGGCCGAAAAAGGCGGCGCAGACCGCATTGAACTCAACGCCGCGCTGTTTTTGGGCGGCCTTACGCCGAGCATCGGCACGGTGCAGACCGTGAAAAATACACTGAAAATTCCCGTGATGTGCATGGTGCGCCCGCGCGAGGGCGGCTTTTGCTACACGGACTTTGACTACGAGACCTGCTGCCGCGATATGGAAGCACTGTTAAATGCAGGCGCGGACGGCATTGTCTTCGGTTTTTTGAAGCCGGACGGCACGGTTGACACCGACCGCTGCGCCGATTTTATCGGGAAAATCAAGAAAATCAACCCGAACGCCGAGATTGTGTTCCACCGCGCCATTGACGTGGTGCCGGACGTATTTGAAGCGCTCGATGATCTTATTGCCCTCGGTGTAACGCGCGTTTTGACGAGCGGCCAGCGTGAAAGCGCGATAAAGGGCGCAAAGACTGTGAAAAAGATGATCGAATACGCAAGTGACCGCATCGATATTCTGCCCGGCGGCGGTATCAACACGCAGAACGTCGGGGAATTTATCAACGAGACCGGCACGCACAGTGTACACGCCTCGGCGCGCTCCCTGCGGCACGACACAAGCGTCTGCGGCAACCCGGTGATCTTTTTCGGCGGCAAATTGAACGGCGTGGGTATCCCGGAGAACGAATATAAAGTGACGGACAGCGCTTTGGTGCAAAACGTCGTTGCAGCAATCGAAGCGCGGTAAGCTTTACCCGGAGAAAGGGGATTTTAGGTGAAAAACGATATTGACAGCATTTTGGATGCGCTGTTTTCCGGCGGAAAGTTGAACGTGGGCAGCGGCACGAAAAGCCGCGCCGCAAAAGACGCCGAGGATTTTTTGAACAGCATCGAAAAAACGAATGCCAACATGCAGAGCAGCCTGAATCGGCAGATCAGCGACCTCGATAAGCTGACGAGCGACGCGCAGCGCAGCATGGACGAAATGCGCCGTCTGCTGGACGCCGAGGGCCTGACCGGCACGCCCGAAATGGAAGCGCCGAAAGCGGAGACCGCAGAAAAAAAGCCGGAGGCAAAGGGCGCGGAGGAGCCGCCGCAGGACCCCGCGCAGTCGTTCCGCGAGGCGAGGGAAGCGACGGGCAGAACGGTCATTGGGCAGGACGCATTTTTGGACAGCCTGTTCACCGCATTTCGCCGCCCGAGCGTGACGGGGCGCGAAAACGGCAAGCCCGCGGCGGTCGTCGTGATCTCTGGCAAAGAGGGCACAGGCAGGCACAGCGCGCTTGCGGCTTCGGCTGCGGCGCTCTGCAAAGAGGGCGTTTTGAAAAACGGCGAGGTCACGAATATCGATCTTTCCCGCTACCCGAACGCCGAAGACGGTAAATTACTCACACAGGATCTTTTTTCCGCGCTGCACAGCGAAAATGATATTGTACTGTTTGAAAATTTTGAGCAGTGCCACAAATCTTTGCTGCCCATGGTGGCGGCGCTGTGCGAGACGGGCGTTTTAAAATTAGCTTCGCGTTATGCTTTGCAGAAAGGCATGCTCATCGATGTCGGCACGGCGCTTGTGCCCGATGCCGTCAGCGAAATTTCCGTAAACGGGAAGTACCTCGTCTTTTTGACGAGCCAAAAGGACAGCGCGTTCACCGATGCGTTCGGCGCGGCATTTTTGTCCTCCGTCACGGATTTCTGCCGCACGGCGGAATTCACGCGCGAGAGCCTGCTCAGGATCGGCGAAGCGGCGCTCGGTGCATTAAACGACCGCACAAAGGCTAAGCTAAACTACGCGTTCACGTTCGGTGAGGATGCCTCGGCGTTTTTGGCGGATAAATTCAGTCGCCGCGACGGCGTGGAGAGCATGGCGCGGCTGACGGAACGTTGCTTCCGCCTTTTGAGCGAAGAAAAGCTGCGCCGCGCGGAAAAGGACGGTGAAAAGACCGTTTCCGGCACACTCGGCGTAAAAGACGGTGTGCTTATGTTCACATTCCCGGATTTTGCCGTCACGGTGGAAGAAGAGAAAAAGCAGGCGGCAGACCCGAAAGCCGCCGAAGAAGTGAAATCGGAGCTTAACGAGATCATCGGACTTAGTGAAGTGAAGGACTACGTGCTGTCGCTTGAGCAGAACTATATCATTCAGCGGCTGCGCGAAGCGCGCGGCATGAAGGCCGATGTGCCCACCATGCACATGATTTTTACCGGCAATCCCGGCACGGGCAAAACGACTATCGCAAGGCTCGTTTCACGCTATTTAAAAGCCATGGGCGTACTGAGCGGCGGGCAGCTGATTGAAGTCACGCGCGCCGACCTTGTAGGCAAATACGTCGGTCACACCGCACCGCTCACGCAGCAGGTCATTCGCTCTGCGCTCGGCGGCGTGCTGTTCATCGATGAGGCATATTCGCTGTACCGCGGCGCAGACGACAGTTTCGGACTGGAAGCCATCGATACCATCGTCAAGGGGATGGAGGACCACAGAGAAGACCTTATCGTTATTTTGGCGGGCTATACAAAAGAAATGGAGGAGTTTCTCACGGCGAACTCCGGCCT
The DNA here is from genome assembly GCF_032490475.1 of Neglectibacter sp. CSJ-5. Lineage (NCBI taxonomy): Bacteria > Bacillati > Bacillota > Clostridia > Eubacteriales > Oscillospiraceae > Neglectibacter > Neglectibacter sp. CSJ-5. Next base: position 238,695 of record NZ_JAVYJC010000003.1, on the reverse strand, counting down.
GCGCTCGAGATTCCCGAATATCATCGAGTTTCCGGATTATACGGCGGAGGAGTTGCTGGCCATTACAAAGCTGACTGCAAAGAAAAAGGGCTATACGATCGATGAAACATGCGAAACGCCGCTGCTTCAATATTACGAAAAGCGGCAGGCAACGGACGCCAGAACGGCGGGCAACGGACGCTTGGTGCGCAATTTGGTTGAGGACGCGATCTTAAACCAGTCTCGCAGATTGACGGGCGGAGACGTGACAAAACTGACGGAAGCGGAGCTTGCGGCGCTTTTAAGCGAGGATTTTGACCTAAGCGAAGGATAGAAACGGTGTGAAACCGCATGAAAATGATGAAAGTGTAAACATTTATCGATTTCTCTTGCAACTTTTAAAAGAAAGATTTACAATACAAGATTGGAGAGACCGAAAGTTTCAGTAAACTTCCATTCTGTGATAAGCGAAAGACAACCGAGCGAATAAAGTTTCGCCCGCCTTTTCAAAGGCGGCGGATCCCAAAGGCAGCGTCTTTGGTCACTTTCCGCAGAAAGCGAATTGCGCGGTCCCTCCAAGAGCGTTTATCCAAACCGTAAATTATGGCGAAAGGGCATGAGAATATGACGAAAATCGATATTTTTTCCGGCTTCCTAGGCGCAGGCAAAACCACGCTGATCCGCAAGCTGATCTCCGAAGCTTTTAAGGGCGAAAAGCTCGTCCTCATCGAAAACGAGTTCGGCGAGATTGCCATTGACGGCGGCTTTTTGCAGGACGCCGGCATTGAAATCACCGAGATGAGCCAGGGCTGCATCTGCTGCAGCCTTGTGGGCGACTTCGGCAAGGCGCTGCGTCAGGTGCTGGAGACCTACCACCCGGACCGCATTTTGATCGAGCCGTCCGGCGTAGGCAAGCTGAGCGATGTGATCCGTGCCGTGCAGAACCTGCACATGGAAGACGTTACGCTGAATAGCTTCACCACCGTTGCCGATGCAAACAAGTGCAAAATGTACATGAAGAACTTCGGCGAGTTCTATAACGACCAGATCGAGCACGCAAACTCCATCATTCTGAGCCGCACGGACGGTATTAAGCCCGAAAAGCTTGAAGCCTGCGTCGCTCTGTTGCGCGAGCACAACCAGAACGCCACCATCATTACCACCCCGTGGGATCAGCTCACCGGCGCACAGATTCTCGAGACGATGGAGCACAAGAATACCCTTGAAGAGGAGCTGAAGCTCCTTGCCGAGGAGACCGAGCACGAGCACCACCATCACCACGATCATGACCACGAAGAGCATGACGAGCACTGCACCTGCAGCTGCCACGACCACCATGACGATGACGACGAGCACGAACATCACCATCACGACCACGAAGAGCATGATGAGCACTGCACCTGCGGCTGCCATGACCACGATCACGACCATGATGAGCATGACCACGAGCATCACCACCATCATCATGCCGACGAGGTGTTCACAAGCTGGGGCACCGAGACGACCCGCAAGTTCACGAAGGACGAGATCGAGCACATCCTCGAAGAGCTTGACAACAGCGAAAAGTACGGTATGATCCTGCGTGCAAAGGGCATCGTCGCAGGCCGGGACGGCGAGTGGATCCACTTCGACTATGTGCCGGAGGAGACCTCTGTGCGCAACGGCAGCGCCGGCGTCATCGGCCGCCTGTGCGTCATCGGTTCTCACATCAACGAGGCCGCAATCGAAGCGCTGTTCGCGTAATGCGGGCTGAACCTTACAGAAAGGCGGAATATGGATGGATGATATGCCGGTTTACCTGTTTACGGGCTTTCTCGAATCAGGCAAGACCTCTTTTATAGACGAAACACTTGCGGATAAGCGTTTCAATAACGGGCAGCGTACCTTGCTGCTCGTCTGCGAGGAAGGCGAGGCGGAGTACGACGAGTCCCGCCCCTACATGAAGAACATCTATGTGGAAAACATTGAGGACGAAGACGAGCTGACGAGCGAAACGCTTGACATCCTCGCGAAAAAGCATCGCGCTTCCCGTGTGCTCATCGAGTATAACGGCATGTGGCAGCTGAAAACGCTGTACGACAACATGCCGGAAAACTGGGCGGTCTATCAGGAATTCATGTTCGCGGATGCGACGACATTCCTCACTTACAACGCCAACATGCGCGGCCTTGTTGTGGATAAGCTCTCCGGCTGCGAGTTGGTCGTGTTCAACCGTTTCACGAAGGACATGGACAAAATGGCGTTCCACAAGATTGTGCGCGGCATCAGCCGCCGCCCGGACATCGCCTACGAGTACACGAACGGCGACGTCGAATACGACGAGATCGAAGATCCGCTGCCGTTTGACATCAACGCGCCGGTCGTAAAGATTGAAGACGGCGATTACGCGCTGTGGTACCGTGACCTTTCCGAAGATCCGAAGAAGTACGACGGCAAGGTCGTCGAGTATAAGGGCCTTGCAGCCGTGAACCCGCGCATGAAGCCGGGCATGTTCTTCTTCGGCCGCCAGCTGATGACCTGCTGCGTGGAGGATATCCAGTTTGCGGGTCTGCTCACGCTGTGCGACGCGGACAAAATGCCGGAAAACGGAAAGTGGTATACCATGCGCCTTTCCGTTGCGTATAAGTGGCACAAGCTCTACGGCCGCAAGGGTCCGGTTCTGACGCTTCAGAACATCGAGCCTGCCGAAGCGCCCGCGCAGCCCGTTGCGACGTTCTATTAAGCTTAAATTCATTGCCCGTTGGCTTTCCAAAAGTCGGCGGGTAATTTTTTTATTTATTTTTCCGTATACGGTGTCGAAAGTGCGCGATTTATGGTATACTAAAAATTACTTAAATATATGAAATGAAAATGGTGATAACTTTGCATACATATCAGCTTGTTTTGCCCTGCCTTTTGGGTGTTGAGGGTCTTGTAGCGGAGGAGCTCCGCGATATGGGCGCGGAAAATGTCGCGCCGGAAAACGGACGCGTGCTGTGCGCAGGCTCCCCGGAGATGATCGCCCGCGCGAATATCCGCTCCCGCTTTGCGGAGCGCGTGCTCGTTCTGCTCGGTACATTTGAAGCGAAAAGCTTTGAAAGCCTGTTTCGCGGCGTGAAGGCCCTGCCGTGGACGGAGTGGATCGGCCGCGACGACGCATTTCCGGTCAAGGGGCGGTGCTTATCGAGTCAGCTCATGAGCGTGCCGGACTGTCAGGCCATTATCAAAAAAGCCGTGGTGGAAAGCCTGAAGGAGACGTATAAGCTGGAGCATTTCCCGGAGACGGGCGCGAACTACCAGATTCAGTTTTTAATCATGAAAGACAAGGTCAGCATTATGCTGGATACGAGCGGCGCGGGGCTGCACAAGCGCGGTTACCGCAAAAATTCCAACGAAGCGCCCATCAAAGAGACGCTTGCGGCGGTCATGGCAAAGCTTTCCCGTGTGCGTACGGACGGCACGCTCATCGACCCTTTCTGCGGTTCGGGTACGATTTTAATCGAGGGCGCCATGCTTGCCATGCACATTGCGCCCGGCCTGCGCCGCCACTTTGCGGCGGAAAAGTGGAAAGCTGTCCCCGGAAATATCTGGGACAACGAGCGCATTGCCGCAAAGGCGCTTGAACGCCGCGATGAGGGCTTTTTGGCGTTCGGCTATGACATTGATCCAGAGGCCGTGCGCCTGACGCTTGAAAACGCGAAGAAAGCGGGCGTTGCGCAGTATATTTCGGCGGAAGTACGCGACATCAAGGATTTCAGAAACGACGGCCCGTTCGGCTGCGTCATCTGCAACCCGCCGTACGGCGAGCGGCTTTTAGACGTAAAAACGGCGGAGGACATCTACAAAACGATGGGGCGCGTCTTCACGCCGAAGCGCGGCTGGAGCTATGCTGCCATCAGTCCGGACGAGCGATTTGAGACATGCTTCGGCAAAAAAGCCGACCGCCGCCGCAAGCTCTACAACGGCATGATCCGCTGCCAGTATTACATGTATTTTAAGGCATAAAAGATGCTTTAGGGGAGGGTACATATGCGGAATGTTTATATCATCAACCCAAAAGCCGGCAAGCACGACCATACCGTGCAGTTTATGGAGCGTATTCGCGCCGTGCATGCCACGCACGGGGAAGAGCCGGAAATTTACCTCACACAGCGCGCGGGCCATGGCGAGGAGCTGGCAAGAGCGGCCGCCGAAAAGGGCGATGCGGTGCGCATTTGGGCTGTCGGTGGCGACGGCACGGTGCTGGAGGTCGTGCGCGGTGCGGAGTTTCACGAAAACGCCGCTGTGGGTGTGTACCCATGCGGCAGCGGCAACGACTTCGTGCGTTCATTCGGCAAGCGAGAAGTGTTTTTGAACCCGGAAAATCAGCTGGCGGGAAAAACCGTGCCCATCGATATGATCCGCACGCAGCACGGCGACGCCGTGAACATCTGCTCCGTGGGTTTTGATGCCAAGGTGGCGGCAGAGATGAATTATTATAAGCACCTGCCGTTCGTTTCGGGTGAGTTTGCGTATACCATTTCGCTTGCAAAGTGCTTTTTGGGGCACCTTGCGGACCGAATGACCGTGACGTTTTACTATGCGGACGGCACAAAAGAGACCGTTACGGGCGAATTTCTGTTCACGCTTGCGGGCAACGGTCGCTGGTATGGCGGCGGGTACTGCGGCGCGCCGAACTCGGTGATGGACGACGGTCTGCTCGATTTTGTGCTGATCCGAAAGCCCGCCTATTTCCGCATTCCGGGTCTTGTGCCGAAGTATAAGCGCGGTGAGCATTTAAGCAACCCGGCGTTTTCCGACCTGCTCGTTTACCGCCGCGGCGTGAAGATCGAAATTCAAAGCGAAAATGAAGTCGTCAGCAATATGGACGGCTTGTGCATCAAGGTGAAAAGCGAGGAATACAACATTCTGCCGCACGCACTGAATTTCATTTTGCCGCGCGGCGCGGCATTGCCGAAGGAGCCGAAAAATGTGCGGTGATACACTCGGAAAAGCGGAAATCTTAACGCCGCGCCTGCGCCTTAGACGCTTTTCCATGCAGGATATGAGCGGCTTTCTGCTGTTTGCCGCCGATGCGGATACCATGCTGCGGGCGGGTTCCAAGCCGGTTTCTACACCGGCGGAGGCAGAGAGTGAATTGAGGCGCGCCGCAGACGACCCGTATGCCTTTGCCATCACCCTGCGCGAAACGGGTGAAGTGATGGGCAAGATCAAGTATCAGCGCGATTATTGCCGCTATAATACGGACAGTATTTCGATTGGCTACGAGCTTTCGCGCCGCTACCGCCATAACGGCTACATGACGGAAGCGCTGCGCGCCATGGTGCAGAACGCGTTTGAAGTGATGAACGTCGAGGTCGTCGCCATCAGCCACTTTGCGGGCAACGAGCCGTCAAGAAAAGTCATCGAGCGCGCGGGATTCATCTTTGAGGGCGTTATGCCGTGCGGCTTTAAGCGGTTTGACGGCGAAATTTTTGACAATGTGTGTTACTCCATCCTGCGTTCGGAGTACGATACGGGGCTCATTTCGTCCGTGCGACGCATGCGGTAAAGCTTACAAATAAATGTGCATGCCCATATTCCGTCAGAAAATTGTGGAAATACCGCTTTTTTCTATTGCCAATGTACAAAAGCGGTGCTAAAATTGAATAAATCCAAAAACTGTGACTTTGTTGTGTCTTGCACCGGCAAAGTCTGTTTTTTAACGCGAAAGAAAGGAAGGAATAAAGATGGAACAGTCTTTTCCGAAGCGCCCGTTCCGCACGCACGGCGGCGCGCATGTGCCGCACCATAAGAACACGGCGCATACCGAAACGCACGTGATGCCGCCGCCTGATGAGATCACGCTGCCCATGACGCAGCACATCGGCGCACCGTGTGTGCCCTGTGTGAAAAAGGGCGACCACGTGTATGTCGGCACCAAGGTCGCGGACAGCGACGCATACATTTCCGTGCCGATCCATTCCTCGGTTTCCGGCACCGTGAAGGAGATCAAAAAAGTCATTATGCCCGGCGGGCAGGCGGTGGACGCCGTCATCATCACGTCGGACGGGTTAATGGAGCACGACCCTGCGGTATGTCCCCCGCCGGAGATCAAAACGAAGCAGCAGCTGGCCAATGCGGCGCGCGCTTCGGGTCTCGTCGGTCTCGGCGGTGCAGGCTTTCCGGCGCACGTGAAATTAAACGTCCCCCCGGACAAAAAAATCGATACGCTCATCGTCAACGTTGCGGAGTGTGAGCCGTATATTACCTCCGACCACCGCGAGGCGCTTGAAAACGGCAAAAACGTGCTTGCCGGTATTTATAAGATCAAAGAGATTTTAGACGTGCACCGCGTCATCATCGCGATTGAAGACAACAAGCCCGACGCCATCGAAGCGCTGACGCGCATTGCGGATGACCCGAAAATGGACCCGAACGACGAAGTGCGCGTGTTAAAGCTGCATGCAAGCTACCCGCAGGGCGCGGAAAAGGTGCTGGTGCAGGCGGCAACGGGCAGAAAAGTCCCGGCGGGCGGTCTGCCGGCAGACGTGGGGTGCCTTGTCATGAATATCGGCTCCGTCTCGTTCCTTGCAAGCTACATGCGTACCGGCATGCCGCTGACGATGAAGCGCGTCACGGTGGACGGCAGCGCCGTGCAGAACCCGCAGAATGTCATTGTGCCCATCGGCACAAAAATTCGCGAGGTCATGGAATTTTGCGGCGGCTATAAGGAAGAACCGCAGAAGCTCATCATGGGCGGCCCGATGATGGGCGTCGCCGTGACAACCGACGAGCTGCCGGTCTTAAAGCAGAATAACGGGTTACTCGCGTTCGGTGCGGAAGAAGCGCGCCTTTTGGAGCCGACCGATTGCATCCGCTGCGGCCGCTGCGTTGCGGCATGTCCCATGAACCTTGTGCCCGCAAAGCTTGAAAAATACGCGGAGCGCAAGGATGTGGAAATACTGAAAAAACTCGACATCATGACGTGCATGGAATGCGGCTGCTGCGCATTCTCCTGCCCGGCGAAACGCCGCATCGTGCAGGCCATTCGCCTCGGCAAATACTATGTAAAGAAGGAGGCGGCTAAAAAGTGAACAAATTCATCGTTTCCTCCTCGCCGCACTTTCAGTCGAAAGACACCACCCAGACTTTGATGCTGGACGTCATTTTGGCGCTGACCCCGGCGATGATTGCGTCCGTCATCATTTTCGGCTTCCGCGCGGCGGTTATTATCCTGACAACGGTCGCGTCCTGCATTTTGAGCGAATACATATCCCGCCGCGTCATGAAGCGCCGCCAGACGGTCGGTGACCTTTCCTGCGTTGTGACGGGCGTTTTGCTCGCGATGAACCTGCCCGTTTCCATCAGCCCCATCATTGCGGCGTTCGGCGGCGTCATCGCCATTGTTGTCGTAAAGCAGATGTTCGGCGGCATCGGACAGAACTTCGTGAACCCCGCGCTGACAGCGCGTATCATTCTGATGAACTCGTTCCCGGCGAAAATGACCGCGTGGACGGCGCCGATGGACCACAGCTTCTCCGATGCCATGACGACCGCAACGCCGCTCGGCGTTCTCTCCGAGGGCACGGGTGCGACGCTGCCGAGTTACCTCGATATGTTTCTCGGCAACACGGGCGGATGCCTCGGCGAGACCTGTGCACTCGCACTCATTCTCGGCGGTATTTACCTTGTTGTGCGCCGCGTTATCAGCCCGGTTATCCCGGTCACGTACCTTGCAACGGCAGCAGTGCTTTCCGCACTGCTCGGCCGCGACCCGCTGATGGATATTCTTTCCGGCGGCCTCTTGCTCGGCGCGATTTTCATGGCGACCGATTACACCACAAGCCCTATCAACTTCAGCGCACGCGTCATCTATGCCGTCGGCTGCGGCGTGCTGACGATTTTAATCCGCCAGTTCGCGTCTCTGCCGGAGGGCGTATCGTACTCCATCGTACTGATGAATATTTTAGTGCCGCTCATTGAGCGCGTTGCGAAGCCGCAGACGTTCGGCAAAACGAAGGCAAAGAAAGCGGGTGACGCAAAATGAAGATCACCGCGAAAGATATTTTAAAACCGGCGCTCATTCTGTTTGTCATCTGCCTTGTCGTCACGGCGCTTCTGGCGGGCACAAACCTGCTGACGAAGGATAAAATTGCCGAGCAGTCCGCACTGGAAGCGGAGCAGTCGAGAAAAGTCGTTTTGAGCGACGCGGACAGCTTTGAAGAAGCGGACGGCTATTACATCGGCAAAGCGAATAACGAAACGGTCGGCTACGTTTTCCAGACGGAGGCGAAGGGCTACGGCGGTGCGGTGAAGGTCATGACCGGCATCAGCGCCGACGGGCAGATCACCGGCGTTGTCATTCTGGAGCACAGCGAAACGCCGGGGCTCGGCGCAAATGCGGAAAAAGCTTCCTTTACGGATCAGTTTAAGCAGACTGCGCCGGAAAACGGCATCACGCTTGTGAAGAACAAGGCACCGTCGGACGGCGAGATCGAAGCCATGACCGGCGCGTCCATCACGAGCCGCGCGGTGACGAATGCCGTCAACGAAGCCATCACAAAGTACAACACGGTAAAGGAGGGCGCATAACATGGCAAAAAGCCTCAAAGAAGAATTTACAAAAGGCATTATCAAAGAGAACCCCGTGCTGCGCCTGATGCTCGGCACCTGCGCGACGCTCGCCGTCACAACGGCAGCTTCGAACGCCATCGGCATGGGCCTTGCGACGACATTCGTACTCGTATGTTCCAACGCCGTTATTTCTCTTCTCAAAAAAATCATCCCGGATAAAGTCCGCATCCCGGCGTATATCACCATTGTTGCGGGTTTTGTTACCATTGTGCAGCTGCTCATCAAGGCCTACGTGCCGGCGCTTAACAAGTCGCTCGGCGTGTTCCTGCCGCTCATCGTTGTCAACTGCATCATTTTGGGCCGTGCGGAAATGTTCGCCAGCAAAAATCCCGTGCTGCCGAGCATCGTAGACGGTCTCGGCATGGGCGTGGGCTTCACCGCCGCGCTGCTCGCCATGGGCATCATCCGTGAATTGCTCGGCGCGGGTACCGTGTTCGGCATTCCGCTCCTCTCGAATTTCATGGATCCCATCATCATTTTCCTGCTCCCGCCGGGCGGCTTCTTCGTGTTCGGTATTCTCATCGCCATTGCGGGCAAGCTTTCCGCGGAGGGCAAAGCGCCGGAGACCATGGGCTGCGCTGCATGCCCGTTGGCGGCTTCCTGCTCCAAGGTACAGGAAAAATGTGAAAAGGAGGGCGGCAAAGCATGAGTCTTAAATTTTTAGTCGGCATTTTCCTTGCCGCAATCCTCACGGAGAACTATATTCTCAATAAGTTTCTCGGCATCTGTCCGTTCCTCGGCGTTTCCAAAAAGCTCAATACGGCGTTCGGCATGAGCTGCGCCGTAACGGTTGTCATGGTTATCGCGACGGCGGTCACGTGGCCGGTGTATACGTATGTACTTGTCCCGCTGAACCTCGATTATTTGCAGACCGTGGTGTTCATCCTCATCATCGCGGCGCTTGTGCAGCTTTTGGAGACCGTGATGCACAAGTATATGCCGCCGCTGTATAACGCGCTCGGCATTTATCTGCCGCTCATCACGACAAACTGCGCCGTGCTGGGCGTGACGATGCTCGTGCTCGAAAAAGGCGCGGAAAACCCGAGCTTCGGCTATTTGGCGTCGCTTGTCAACGCGTTCGGCGCAGGCATCGGCTTCATGGTTGCAATGGTCATTTTCGCCGGTGTGCGTGAGCGCCTCGAGCTGTGCGACGTGCCGAATTTCCTCAAAGGTCTGCCGATCACGCTGATCGCCGCGTCGCTTGTGGCGGTTTCGTTCCTCGGCTTTAACGGCATTATAGACCGTCTGCTCGCCTGAGCAAAACGAAAGGGGTTTCTATATGGATAAAATTTTGATCCCGGTTCTGATCGTCGCGGGCATCGGTCTTCTGGCGGGTATTATTCTGGCGGTCGCCTCCGCCATCATGGCCGTGCCGAAGGACGAGAAAGCGGAAGCGATTTTAGAGGTGCTTCCGGGCGCGAACTGCGGCGCGTGCGGTTTTTCCGGCTGCTCCGGCTATGCGGCGGCGCTCTCTAAGGGCGAAGCGCAGCCCGGGCTGTGTTCTCCCGGCGGCGAAGCGTGCGCCAAAGCGTGCGCAGAGCTGCTTGGCACGGGCGACGTTGCCGTCGAGAAAAAGACGGCGCTTGTCCACTGCATGGGCAGCTATGACTGCACCAGCGACAAAATGCGCTACGACGGCATCGATAGCTGCGCCGCATCTACCCTGCTTGCCGGCGGTATCTCCAGCTGCCGCTACGGCTGCATGGGCATGGGCGACTGCGCCGCCGTGTGCGAATACGGCGCAATCAACGTCTGCAACGGCATGGCGTCAATCGACCCCGCAAAGTGCCGCGGCTGCGCAAAATGCACCGCTGCATGTCCGAAGGGGCTCATCAGCTTTGTGCCGCTGAAAAAGCAGGCGGTCGTGCGCTGCTCCAACTGTGATAAGGGCGCAGAGACGATGAAGGTTTGCAAGGTGGGCTGTATCGGCTGCGGCAAGTGCATGAAGGCGTGCGAAGTGGGCGCCGTAAAGGTAACGAACTTCTGCGCGAAGGTCGATCCCGCAAAGTGCATCGGCTGCGGCAAATGTGCCGAGGTCTGCCCGAGACATGTCATCACTATGCTGGACGCGTAATTTTTGAAACAAACAGAGCCTCGGCTGTACGCCGGGGCTTTTTTGTTGTTAAAATTTGCAATCCGCTCTTTACAAATCCCTGAAAATCCGTTATACTATACAAAACACGGTTCACCAAAGTTTTTTCTGCGGTGCGCCGCAAAACAGCTTTTTCGTTCTGAGCACAAGGCATCGCCGCGTGTAAGCCGAAAATGGATAGAGGTATATTCCGCAGATAGATTCTGCGCTTTTTGTGCTTCCTGCATTTTCGGCAGGGAGCATTTTTGTTTTGCTTGTTTTATAAAAACGGGAGGTGTTTTATGCAGACACGCGTAGCCGTGATGAGCATTATTTTAGAAGATAACGCCCACGCGGAAGAAATCAACGACATTCTGCACCTGTACGGCCGGTACATCATCGGACGTATGGGGCTGCCGTACAGACAGAAAAATATCAACATCATCTGTGTGGCGGTGGATGCCCCACAGGATGTCATCAGCGCCATGGCGGGAAAGCTCGGGCGCGTGCGCGGCGCCAACATCAAAACGGCGTATTCCAATTTCACGAGCACAGAGCCGGAAATCAAAACGGAGTGATCCGAAAAAATGACTAACGGGAAAGTGAACTGACCCGAAAGAAAGGAAAATTCAAATTATGTACGATCCGAAATCCTTAAAAGCAGAGGAATTTATCTGCCACGAAGAAATTGAAGACACCTTAAAATACGCAGACGAGAACAAAGATAACCTGCCGCTCATCCGCGAAATTCTCGATAAAGCCCGTCTGTGTAAGGGGCTTTCGCACCGCGAAGCATCCGTTCTGCTCGCCTGCGAAGACCCGGAGATTCTGGACGAAATCTATAAGCTCGCAAACGAGATCAAGCACAAGTTTTACGGTAACCGCATTGTCATGTTTGCGCCGCTGTACCTTTCCAACTACTGCGTGAACGGCTGCATCTACTGTCCGTATCACCGCCAGAACCATCACATCCCGCGCCGCAAGCTGACGCAGGAGGAGGTTGCAAAGGAAGTCATTGCGCTGCAGGACATGGGTCATAAGCGCCTTGCCATTGAAGCCGGCGAAGACCCGGTGAATAACCCCATCGAGTACATTCTCGACTGCATCAAGACCATTTACAGCATTCAGCATAAGAACGGCGCCATCCGCCGCGTAAACGTCAACATCGCCGCGACGACCGTGGAAAACTACCGCAAATTAAAGGAAGCCGGCATCGGCACGTACATTCTGTTCCAGGAGACCTACCACAAGGAAAGCTATGAAAAGCTGCATCCCACGGGCCCGAAGCATAACTACGCCTACCACACCGAGGCGATGGACCGTGCCATGGAGGGCGGTATCGATGACGTGGGTCTCGGCGTTCTGTACGGCCTTGAAATGTACCGTTACGAGTTCTGTGGCCAGCTGATGCACGCGGAGCACCTTGAAGCCGTGCATGGCGTAGGCCCGCATACCATCAGTGTGCCGCGCCTTAAAAAAGCCGACGACATTGACCCGACGAAGTTTGATAACGGCATCAGCGACGAAACATTCGCGAAAATCTGCGCACTTATTCGTATCGCCGTGCCGTACACCGGCATGATCATCTCCACGCGTGAGAGCCAGAAGGTGCGCGAGCAGGTTATCAACCTCGGCGTTTCGCAGATCAGCGGCGCATCCCGTACCTCCGTCGGCGGCTATGCCGAAGAGGAGCGCCCCACCGACACCGAGCAGTTCGACGTTTCCGACCAGCGCTCCCTTGACGAGGTCGTCCGCTGGCTGATGGAGACCGACCACATTCCGTCCTTCTGCACGGCATGCTACCGCGAGGGCCGCACCGGCGACCGCTTCATGAGCCTGTGTAAGAGCGGACAGATCCAGAACTGCTGCCACCCGAACGCACTCATCACCTTAAAAGAATTCCTCGAGGACTACGCTTCCCCGGAGACGAAGGCCATCGGCGAAAAGATGATCGCGCAGGAGCTTGAAAATATCCCGAACGAGAAGACCCGCAGCATCGCAAAGGGCTACGTTGAAAAGGTCGCCCACGGCGAGCGCGACTTCCGTTTCTAAAACTTTCGGTTATTCTTTAAAAGGCAGGCGACTTCTATGGCAGACCTCAACCAGACCCCCTCGGCAAACCGTGTGCACATCGCATTTTTCGGCAAGCGCAACGCCGGTAAATCCAGCGTGGTGAACGCCGTTACGGGGCAGAATATCTCCATTGTGTCCGATGTCAAGGGCACCACGACCGACCCTGTGCAGAAAGCCATGGAGCTTTTGCCGCTTGGCCCGGTCGTCATTATCGACACGCCCGGCATGGACGACGAGGGCACCGTGGGCGAGCTGCGTGTGCAGCGCGCCCGGCAGGTACTCAATAAAGCTGATATTGCGGTGCTCGTCATCGACGGCACGGTCGGCAAAAGTGCGGAAGACCTCGCACTGCAAAAGCTCATCGAGAAAAAAGGCGTGCCGTATATCATCGTATTGAATAAAGCCGACCTCGGCGGGTTCAAGGCCGAAAACGACAACGAAATCGCGGTCAGCGCGAAGACGGGCGAGCATATTTTTGAGCTCAAGGAAAAGCTTGCCGCCATCGCTGCAAAGGGGCAGAACACCAAAGTTATTTTGGGTGACTTACTTGAGCGCGGCGACCACGTGGTGCTCGTCACGCCCATCGATTCCTCCGCGCCGAAAGGCCGCATGATTTTGCCGCAGGTGCAGGCCATCCGCGATATTCTGGACGCAGGTGCAACATGCTCTGTCACGCAGGTGGAAGAGCTTGCGGGCGTGCTAAACGGCCTCAAAACGCCGCCGAAGCTCGTTGTTACGGACAGCCAGGCATTCGGCAAAGTAAAGCAGATCGTGCCCGAGGGCATTAAGCTCACGTCATTCTCCATCTTATTTGCGCGCTACAAGGGCGTTTTAGAGACGGCCGTGCGCGGCGCTGCGGCTATTGAGAATCTGAAAGCGGGCGACCGCATTTTGATCTCCGAAGGCTGCACGCATCACCGCCAGTGCGGCGATATCGGCACCGTGAAGCTGCCCGCGTGGATCCGCAAACACACCGGCAAGGACTTTGAATTCGAGTTTACTTCCGGCGGCGGATTTCCCGAAGATCTTTCGCTGTATGCCCTTATTGTGCACTGCGGCGGCTGTATGCTGAATGAACGCGAAATGCAGTTCAGACAGTCTTCCGCCGAAGAAAAAGGTGTGCCGTACACGAACTACGGCATTCTCATTGCATATATCAATGGCATTTTAAAGCGGAGCTTAGCCCCGTTTGACGAATATGCCTCCATGATTTAAGCTGTCATTTGCAAAAGACAGTCCCGGCTTTCAAACGAGCGCGGGGCTGTTTTTTTGTCGTTTTGTGGGTGGTTTTGTATGAAAAAAGCGGACATCAGAGGACATCGGAGGACAAAATTATTACGGAACTGTTAAAAGTCAAAAAAAACGCGTTTTCCTATTGACTTTTCTTGACCAAGTGATTAGAATAAGTTTAGCACTCGGGGATAAGGAGTGCTAAAGTGTAAGCGGCACAGCTCCCCGAGACCTAAACTTGTATTTCTTTACCGACCGGGCCGCACCCCGGCGGGTTTCGCGGCGCACCCCGCTGTACGCGAAAAACTTATTTATGAACTGCGGGGAGAAAGGATACGGCGCATTAGGCGCCGAGGTGGAAGTTATGACCATTAAGCCTTTGACAGACAGAGTACTCATTCAGGCCGAAAAAGCGGAGGAGACCACAAAGAGCGGCATCGTGCTGACAAGCGCGGCACAGGAGAAGCCGCAAATCTCCCGTGTTATCGCAGTAGGCCCCGGCGGCATGGTAGACGGCAAGGAAGTCGTTATGCAGCTTAAGGCCGGCGACCGCGTCATCACCGGCAAGTACACCGGCACGGAAGTGAAGATCGACGGCGAGGAATATACCATCGTTCGTCAGTCCGACGTTCTGGCAGTCGTTGAGTAATTTGAGTTTCAGTCTTTATTTTTGATATTTGGAATTGTGAGGTAATTTATTATGGCAAAGCAGATCATTTACGGCGAAGAAGCCAGAAAAGCATTGCTCGGCGGTATCAACAAGCTTGCAGATACCGTTAAGATCACCCTTGGCCCGAAGGGCAGAAACGTTGTGCTCGATAAGAAGTTCGGCGCACCGCTCATCACGAACGACGGCGTGACAATCGCTAAGGAAGTTGAGCTTGAAGATCCGTTTGAGAACATGGGCGCACAGCTCGTGAAGGAAGTTGCAACCAAGACGAACGACGTTGCAGGCGACGGCACCACGACCGCAACGCTGCTTGCACAGGCACTTATCCGTGAGGGCATGAAGAACGTTACCGCAGGCGCAAACCCGATGGTCCTGAGAAAGGGCATTCAGAAGGCGACCGAGACCGCTGTTGAGGCGATTGAGAAGAACTCCAAGAAGGTCTCCGGCACGAAGGACATTGCACGTGTTGCGGCTGTTTCCTCCGCAAGTGAGCAGATCGGCAACCTCATCGCCGACGCGATGGAAAAGGTCACGTCCGACGGCGTTATCACCGTTGAAGAATCCAAGACGGCCGAGACGTACAGCGAGGTCGTAGAAGGCATGATGTTCGACCGCGGCTACATTACGCCGTACATGGTCACCGATACCGACAAGATGGTTGCTGTCATCGACGATGCGTACATCCTCATCACCGATAAGAAGATCTCCAACATTCAGGAGATTCTGCCGTTGCTCGAGCAGATTGTACAGTCCGGCAAGAAGCTCGTCATCATCGCGGAGGACATTGAGGGCGAGGCGCTGACCACCCTGATCCTCAACAAGCTCCGCGGCACGTTCACCTGCGTGGGCGTTAAGGCTCCGGGCTTCGGCGACAGAAGAAAAGAAATGCTCACCGATATCGCAACGCTCACGGGCGGCCAGGTCATCTCCAGCGAGCTGGGCCTTGAGCTGAAGGATACCACCGTTGATCAGCTCGGCCGTGCACGTCAGGTCAAGATCGACAAGGAAAACACCATCATTGTTGACGGTGCAGGTGACAGCGAGGCTATCAAGAGTCGTGTCGGCCAGATCAGAAGCCAGATCGAGACCACCACGTCCGATTTCGACCGTGAGAAGCTGCAGGAGCGCCTTGCAAAGCTCGCAGGCGGCGTAGCGGTTATCAAGGTCGGTGCGGCTACCGAGGTCGAAATGAAAGAGCAGAAGATGCGCATTGAGGACGCTCTGGCTGCAACGAAGGCTGCTGTTGAAGAGGGCATCGTCGCAGGCGGCGGCACCGCACTCATCGATGCGATTCCGGCTGTTAAGGCCTATGTCGATTCCGTTGACGGCGACGAGAAGACCGGCGCTGCCATCGTTCTGAAGGCGCTTGAGGAGCCGGTTCGCCAGATTGCTGCGAACGCAGGTCTGGAGGGCTCCATCATCATTGAGCACCTGAAGGCAAAGAACACCGTCGGCTACGGCTACAATGCTCTGACCGATACCTACGGCGACATGATCGACGAAGGCATCGTTGACCCGACAAAGGTTACACGTTCCGCTCTGCAGAACGCTTCCTCCGTGGCTTCCACCGTTCTGACCACCGAGTCCCTCGTGGCAGACATCAAGGAGCCGGCTGCACCCGCAGCTCCGGCAGCACCGGACATG
This sequence comes from Neglectibacter sp. CSJ-5, assembly GCF_032490475.1. Taxonomy (NCBI): domain Bacteria; kingdom Bacillati; phylum Bacillota; class Clostridia; order Eubacteriales; family Oscillospiraceae; genus Neglectibacter; species Neglectibacter sp. CSJ-5. The sequence continues at coordinate 222,433 of NZ_JAVYJC010000003.1, read as the reverse complement.
GGCGGCATGTACTAATGAAGAGCGCTTAAACCGCATGAAAACGTCATAAAACGTTGATCCCCCGCACAGGAAATTCCCTGCGCGGGGGATTTTTGTAGGAAAACACAAGTTTGTGCGATGAAATATGGGATTCCGCCGATTGACAATGCGGTGCGGTCTTGATACTATTATAGTAGATAAATATTTAACAATACCGAGGCGGATACGATTTCGGTACGTTCAAAAAAGCCTTGGTACGGCGGCTTTTTAAGCCGAAAAAAGGAAAGGTGATCGTATGAAAAAGTATGTAAGCTTGGTGTTGTGTCTGCTGCTTGCAGCACTGCTTTTTACGGGCTGCGCGGGCGGAAACGGCGGGTCTTCCGGCGGAGGAAAGACATCGGACGCGGCGGTGAATGAAGCGCTGCTCGGATGCTTCGGAAAGTCTGCGGATGAAGCCGTGAAGGCGCTGGGACTGAAGGACGGCCAAAAGGCCGGCGACTACGGCTACACGCTGGACTACGCGTGGGGCGGGCAAACGATGGAAACGAATCTTGCTACAAACTACGGCGGTGCGGGTGTGTTCGGCTATGCGGAAGCGCAGAAGACGTTTGAAAACAACGATGCGGGCACGGCAGAAATTAAAGCGTTTGTGGAGAAATTCACGGCGCAGTTTAACGACCCGTATGCCGTGACGTGCTACACGCAGGCGGAAAAGACGAAAGAAACGTATGACGCGGCGCAGCTTGAAACGTATTTGAAAGACGTGGCGGGCGGCGAAAGCGGCAGCGGCGTGCAGCTCCGGTTCAGCCTTGCGGGTGAAAACGACCGCATGAGCGATGACGGCGATTATATTGAGGTTTCCGTACAGAACACAGGCGACGGGCTGCGCGTGAAGCTCAGCATGGAGCATGTGAATCGATAAGGATATGAAAGCCGCGCTCGGCAGAATCGGGCGCGGTATTTTATAATCTGTGTAAAATATTTTTCCGGGGAAGAAAACCTCTTGCATATTTTATGAAAATCCGATATGATGAGGATAGGGAGCGCGGGCGCCTGAACGGGTCGGGCGCGTGTATGCGGCTTCCGCTTTGAGAAAGGGGGAATGGTTTTGGAAACCATGATCTGGGTGGCGGTCATTGTGATTGCCGCAATACTGGAGGGCATGAGCACGCAGCTTATTTCCATCTGGTTTGTGGGCGGCGGCATCGCCGGCATGATCGTACAGCTGTGCGGCGCGCCGGTTTGGCTGCAAGTGATGATTGCCGCTGTGGTGACGCTCGTTCTGCTTTTGGCAACGCGTCCGCTCGTGAAAAAGTTCCTGCAAAACAAGGAAACGCACACGAACGCCGACCGCGTGGTGGGGCAGACCGCCGTTGTGACGGAGGATATCGATAACCTTGCGGCGCATGGACGCGTGGAAGTGCTCGGCAACGACTGGGCAGCACGCAGCACAGAAAATGTCCGTATTCAAAAAGGCACAAAGGTGCAGGTGGTGCGCATTGAAGGCGTAAAGCTTATCGTGACACCGGTTGTATCTTAAATTGAAACTGGAGGTAAAAACATGGATTTTGAACTGTACATCAACTGGGGCGTTGTGGGCATTATCGTTCTCATCGCTCTTGTCATCGCACTGCTTGCGGCGAACATTAAGGTGGTGCCGCAGGCACACGCATTCGTCATTGAAAGACTCGGCGCGTACCACGCCACATGGAGCACGGGTCTGCATTTGAAAATTCCGTTTATCGACCGCATTGCGAAGAAGGTCTCGCTGAAAGAGCAGGTCATCGATTTCCCGCCGCAGCCCGTTATCACGAAGGATAACGTCACGATGCAGATCGACACGGTGGTATATTTCCAGATCACGGACTCGAAGCTGTATGCTTACGGCGTGGAGCGCCCGATCTCCGCGATTGAGAACCTTTCCGCAACGACGCTGAGAAACATCATCGGTGAGATGGAGCTTGACCACACGCTGACCTCGCGCGATGTTATCAACTCGAAAATTCGCGTCATTCTGGATGAAGCGACCGATGCGTGGGGCATTAAGGTTAACCGCGTGGAGCTGAAAAACATCATTCCGCCGAAGGAAATTCAGGATTCGATGGAGAAGCAGATGAAGGCGGAGCGCGAGCGCCGTGCGAAGATTTTGGACGCAGAGGGCGAAAAGCGCAGCGCCATCCTCATTGCGGAAGGCCAGAAGGAATCTGCCGTCCTGCGCGCGGAGGCTGTGCGTGAGACGAAAATCAGAGAAGCACAGGGTGAAGCGGAGGCAATCCTCTCCGTGCAACGTGCGTTGGCGGATTCCATTAAGCTTCTCAACGAAGCCGATCCGAATAAAGCTGTGCTGACCTTGAAGAGCTTTGAAGCGCTTGAGAAAGTAGCGGACGGCAAGGCGACGAAGATTATCATTCCGTCCGAGATTCAGGGTATGGCAGGCTTAGCCGCAAGCGCGAAGGAGATTTTTGCGACGGAAACACCGAAGGAGTAAAGTAGAGTTTACGGCGAGCAAGACGTAAAAGTCTTTCGTCAAGTTTTCTTCGGAAAACTTACGGGTTCTTAGGGCAGCGCCTTGAGTCGCCATTCGCAAATGGCGAAATACCTTTGCCGCTAATACAATTTATCCTCTCTCGGCGCAGCCGGGAGAGGATTTTTTCTATTGAGCTTGCGTTTTATGCGTTTTCAAGGTGATTTGCGCGACTTGTGTATATAAAAGCTCTCTGTATATCTCCCTCAGTCAGCTTCACTGACAGCTCCCTCGTCAGAGGGAACTTGGAAAGCTGCCTTTTTTGACGAATAGAAGGAGATAATGTACGTAGGTAAAGTGAAAACGCCTTTTGCATTTCAAGGTGTGCTGCTATGTATTTGATATATGGTGAGACGGAAGCGGAGAAAGGGGACATATCGAGGTATACAACGCATGTCCACGAGCAGGGGAGAATTTTGGATTTTTTTCTAAAAACGGCAAAAACTATTGAAAAAACGCGTTAAATCCCGTAAAATGATAAAGGCAACAACGTATAAAGTACGCCTACGGCTTGGCACGCAATTTGCTTGCATTTTTCCGCCATGCCGACCGTAACCCCCCTTGCCGGGCGTCAGCCTGCCTGCGGGTGTTCCGTGCAGCCTGACGAAAATCTGACGGCGCAGCTTGTGCACCAACGTTATACATTGCTGCCTTAAAGGTCTGCTTAATGGATTGATTTATCAGTCGCTTGAGACAGATTAAGGACAGAAAATTCAAGGCTGCAAGTGCCGGAGGTGCGATATGGCTGAACTGATGTGCATTTTTACTGTATCTGCATGGGCGTTTTGCGGTCAATTTTAGAAGCATAGGTTGTGTTTTTTGAGCACAGCCTATTTTCTTTTTTTCGCGGTGTTTTCTTTTACGCCGCAAAACTTGAAAGGATCGGTGATTTTCAATGAGCAAAAAAGTTGCAGTGATCATGGGCAGTGACAGTGATTTTCCGGTGGTTTCCCCGGCGATTCGCAGATTGAAGCAGTTCGGCATCCCGGTGGAGGCGCGCGTGATGAGCGCACACCGCACGCCGGAGGCCGCGGCGGAATTCTCTAAGAACGCGGAAAAGGACGGCTTTGGCGTTATCATTGCGGCGGCGGGCAAGGCTGCGCATCTTGCGGGCGTGCTGGCTGCGCACACGACGTTGCCGGTCATCGGCATTCCGGTGAAGTCTTCCACGCTCGACGGCCTTGACGCGCTGCTTGCAACCGTGCAGATGCCCTCCGGCATTCCGGTGGCGACGGTGGCGATTGACGGTGCGGATAATGCTGCGATTTTGGCGGCGCAGATGCTGGCGCTTTCCGACGAGAGCATCGCAAAGCAGCTGCACCAGATGAAGGTGGATATGGAGCAGGGTGTTGCGAAAAAGAACGAAGCCTTGCAGCAGAAAGTTGCCGAGCTATAATTCGGGAGGGATAAACGATGACAAAATCGATTTTGAGAAAGTACGCAAAGCTCATCGTTAAGATGGGCGTGAACATCAAAAAGGGTCAGGGCGCTGTAATCTTGGCGGACACGGCGCAGTCTGAGATCGCGCTGATGGTGGCGGAGGAAGCCTACCGCGCCGGTGCGAAGTGGGTGGACATCCGCTGGACGAACCAGGACCTTGACAAGATGCGCTATAAGAAAGAAAGCGTAAAGGTGCTTTCCGCTACGCAGGAGTGGGAAAAGGCGCGTATGCAGTATGAGCTTGACGAGCTGCCGGTGCGCATTTGGGTCGACTCTGACGACCCGGACGGCCTGAAGGGCGTGAACGTTGAGAAAATGCAGAAGGCGAACCTTGCCCGTATGAAGGTGAGAAAGCCGTACCGCGACGCGATGGAAAACAAGTACCAGTGGACGATTGTCGCCGTGCCGAGTGCAAAGTGGGCGAAGAAGGTGTTCCCGAACGACCGCACGAGCGTGGCGGTGAAGAAGCTGTGGGACGCAATCCTTCAGACGGTACGTGTTTCTAAGGATAACGACCCGGTGGAGGCTTGGCAGAAGCACAACGCTTCCCTCAAAGCACGCTATGAGAAGCTGAACGCATGTCACTTTGAGAGCCTGCACTATTTCAGCGAGAACGGCACCGATTTCACCTGCGGCCTGATCCCGGACGCACAGTGGATGGGCGGCGGCGAAACGCTGCTGGACGGTACATTCTTCAACCCGAATATGCCGACCGAAGAGATTTTCACCTCCCCGATGAAGGGCAAGGCAGAGGGTACGGTCGTTTCTACGATGCCGCTGTCTTACCAAGGCAATTTGATTGAAAACTTCTCCATTACGTTTAAGGACGGCCGCGCGGTCTCCTGCAAGGCAGAAAAGAACCAGGAGCTTTTGGAGCACATGATCGCGATGGACGAGGGCGCGGCGCAGATCGGCGAGCTGGCACTTATCCCGAACGACTCTCCCATCTCGAACCTCGGCATTCTGTTTTACAACACGCTGTTTGATGAGAACGCTTCCTGCCACATTGCGCTTGGCTTGGGCTTCCCGAATGTCATCAAGGATTACGACAAGTATACGCTTGATGAGATTCACGACAAGGGCGTGAACGATTCCGTCATCCATGTGGACTTCATGGTGGGCGACGCGACGATGAACATTGACGGCATCACGCCGGACGGCGAGGTTATCCCGGTGTTCAGAAACGGCAACTGGACAGAGAAATTCATGTAATTCATTTTATAGATAATTTAAAGAAAGAGAGAAGTTAAAGAATGAAAAGTTACAGCGATAGCTACAAGGCAGCGGGCGTTGACGTTACCGCAGGCTACAAGTCCGTAGAGCTGATGAAAGAGCATGTAAAGCGTACAAGCATTCCGGGCGTGGTTTCCGGCATCGGCGGTTTCGGCGGTCTTTTCCAGCCGGATATGACCGGTATGAAAGAGCCTGTGCTCGTTTCCGGCACAGACGGCGTGGGCACGAAGCTCGTGGCGGCCATGCTGCTCGATAAGCATGACACCATCGGCATTGACTGCGTTGCCATGTGCGTGAACGACGTCGTATGCTGCGGCGCAAAACCGCTCTTTTTCCTCGATTACATCGCCTGCGGCAAGAACGTGCCGGAGAAGATTGCAGAGATCGTAAAGGGTGTTGCGGAGGGCTGCGTGCAGTCCGGCTGCGCGCTCATCGGCGGCGAGACCGCAGAGCACCCGGGCGTGATGCCGGAGGACGACTATGACCTCGCGGGCTTCACGGTGGGCATTGTAGATAAGGATAAGATCATTGACGGCTCCAAGATGCAGGCGGGCGACGTGCTTGTTGGCGTGGCATCCTCCGGCGTACATTCGAACGGCTTCTCTCTGGTGAGAAAGGTGTTCGGTCTGAATAAAGAAAAGCTTGAGACGTATTACGAAGAACTCGGCTGCACGTTGGGCGAGGCACTTCTGACCCCGACGCGCCTGTATGTAAAGCCTGCGCTGGCGGCCATTGAAGCGGCAGACGTGAAGGCAATCTCCCACATTACGGGAGGCGGCTTCTACGAGAACATTCCGCGTATGATGAGAAAGGGCCTCACCGCTAAGGTGGACCGTTCCGCAGTGCCGGTGCTGCCGATCTTCGACCTCATCGCGAAGACGGGCAACATTCCGGAGCGCGACATGTTCAACACGTTCAACATGGGCGTCGGCATGTGCATGGCGGTCTCCAAGGAGACGGCGGACGCGGCCATTAAGGCGCTGTATGATGCGGGCGAAAAGGCGTTTGTCATCGGTGAAGTGGTTGAGGGCGACGAGGGGGTCATCCTGTGCTGAACATCGCAGTCCTCGTTTCCGGCGGCGGAACGAATTTGCAGGCGCTGATCGACGCGGAGAAAGCCGGTAAAATCGAAAACGGCAAAATTTCCGTGGTTGTGGCGAGCAAGCCGGGCGTTTATGCCTTGGAGCGTGCGAAAAACGCGGGCATTGAGGGCATTGTGCTGGCGCGCAGCGACTATGAAAACGTGGACGCGTACAGCGAAGCGCTCGAAAACTTGCTGAAAGAAAAGCACACGGACTTAATTGTTCTGGCGGGCTTTATGACCATTACGAACGAGAAGTTCACGAAGGCGTTTGAAAATAAGATCATCAACGTGCACCCGGCGCTCATTCCGTCGTTCTGCGGCAAGGGCTATTACGGTCTGCACGTGCACGAGGCGGCTTTGGCACGCGGCGTGAAGGTCTCCGGCGCGACAGTACACTTTGTAAACGAGGTGTGCGACGGCGGCCCGATCATCTTACAGAAAGCGGTGCCGGTGGAGCAGGGCGACACACCCGAGACGCTGCAGCGCCGCATTATGGAGCAGGCGGAGTGGAAGATTCTGCCGCAGGCAGTGTCTTTGTTCTGCGCGGGTAAGCTTTCCGTGAACGGCTCTATCGTTACGATTAAAGAATAATTTATCCCTTTACATAGAAAGGAAACGGATACATGGAAATTCTGGATATTAAAAAGGAACTTGCAGGCAACGCATACCCGGGCCGCGGCATCGTCATCGGCAAAAGCGCGGACGGCGTGCATGCGGTCATCGCGTATTTCATTATGGGCCGCAGCGTGAACTCCCGCAACCGCGTGTTTGTGGAGCAGGGCGACGGCATCCGCACGGAAGCGTTTGACCCCGCAAAGCTTTCTGACCCGTCCCTTGTCATTTATGCGCCGGTGCGCGTTTTGGCAAACAAGACCATTGTGACGAACGGAGACCAGACGGATACCGTGTTTACATACCTCAAGGCGGGCAAGAGCTTCAAAAAAGCGTTGAAGACCCGTAAGTTTGAGCCGGACGCCCCGAACTTTACGCCGAGAATTTCCGGCCTTGTAAAGCTGAAGGACGGCGACTTTACCTATAAGCTTTCCATTTTGAAGAGCTGCGAGGGCAACCCGGACGCGCCGCAGAGCTTTTTCTTCGACTATACGCCGGTGGACGGCCTCGGCCACTTCATCCACACGTATAAGTGTGACGGCACACCGCGTATCCCGTCCTTTGAGGGAGAGCCGAAGCCGGTTAAGATTGAGGGCGACATCGACACGTTTACGAATGACCTGTGGACGAACCTGAACGAAGACAACAAGGTCTCCTTGTTCACGCGCTTCATCAATTTGAAGACGGGCAAGATGGAGACCCGCATCGTCAACAAGAATAAGTGATTTTTCGGAGGGGAAACTATGAAAGAATTGGAACTGAAATACGGCTGCAACCCGAACCAGAAGCCGGCGAAAATTTTTACGAACGACGGTCGCGACCTGCCGATTCGCGTTTTGAACGGCAGACCGGGCTATATCAACCTTTTGGATGCGTTCAACTCCTGGCAGCTTGTAAAAGAGCTGAAAGCGGCAACCGGCATGCCGGCGGCGGCTTCCTTTAAGCACGTGAGCCCGGCGGGCGCAGCTGTGGCAAAGCCGATGAGCGACACGCTGAAAAAGATTTATTTTGTGGACGATCTGGAGCTTTCTCCCATCGCGACAGCGTATGCAAGAGCCCGCGGCGCAGACAGAATGTCCTCCTACGGCGACTGGGCAGCGCTTTCCGACGTATGCGATAAGGAAACCGCAACGCTGTTGGCACGTGAAGTTTCCGACGGCATCATTGCACCGGGCTACACGGACGAAGCGCTCGCAATTTTAAAGACAAAGCGTAAGGGCACGTACAATGTCGTCGAGATCGACCCGGATTACAAGCCGGAGCCGATTGAGCATAAGGATGTTTTCGGCATCACGTTCGAGCAGGGCAGAAACGAGCTGAAAATCGACGCGGACATGCTGACGAATCTTGTGACGGAAAACAAAGAGATTCCGGAGGACGCAAAGCTTGACTTAGTGCTCTCCCTCATCACGCTGAAATACACGCAGTCGAACTCCGTCTGCTATGCGAAGGACGGTCAGGCCATCGGCATCGGCGCCGGCCAGCAGAGCCGCATCCACTGCACGCGTCTTGCGGGCAACAAGGCGGACATCTGGTATCTGCGTCAGCACGAAAAGGTGCTGAATCTGCCGTTTAAGGAGGGCATCCGCCGTCCTGACCGCGACAACACCATTGACGTGTACATCAGTGAGGAGCATGATGACGTGCTGCGCGACGGTGTTTGGCAGCAGTTTTTCACGGAGAAGCCGGAGGTGTTCACCCGCGAGGAGAAAGCGGCTTGGCTTGCGACGTTTAAGGGCGTTTCCGTGGGCAGCGACGCGTTCTTCCCGTTCGGCGACAACATTGAGCGCGCACACAAGAGCGGCGTAGAATTTATTGCGCAGCCGGGCGGCTCTATCCGCGACGACAACGTCATCGATACGTGTAACAAGTATGGCATCGCCATGGCATTCACGGGCATCCGTCTGTTCCACCATTGATCCGAAAGGCGAGGTGCTTTTATGAATATTCTGGTTATCGGCAGCGGCGGACGTGAGCATGCGATCATCCGCAAGCTGAAAGAGAGCCCTAAAGCGGAAAAGCTGTGGTGCGCACCGGGCAACGGCGGCATTGCGGCAGACGCCGAGTGCGTGGCCATTAACGCGATGGACATTGACGGCGTTGTGGATTTCGCGAAAAAAAACGCAGTTGACCTTGTGTTTGTTGCGCCGGACGACCCGCTTGCGGCCGGTATGGTAGATGCGCTCGAAAAAGAGGGCATCCGTGCATTCGGCCCGCGCGCGAACGCGGCCATCATCGAGAGCAGCAAGGTGTTCTCGAAAAATCTGATGAAGAAATACGGTATTCCGACGGCGGATTACGCGGTGTTCTCCGACCCGAAAGAGGTCGTAGAGTACGTGGAAAAGCGCGGCAAGTTCCCGGTTGTCATTAAGGCAGACGGCTTGGCGCTTGGCAAGGGTGTTATCATCGCGCAAAACTTTGACGAGGCGAAGGATGCCGTGCACACCATTATGGAAGATAAGGTGTTCGGCGCTTCCGGCAACAACGTTGTTGTGGAGGAATTCCTGACTGGCCCGGAGGTTTCCGTGTTGGCATTTACGGACGGCAAGACGCTGCGCCCGATGGTGTCCTCTAAAGACCACAAGCGTGCACTGGACGGCGACAAGGGCCTGAACACCGGCGGCATGGGTACCATCAGCCCGAACCCGTACTACACGAACGAAATTGCGGACGAGTGTATGAAAACCATCTTCCTGCCGACCGTCAAAGCGATGCAGGCAGAGGGCAGACCGTTTAAGGGCTGTTTGTACTTCGGCCTGATGCTGACCCCGGACGGCCCGAAGGTCATTGAGTACAACGCGCGCTTCGGCGACCCGGAGACGCAGGTCGTGCTGCCGCGCCTCAAGACTGATTTTGTGGACATCATCAACGCGGTCATCGACGAGAAGCTCGACGAGCTTGAGATTGAATGGATCCCGGAAGCGTGCGCGTGCGTCGTGATGGCGAGCGGCGGCTACCCGCAGTCTTACCCGAAGGGACTGGAAATCACCGGCCTTGACGAAAACGGTCAGGCGGAAGGCGTGACGGTGTACCATGCCGGCACGAAGCTTGAAAACGGCAAGCTGCTGACGAACGGCGGCCGCGTGCTTGGCGTGACCGCGACGGCGGCGACGCTCAATGAAGCGCTTGAAAAGGCGTATGCAGCTGTGGAGAAAATCCATTTTGACGGCGTACATTACCGCCATGACATCGGTAGAACGAAATAAGATAAAATGAGAAAGCAGTCCTGTTCCGACGTGAACGGGGCTGTTTTTGCGCAGCAAAAAACTCCGCTTGCTCATCAGCAAACGGAGTTTTCGTTTATCGCTTTGAATTTTACTTATTCCAGCTCGAATGCGCCGGTGTAGAGGCGGTAGTAGGTGCCTTTCTGCGCGATGAGATCGCGGTGGCTGCCACGTTCGATGATGTGGCCGTGGTCGAGCACCATGATGACGTCGGAGTTCTGGACCGTCGATAGGCGGTGCGCGATGACAAACACGGTGCGGCCGTTCATCAAGGCGTCCATGCCGGACTGCACGATGGCTTCCGTGCGGGTATCGATGGAGGACGTCGCTTCGTCGAGAATCATGACGGGCGGGTCTGCAACGGCGGCGCGGGCGATGGAAATGAGCTGGCGCTGGCCCTGTGAGAGGCCGCTGCCGTCGCCGGAAAGAACGGTGTCATAGCCCTGCGGCAGCATACGAATGAAGCCGTCGGCATTTGCGAGCTTTGCGGCGGCGATGCACTCTTCGTCCGTGGCATCGAGCTTACCGTAGCGGATATTCTCCATAACGGTGCCGGTGAACAGGTTGACGTCCTGCAAAACCACGCCGAGGGAACGGCGGAGATCCGGCTTCTTGATCTTCGTGATATTGATGCCGTCGTAGCGGATCTTGCCGTCAGAAATGTCATAGAAGCGGTTGATGAGGTTTGTGATGGTCGTTTTGCCTGCGCCTGTTGCGCCGACAAACGCGACCTTCTGGCCGGGCTCTGCGTAAAGCGTGATGTCATGCAGGACGGTCTTATCGGGCGCATAGCCGAAGTCTACGTCCTCAAGCTCTACGTGGCCGGTAAGCTCCGTATAGGTGACAGTGCCGTCCTTATGCGGGTGCTTCCATGCCCAAAGGCCGGTGCGCTTATCGGTTTCGGTGAGCACGCCGTTTTTCTTTTCGGCGTTGACGAGCGTGACGTAGCCCTCGTCCTTTTCGCTCCCTTCATCGAGCAGAGAGAAGATGCGGGAAGCGCCTGCCATAGCCATGATGATGGACGAGATCTGCTGCGTGACCTGGCTGATCGGCATAACGAAGCTGCGGGAGAGCTGCAGGAACGACGCGATGCCGCCGAGCGTCATGACACCCATGCCGGTGAGGGTCAGGTTCGGTACGCCAGCAAGTGCGAGACCGCCGCCAAGCACGGCGATGAGCACGTAAAGGAAGTAGCCGAGTGCGTTCATGATGGGGCCGAGGATATTGGCAAACTTATTCGCTTCGGAAGCGTTTGTGAAGAGGTCGTCGTTTCGTTTGTCGAACTCGACCTTTGTTTTATCTTCGTGGCAGAAGACCTTGATAACCTTCTGGCCGTTAATCATTTCTTCAATGTAGCCGTTCACATTGCCGAGAGACTGCTGCTGGCGAACAAAGTAGCTGCCGCTTTTTGCGGTGACCTTGCCGACGATCTTAAACATGACAAAGAGGAACGCGACCAGGAACAGGGTAAGCCAAACGCTGAGCGTCAGCATGGAGCAGAACACGGAAACGACCGTGAAGATGGAGGAAAGCGTCTGCGGAATGCTCTGGGAAATCATCTGGCGCAGGGTGTCCGTATCGTTTGTGTAGAAGCTCATGATGTCGCCGTGGGTGTGCGTATCGAAGAACTTGATGGGCAGCGTCTGCATGTGCTCGAACATCTCGTCACGAATTTTCTTTAACGTGCCCTGCGAAACGACCGCCATGGTACGGTTGTAGAACAGCGTGGAGAACGCGCCGATGACGTAAATGACTGCCATTTGGAGAAGCGCATACAGAAGACCGCTGAAGTTCGGATTGGATTCGAGCAGGAGCGGGGAGATGTAATCATCAATGAGGGACTTTAAAAACAGGGAGGACATGACGCTTGCGAAAGCGCTCACCGCAATGCAGATGAACACGAACACAAGGTGCAGCCTGTACGGTTTCATATAGGAAAGCAGTCGGAATAAGGTCTTCTTATCGAGCTGCTTCATGCTTTCTTTCATGGAGAGTCTGGGACCATTAGGACGCGGTGGCATTGTCAGGATCTCCTTTCGTCTGGGATTCATAAACTTCGCGGTAGATCGGGCTTGTTTGCATGAGCTCGTCATGTGTGCCGCAGCTGACGATCTTGCCGTCATCTAAGACAAGGATCATATCGGCTTCCTGTACGGAGGCGATGCGCTGGGCGATGATGATTTTTGTCGTGTTCGGGATTTCCTTTGCGAACGCGCCGCGGATAAGCGCATCCGTGCGGGTATCGACCGCGCTGGTGGAGTCGTCCAAAATGAGAATCTTCGGCTTTTTTAGCAGCGCACGCGCGATGCAGAGGCGCTGCTTCTGGCCGCCGGAGACGTTCGTGCCGCCCTGCTCAATGTAGGTATCGTAGCCTTTAGGGAAGGTTTGAATGAAATCATCGGCCTGTGCGAGCTGACAGGCATGGCGGATTTCCTCGTCGGTGGCGTTTTCATCGCCCCAGCGTAGGTTGTCTTTGATGGTGCCGGAGAACAGGACGTTCTTTTGCAGCACCATGGCGACATCGCCGCGGAGGGTATCCAGGTCGTATTTGCGGACGTCGATGCCGCCGACCTTGACCGCGCCGAGGTCAACATCGTACAGGCGCGGGATGAGCTGTACGAAACTCGATTTGGAGGAGCCGGTGCCGCCGATGACGCCGACCGTGGCACCTGCCGGAATGTGCAGGTTAATATCGGAAAGCACGGGTTTGCCCTCTGTGCCGTGACGATAGCTGAACTGAACGTGCTCGAAATCGATGCTGCCGTCCGAAACGCTCTTTACGGCATTTTCGGGGGTGGTGATGTCCGGGGTTTCGTTGAGCAGCTCAACGACACGCTCGCCGGAGGTGCGGGACATGGTGAGCATAACGAAGATCATAGAGAGGCCCATGAGGCTCATGAGAATTTGCGTGGCGTAAGACAGCAGGCTCAGAAGCTCGCCGGTAGAAAGGCCGGTCGCTGCGTCACCGCCACAGGCCACGATGGTGCGTGCGCCGAACCAGGAGAGCAGGAGCACCGCCGCGTACATGCAAAGCTGCATCAAGGGGGCGTTCCATGCAAGCTGCTGCTCGGCTTTTTTGAAGTCCTTATAGATATTTTCGGAAATGGCGGTGAACTTCTTATTTTCGTGATCTTCACGGACAAAGGACTTTACCACGCGGATGCCGTGCAGGTTCTCCTGCACAACGCTGTTCAGCTTATCATAAGTTCTGAACACGCGCTCGAAGATCGGGTGCGTTCTCGTCATGATGAAGTACAGGCCGAGAACGAGCACCGGGATGATGGCAAGGAAGATAAGCGAGAGCTTGGCGTCGATGCCGAATGCCGCGACAAGCGAGAAGATCGCCATAAGCGGGCTGCGTACCGCCATGCGGATGATCATTTGGTAAGTGTTTTGCAGATTCGTAACGTCTGTTGTCAGACGCGTGACAATACTTGCGGTGGAAAACTTATCGATGTTTGAGAATGAATAATTCTGCACCTTGTAGAACATGTCGTGGCGCAGGTTGCGGGCAAAGCCACTGGAGGCAATGGCTGCGAATTTACCGGAAATGGCACCGCAGAAAAGCTGACCCAGTGCGGAGAGCAACAGGACAATGCCCATTTTGACAATGTACCCCATATCGCCCGTGTCAATGCCGTAATCGATGAGATTCGCCATCAAAAGCGGGATGATGACCTCGAAGACGACCTCACCGCTGATGGTGACCATGGCCAATATGGAATTCTTTTTCTGTTCGCGGATGCTTTCCATCAGTTTTTTAACCATCTGCACCGCTCCTTTCTTTCTTCTGCTGCTTTTCGGCAAAGGCAGCATCTACATTTATTTTTGCGCGCCGTAAATAAGAGAGCATGGTTTCTTTTTCATTTTGCGTGAAGCCTTTCGTTAAAACGGCTTCCATTGCTTCGTGGTCGGCGCGGATATCGGCCAAAAGGTTCTCTGACTTTTCCGTCAGGGTCAGACGACGCAGACGGGCGTCCGTTTCGCCGGTATGGCGCTCCACAAAACCGTTTCGCACAAGCATATCCACCACTTTGGAGGCGGTGGAACGCGTAATGCCGAAGCGGCGCTCAATATCGCGCAAATACACGGGCCCGTCTTTGTGATCGGCGATGAACTGGATGACCCATGTGTTTGTGCCGGTGAGGTTTTCGTGTTCCTTTTTGTGGGAATACGTATCAATATACCGGCGCATGGTGGTATCCAGCACATGCAATGCATGGCCGATGGGCTCTTTTTCGTGATCGTGCATTGTTACCATCCTTTCATCTGTTTTCGCGGGGAGAAGGCCCCGCCGTACAGCAGAATCGAATCTGCTCCTATGTGAACAATCATGCGCTTAATTGTTTACTCTGGCATATATTATAATCACTTGAAAGTTTGTTGTCAACAGGAAATTAAAAATCTTTTTTGCGGGGTGTTTTCATCTTAGGCGGAATGTGCTAAAATAAAACACAGTGAACCGATGTGCCGCAAATTCGGACGGCGAATGAATCGATGAAAGGAAAGCCCAGAGGGTGTGGGCGGTGTATGATATATGAATAAGAAAGTGAAATTGGCGTTTGTTTTGGCAGGAATCGGCATCTTTGCGGCGGCTGCGCTGCGCTGCGTGCAGATGCTCTGCTTTTTTGATTATGACACGGGCTTTGTGACGGACAGCGGACTGTTGACGTATATTTACTGCGGTGCGGCGATCGGCGTATCGCTTCTCTGCATGCTTTTGTGCCGTGTGGACAAAAAGCTTTGCGCGCGCATAGAGACGAAAAGAAATGCGGCGGCGGGTGCTTCTGCGCTTCTGATGTGTGTATTTTTGTTTTTGTGTGCGGCAGCGCTTCTGCGGGACTTTTACTTATACCGCAACAATCAGCCGACCTACTTTGTGCAGGCTTCGCACGTGACGACGCATTTGCCGTTTGCGGTCTTAACGTTGCTTTTCGCGATCGTTTCTCTCATTTTTGCCATTATATGGCTGACGGGCGAGGGATTCCCGAGCGGCACGGGCGGGCTTTGGGCCATCGGTTCCGTTTGGGGCATTTCGTATATGATCGTGACGTTCATGACGTATTCCGCTGTGGCGACGACGGAGGAAAATATCTTTACCGTGGGTGGCGGTGCGATGATGCTGCTGTTCCTGCTTTCCGAAGGTAAGCTGCTCTCCGGCGCGGGCGGCAAAAAGGCGCTGCGCAGCACGTATGTGTTCGGTCTGCCGGCGGCGGTGCTTTGGATGACGTATGTGATCTCGAACACGGTGCTCATCATTGCGGGGCGCGGGTATGCGACGGAGATGCCGTATGTGATCCAGCTTGCGATGCTGTGTCTTTCTGTCCACAGCCTTTGCCTGCTGTTTACGGTGAGCGGGCAGCGCGCATCTGCGAAAGCGGAGAGCAATTTAGAAGAAAATGCTTTAAAAGACACGGGAAACGCGTGAATTTTCTGAAAATTACGGAAAAAGTTTGCATTTTTAGCAGTTAGCCCTTGTAAAATCCTGCGAAATGCTATAAAATAGAATTGCAAATTATGCATCCACAATTATCAGGAGGTATACAATCATGGCAGTTAAAGTTGCAATCAATGGTTTCGGCCGTATCGGCCGTCTGGCGTTCAGACAGATGTTCGGCGCTGAGGGTTATGAGGTCGTTGCGATCAACGATCTGACGAAACCCTCCATGCTGGCTCACCTGCTCAAGTATGACACCGCACAGGGCGGTTATTGCGGCAAGATCGGCGAAGGTCTCCACACGGTTTCCGCTGACGACGAGGCTAACACCATCACAGTTGACGGCAAGACCCTGAAGATCTACGCTGAGAAGGACGCTAAGGACCTTCCGTGGGGCGAGATCGGTGTTGACGTTGTTCTCGAGTGCACCGGCTTCTACACCTCTAAGGCTAAGAGCCAGGCTCACATCGACGCAGGCGCAAAGAAGGTCGTTATTTCCGCTCCGGCAGGCAACGATCTCCCGACGATCGTTTACAGCGTAAACGAGAAGACCCTGACGGCTGATGACACCATCATCTCCGCTGCTTCCTGCACCACGAACTGCCTCGCTCCGATGGCGAAGGCACTGAACGATTATGCTCCGATCCAGAGCGGCATCATGAGCACGATCCACGCTTACACCGGCGACCAGATGATCCTCGACGGCCCGCACAGAAAGGGTGACCTCCGCCGTGCACGTGCCGGCGCTGCTAACATCGTTCCGAACTCCACGGGCGCTGCAAAGGCTATCGGCCTTGTTATCCCGGAGCTGAACGGTAAGCTCATCGGTTCCGCACAGCGTGTTCCGGTTCCGACCGGTTCCACCACCATCCTCACCGCTGTTGTTAAGGGCGCTGACGTAACCGTCGACGGCATCAACGCAGCTATGAAGGCAGCTTCCTCTGAGAGCTTCGGCTACAACTGCGATCCGATCGTTTCTTCCGATGTTATCGGCATGAGATTCGGTTCCCTGTTCGATGCTACCCAGACGATGGTCTCCAAGATTGCTGACGACCTCTATGAGGTTCAGGTTGTTTCTTGGTACGACAACGAGAACTCCTACACCAGCCAGATGGTCAGAACCATCAAGTACTTCGCTGAGATCTAATTTCGGCTTAGGCGCTGGAAAAATCAGGTGTTTTGACGCTGCATCATGCAGCAAAAGACTGAATTGATTTTCGCACCCTTTCTTCCGTGGTTCATGGAGGAAAGGGTGTTTTTTATCCGAAATACGTACACACGGCAAAGAAAGGCAGGGAAAATATGAGAGAACTGCACACAGAAAGACTTTTACTGCGCACGCCGCGGGAGAGAGATGCGGCGGAGATCATGGCCATACGCAACAGCGCTTTCGTAATGAAAAACAACGTAATGAAAGTGCTTGATAAAGAGCAGATGGTTCATTTGATTCATAGGGAAATCGATTATGAAAACACATGGTATATTGAGCGAAAAGAGGACGGCGCTTTGCTTGGTATGATTGCGGCGGAGGAGGACGGCGTTCGGTTCGATGTGCGCTCGAGATGTCTTTCGTATTATCTCGGGGAGCAATATACGCGGCAGGGCTATATGAAAGAAGCACTGCGGGCTGTGCTGCATGAACTATTCACCGAAGAAGATCTGGAAGTTGTAGCAGCGCGTGTTTTCACGGGGAATATTGCTTCGGAAAAGTTGCTGAGATCCTTGGGGTTTGTGTATGAAGGGTGTATCCGCCGCTGCGTGCGTACGTCAGAAAGCGAAATCCGCGATGACATGCAGTTTTCGCTACTGCGGGAGGAATATTTCGTGCAGAAAAATAATTTTTTCGAAAAAGCTTGACTTAGAGTGCACTTTAAGTTGTAAAATATAGGCAACAAAAACATTTGAATCGTTTGCATAAGGAGTATGAGTAAAATGTCTGAAAAGAAATTGGGCTTCGGCCTCATGCGTCTGCCGTCTCTGGACCCGAACGACCCGGGCAAGATTGACATTGAGCAGGTCAAGAAAATGGTGGATACGTTCATCGAGCGCGGCTTCACGTATTTTGATACGGCGTGGATGTACTGCGCATTCAAGAGCGAAAACGCCGTGAAGGAAGCACTTGTTTCCCGCCATCCGCGCGACAGCTTCACGCTGACGACAAAGCTGCATTCGGCGTTCGTGAATTCGTTTGAAGACCGCGACCGCATTTTTAATGAGCAGATGGAAAAGACGGGCGTAACGTATTTTGATTACTACCTCATCCACGACATCAACAGCCACAGCATTGAGACGTACAATAAGTTTGATTGCTTCGGCTGGATCCGCGACAAGAAGGAAAAGGGCCTTGTAAAGCACATCGGCTTCTCGTTCCACGACGGCCCGGAGCTGTTGGACGAAGTGCTGACCGCGCACCCGGAGTTTGAGTTTGTACAGTTACAGCTCAACTACCTCGACTGGGAAAGCGCCGGTGTGCAGTCCGGAAAATGCTATGAAGTTGCCGAAAAGCACGGCGTGTCGGTATTCGTCATGGAGCCGGTGAAGGGCGGCACGCTCGCAAACGTGCCGGAGGAAGTGACAAAGCTGTTTAAGGACTATAATCCGGAAGCCTCCGTACCGTCTTGGGCAATTCGTTTCGCAGCGAGCCTGCCAAACGTGAAGATCGTGCTTTCCGGCATGAGCGATATGGATCAGCTTTTGGACAACACATCGTACATGCAGGATTTTAAGCCGCTGAACGATGAGGAAAAAGCGCTCATCAAAAAGGCGACGGACATCATCAACGCGAGCATCGACATTCCGTGTACGGGCTGTTCGTACTGCACGGACGGCTGCCCGATGCAGATTGCAATCCCGAAGTATTTCTCGCTGTACAACGCCGATATGCAGGAGCTGCGCGGCAGGGGAATCTCTCCGGACGAGGGCTGGACGCCGCAGAGCGAGTATTACGAGAACGTCGCAAAGCACTTCGGCAAAGCGAGCGCGTGCATTCAGTGCGGCCAGTGCGAGGGTGTATGTCCGCAGCATTTGCCGATCATCGAGTACTTGCAGACGGTCGCAAAGCATTTTGAGAGAGAATAAACACAAGGCTTTCTATAACGATAGTAAAAAGTTTCGCCCGCCTATTGAAAAAGGCGGGCGAAACTTTTACGTTGCAAGCTGTGCTTTACAGCGGCAGATACGGCAATATGAGTTCACACACAAGCACGGTGGCGCTGGCGATAATGGCGACGGTGAGCAGGCTTTTACCGCGGAATGCTAAAATCAAAGCGGCGGCAAAGCCGAGCGCGGCGCTGATGGCGCTGCCGGTGGCAGTGAGAATTGCCGGGAAGGTCATGGCGGAAAGTGTGGCGTACGGCACATAATAGAGAAACGAGCGCAGTGTGCGGTTCGTGATCTTGCGGCGGATGAGCGTCAGCGGCAGCATACGGATAAGATATGTAACGGCCGCCATGACGAGTATGTAAAGAAAAACCTCAACCCTCATGCGGTATCTCCTTTTCCGGCTCTGCGGGCTCATCCGGGATGGGGAACAGCAGCGCTGCACCGCCTGCGATGATAAGCGTGATGACAATGATGCGGAAGCCCGAGGAAATGTTGCACAGCACCGGCAGATACGTAAACAGTGCGGAAAGCACCATGGAAAGGACGACCACACCGGCGACGACACGGTTCTCCTTTGCAGGCGGCAGGATGATGGCAATGAACATACCGTAGATTGCGATGCCGAGCGCGTTCGTCAAAACGGCCGGCAGAATGTTGCCCGCCGCCGCGCCGAGTGCCGTGCCGAGCACCCAGCCCGGAATGGCGACGGCGATGAGTCCATAGCTGTAAAACGGTGAGAGAGGCTCCCTTTGGCTGACGCTGACGGCGAAGATCTCATCCGTCATGCCGTAGGCGATGCCGAGGCGGTGCCCAAGGGGCAGGCTTGGCGAGAGCTTTTGCGAGAGCGCACACGACATGAGAAAATACCGTAGGTTGATGATGAGCTGCGTGAATGCAAGCTCGATGAGCGACGCGCCCGATGCGATGATGGCGAGTGCTGCGAATTGCCCGGCGGAGGTGACGTTTAGGGCGGAGAGCACGGAGGCTTCAAACACCGAAAGTCCGATGCCTGCGGCCTGAATGCCAAACGCGAACGAAACGGCAAAGTACCCGAAGCAAATGGGCATGCCGTCTTTGAGGCCGCTTGAAAAATACTGTTTTCCGGTCATGATGACCTTCTCCTTCTTTGCTACCGCACCCAAATGCGGCAAAATTCGCAAAATACAACCGTTTCCAAAAGAAAAGCACAGAAAAAGGTGTGTAAAGTATGAAAAAAGGCGGTTTTCACCGCCTTGAAATGGGCATAAAAAACCCCGCCCGACCGTAACGTGCTCTCAATAACCTGCTACGAAATAAGCAGGTGGGTGCCCTCCCGCAGGTTTCGCGCTCCCTTCTTCCGGTATCCGGTCAAGCCGGGCCGGGAGGTCTGCAGTCCGCCTGCGGAGCCGAGCTCCCTAAAAGTTGAGTGTAGGGTTATTTTGCACGGTCCGCGCATCGGGCAGGTGTCTTTACATGATCTTGAACGGGGAAAGAAGATTACTCCTCTTCTTCCTCCATAGCCTGTGCATAGCGGGTCTCAAAAATTTCGGCGAGCTTATCCAGCAGGTCGTCGTCTTCGATCTCGCAAAGCTGCTCTTCGCCGTTCTCGTCTTCTACGACTTCAAAGATGTAGTACTCATCTGCGTCTGCAACTTCGCTTTGGGCGTCGCGCAGAGTGGGGACAAGTGCCATAAAGTAGCCGTCATCGTTCTCGAGTTCGTCGATGATCTCAAATTCGTGCTCCGTGCCTTCATCGTCGATGAGGGTGATGAGCTCTGCTTCGTATTCCTGGTTGTTGTCTATACTCATGGGAAAAGCCTTCTTTCTCAGTATATTCGCCGTTTTGTAATTTATGCGGCGGAGCAGAAAAGCTGTGGAAAATAAGCCCGTTGCTTTTACCTGCAAGAATAATTGTATCGTGAATGCGGAAGAATGTCAAGCTTCATTTTGCGAAAATAGAATATACAAATAAAAAATAAAATCTTCAAAAAAACTGTTGACAAAGTAGACGGATGGTGCTAATATATAGGTGAAAAGAGAAAGAACTCCAGAACGCAAAGTAGATCGGGAAAACCGTAAGAGGTTTTCTTGGTGGAGGCTCAAAAAAGTCTCGGTAAAAGATCGAAGCGGTTCAGTGCGCGGAAAGTATTCCGAAGGGGAGAGAGAAAGGCGCGGAGGAAACTCTTGAGGCAGTATTTGCAAAGGCGGAGCTTCAAATGTTCTTCGGCTTCCGGGAAATGTGATGAAAGAGATAAGTAGGCTTTTACGAATGTGCCGGTACAAAGGGACAAAAAGCCGAAGCGGAGAAACGGGAACATAAATAAAGAAGCAGCCGTACGTTTTGAACATGTGGAAACAGGCAAAACGTGAAAAGAGGCAAAGCTGCATGAGCCGCAAAGGCAAATCTATTGAAAGAAAGCGGGTGAGGCCAATGGCTACTGAACCTCAGCAGCAGAAGATCCGTGGTGCGTTGCGCCTCGGATCCCTGAAGTAGACTGAATATTTGCACACGAGTGTTTCAAGCTTTATGAAAGCGCGGGATCGCAAAAGCGAGTCCCAAAAGGTTTTCGTGGTACAGCAAAGATAAGTAGGTCGAAATTAACATATAGAATTATACATGGGTTGTACAAAGCGTACGGACGTGTGTAAGGACAGGCGGAAAACGCCAAAGAAAAAATCAAATACAGTTTTGAGAATATACATGGAGTTGTGTCCAATGCACAAATGATAAACTCTGAAAGACCGACGACATTCTGAAAGTAATGCAGAGTGCAGGTATAAAAAGAGACCGATGGTTTCAAGCAGAGGAAAGTCCGATGTATTAGTATCAGTTTAAATTAACATGAGATGTGTGCGCTGAGCGTACACCGCACAAGATGTGCAATAAAAAGTAAAGAACGAGAGGCTTTTTCGGGATGCTGAAAGAGCCTCTTTTGTTTTGCGCGATAGGGGGATGTCGTGCAAGGAGCGCGGTTTGCGTGTTTTTTGGTTTAAGTAGGAGAACGGGAGCACGTATTTGATTCTGATAGAGTTTTCGACTGCGTGTCGCTTTGCGGTAGAAAACTCTTTCGCGCCGCACGGAATTGTATTTTTCGGGAGAATGTGCTATACTAACGATGTTCGCAAGACGGTGTGCAGAAAAGCTGCACTTCACCAGGAAAAGGAGCGGTGACTTATGAGCGAAAACATGGAAAAGGTCTATGACGTAACCGTGGTGGGTTCCGGCCCTGCGGGGCTTACGGCGGCACTGTACTGCGCCCGCGCGGGCTACGAGACGCTGGTGCTGGAAAAATATATCCCCGGCGGTCAAATGGTGACCTCGAATGAAATTGAAAACTACCCCGGCTTCCCGGAGGCGGTGGACGGGTTTACGCTGACGATGAACATGAAAAAGCAGGCGGAGCGCTTTGGCGCGAAGCAGACCTACGGCAACGTGACGGCACTGCGGTTAGACGGTGATGTGAAAATTCTGGAGACGGAAGACGGCACGGTTTACCGCGCGAAAAGCGTCGTTTTGGCACCCGGTGCGGCACCGAGGACGCTCGGCTTGCCGAACGAAGACGCTTTGCGCGGCAAGGGCGTTTCCTATTGCGCGACATGCGACGGTGCGTTTTATAAAGATAAGACGGTTGCGGTCATTGGCGGCGGTGACACGGCGGCGGGCGATGCGGTTTTTCTCTCCGCGATGTGCAAAAAGGTATATCTCATCCACAGAAGAGACCGCCTGCGCGCTTCAAAGAGCTATGAGAAGAAGCTCGATAAGCCGAATATCGAGATCGTTTTCGATACGGTGACGGATGAGATCCTCAAAAAAGACGGAAAAGTCGGCGGGCTGCGTCTGCGCAATGTAAAGACGGACGAGGTGTGCGAGATTGAGGTGAACGGCGTGTTTGTGGCGGTGGGCAATGTGCCGGCGACGGACTTTGTACGCGATATTCTTGACCTTGACGAAAACGGGTATTTTATGGCGGGCGAGAGCACGAAGACGAACGTTCCGGGCGTGTTTGCTGCGGGCGACTGTCGTAAAAAGACGCTGCGGCAAATCGTGACGGCGGCTGCGGACGGCGCGGTGGCGGCGCACGGCGTGGAAGAATATTTATCATAAGAAAGAAGAGGGCGCTTTGCCCGAAACATAAAGGATAGAAAATATGGGAAAAATCAAAGAACTGCTTATAAAATACAAAGAGCCGGTTTTGTACGTGGTGTTCGGCTTGCTTACGACGGTCGTGAGCTACGCTTCTTACTGGATCTTTACGGATTTTCTGCACATCCCGTACATGGTATCGACAGCGCTTTCGTGGGTGCTTTCAGTTACCTTTGCGTATGTGACGAACCGCAAGTGGGTGTTTGAGAGCCGTGCGCACGGCTTTGTGCCGATTTTGACGGAGGCGGCGAAATTTTTTGCGAGCCGTATTGCGTCCGGCTTTATGGAAATGGGCATGATGTTCATCGGTGTGGATCTGCTGCACGTGAATGATAAGATTGTAAAGCTCGTCGCGAACGTTTTTGTGATCCTTGCAAATTATATTTTAAGCAAACTGGTCGTTTTTCGTAAGAAAAAGTAAATTGACGAAACGAGGTTATGGGAATATAATTTATAAGATAAAGACATCCGGCCTTTGGCCGAGACGGAGGCTTTTATGGCAAAAAGAAAACAACGCCGCGATGAGTTTCAGGATATTTCCAGTTACTCCTCAAAGCAGGCGTATAAGAAAAATCAAAAAAAGAAAAAACGGACGGGTCTTAAGGTCTTTTTGAGCTTCATCTGCGTTATTTTGGTGCTGGTGGGCGGCGTGATGATCTACGCTTCCACGGTGCTTTTGGGCGACCTGAAGACGACGACCATCACGAAAGACAAGACGGAGCTCGGTATTTCCGAAGAAACAAAATCGGAAGCGGGCATTACGAATATTGCGCTGTTCGGTGTGGATGCCCGTGATTATGACGGCGGTACCTTTGCCGGGCGCAGCGACGCCATTATGGTGATGTCGATCGATAACGTGCACCACAAGGTTAAGCTGACGTCCATCATGCGCGATGTGCGTGTGTATATGGGCGACGGCAGCCCGTATGACTCCGGCTATGATAAGTTGAACCATGCCTATATGTACGGTGGCCCGGAGCAGGCCATCCGTGCGATCAACCAGAACTTCGGTCTCGATATTCAGGACTACGTGACTGTGAATTTCTCCGCCATGGCGAAGATTGTGGATGCGTTCGGCGGCGTGAATATTGATTTGACGGAAGATGAAGTTAGTGAGATCAACAAAAATATGTATGCGTTGGCGGCGGAATCCCCTGAATCAATGGCAGGCGATGTTTCTACATACGCGCCGCTTTCGGCGGGCGAGGGCGTGCTCTTGAACGGCGACGAAGCTGTGGCTTACGGGCGTATTCGTGCCATCGGCGACGATAACGGCCGTGTGGAACGCCAGCAGGAGGTGCTTTCTGCGCTTTTGAGCAAGGCAAGTTCTATTTCCAAGCTTGAATACCCGAGCATCATTCAACAGCTTGCGCCGCTTTGCGAGACTTCTTTGACGTTTGATAAGATGATCGGTTTGGCGCAGATTGCGCTGACGGGCTTTGACATTGAGCGCCTTTCCATCCCGAGTGATGTGGAGGGCTATGCCTCCGATTATTGCGAGGGCGGCGGTTGGATGTGGACGTATGACACCGATGTTGCGGCACAACATATCCACGAATTTATTTACGAGGATGAAAACTGACCCCTGACGGTCGCGTGACCGAACCTGTACCTATGGCGGTGTGATGCCGCAGACGAGAAAGGACAATTTAGCTATGAAAAAACCGATTTTAGTCGTTATGGCGGCCGGTATGGGCAGCCGTTACGGCGGCCTGAAGCAGATCGATCCCGTTGGCAAAAACGGCGAGATTATCATGGATTTTTCTGTTTTTGATGCCGTGCGGGCGGGCTTTTCCAAGGTAATCTTCATCATCAAGGAGCAACTTTTTGAGGACTTTAAAGAGGTCATCGGCGACCGCGTATCGAAGTACGTGCAGGTCGAGTATGTTTTCCAGAAGTTGGATGACCTGCCGGAGGGCTTTACGGTGCCGGAAGGCCGCGAGAAGCCGTGGGGCACGGGCCACGCCGTTTTGGCGGCACGCGACCACATTGATGCGCCGTTTGTCGTCATCAACGCAGACGATTTCTACGGCGGCGAGGCGTTTAAGAAGATCGGCGCGTTCCTCCGGAACGTGAAGGAAGACGGTGAAAAGGCACATTGGGCGATGGTGGGCTACCATCTGAAAAACACGCTGACCGAAAACGGCCATGTGGCACGCGGCGTATGCGTGGAGAAAAACGGTGTGTTGGATACCATCGTGGAGCGCACGCACATTGAAAAGCGCGAGGACGGTCCGGCTTACACCGAGGACGACGGCGCAACGTGGCACGCGCTCGATGAGGACACGACCGTTTCCATGAACCTGTGGGGCTTTACGCCGGACTTTGTAGACGCATTGAAGAAGAATTTCGTCTCGTTCCTCGAGAACGATGTGCCGAAGAACCCGCTGAAAGCGGAATACTTCCTGCCGTTTGTCGTCAATGACCAGATTCGCGACGGCAAGGCGGACGTGACGGTTTTAAAATCGGCGGACAAGTGGTTCGGCGTGACGTATAAGGCCGATAAGCCCGTCGTGATGGCGGCGCTTGCTGAGATGATGCAAAACGGCACATATCCCGACCCGCTTTGGAAGTAATTTCAAACCGAAATAAGATACAAAAGGGGCGCTGCGGCGCTCCTTTTTGCGTATATTGTGCGCTTTTTTCGCGAAATGTGTGTTTTGCCCCTTGCGAAACGCATGAAAAAAAGCTATAATGAAGAAAATCAGTAAAATGGCTTTTTGCGGGATGCGGGCGGCGCTTTTTCGCTGCGGCTCTCTTCTGCGCGAAGTCTGCCAAATAAAACTGGAACCGAAAGGAGTACCACTTATGAATTATTCCAAAGAAGTGGAAGAGATGTGTATTGTAGCCAAGGGCCCGAAGCACGGTCCGGCTCCCATCCCGGAAGAGGGCAAGTGGGTACAGGCAAAGGAAGTTAAGGACATTTCCGGTTACACCCACGGTGTAGGCTGGTGTGCACCGCAGCAGGGCGCTTGCAAGCTCTCCCTGAACGTTAAGGACGGCATCATTGAGGAAGCGCTCGTTGAGACCGTCGGCTGCTCCGGCATGACGCACTCCGCTGCAATGGCAGCAGAGATCCTCCCGGGCAAGACCGTTATGGAAGCTCTGAACACGGACCTTGTATGTGATGCGATTAACACCGCTATGCGCGAGCTGTTCCTCCAGATCGTTTATGGCCGTTCCCAGTCTGCTTTCTCCGAGGGCGGTCTTGTTATCGGCGCAGGCATGGAAGACCTTGGTAAGGGCGCACGCTCCATGGTCGGTACCATGTACGGCACAAAGGCAAAGGGCGTTCGTTATCTTGAGATGACCGAAGGCTACTGCACCAGAATGGCACTCGACGCTGACGACCAGGTTATCGGCTACGAGTTCGTTTCCCTCGGCAAGATGACCGACTTCATCAAGGCCGGCATGGAGCCGAACGAGGCGTACAAGAAGTCTATGGGTACATACGGCAGATTCAATGAGGCCGTTAAGTACATCGACCCGCGCAAGGAATAAGGAGGGCACGAGAAATGGCTACATTTGAAGGTTATGAGAGACGTGAGGCGAAAATCCTCTCCGTCCTGAAAGAATACGGCATCAATTCCATTGATGAGTGCAAGACCATCTGCGAAGAGAAGGGCATCGACCCGTACACCATCGTACAGGAAACACAGCCGATCTGCTTTGAGAACGCAAAGTGGGCTTACACCGTAGGCTGCGCGATTGCTATCAAGATGGGCTGCACGAAGGCTGCTGACGCTGCTGCCGCTATCGGCATCGGCCTGCAGGCATTCTGCATCCCGGGCTCTGTTGCTGAAAACCGTAAGGTCGGCCTCGGCCACGGCAATCTGGGCAAAATGCTCCTTTCCGAGGAGACCGAGTGCTTCGCATTCCTCGCCGGCCACGAGTCCTTCGCGGCTGCTGAGGGTGCTATCAAGATCGCTCTGAACGCGAACAAGGTCAGAACGAAGCCGCTGCGCGTTATCCTCAACGGTCTCGGCAAGGACGCTGCGTTCATCATCTCCAGAATCAACGGCTTTACGTATGTTGAGACCGAGTTCGATCCGTACGCAGAAGAAGTTAAGGTTGTCAGCGAAAAGGCTTATTCCAACGGCCCGCGTGCGGATGTTAAGTGCTACGGCGCAGATAACGTTCCGGAAGGCGTTGCAATCATGAAGCTCGAGAACGTCGGCGTTTCCATCACCGGTAACTCCACGAACCCGACCAGATTCCAGCACCCGGTTGCAGGTACCTACAAGAAGTGGTGCAATGAGAACGGCGTGAAGTACTTCTCCGTTGCTTCCGGCGGCGGCACAGGCCGTACGCTGCATCCGGATAACATGGCTGCCGGTCCTTCCTCTTACGGCATGACCGATACCATGGGCCGTATGCACTCCGATGCACAGTTCGCAGGTTCCTCCTCTGTTCCGGCACACGTTGAGATGATGGGTCTCATCGGCATGGGCAACAACCCGATGGTCGGTGCAACCGTTGCTTGCGCTGTTGCTGTTGAAGAGGCTTCCAAGTAAGAGTTGCTTCTGAAAATCGCATATTAAAGCATAAAAGATGCTCCCGGTCGCATGATCGGGAGCATTTTTGCGTAAAATAGGATCCCGGGATATATGGACTGTTCTTATGGCTTGGTATACCCGGGGTTTGCTTTATAAGATCTGGTCGTCGTCGCTGGGGATGTAGAGGAGGATGTCTTCCACTTTGCAGCTTAAGATGCGGCAGAGGTCGTTGATTGTGGTGGTGTTAAGCGGCTTATTATGACGCAGCTTATCGATGGTGGAGCTGGAGATGTGATGATTTTTGATGAGCGTATAGGTGGATTCTCCCGAGCTGCGCAGCGTGTTCCAAAAGGGCGTGTACACGACCATAGCTTTCCCTCGCTTTCCCTGCATAAAATATCTATGTACCTTTATCTTATGCAATCGTTCTGTTCTTGACTATGGTCGTTAAATAGACTATAATGTAAAAATGCAAGGTAAAGCGCTTGATAGGCGGGGAGAGTAATTATGATTTTGAACGCAAAGGAGATATTAAAGCAGCTATATAACTGCTGTGATCTCATTGAAGAAAGGCTGCTCGACGGCGATGAAAAGCCGGGGTGTGACCTGCGAAAACAGCTTTTAAAGGACACGGCTTCGTTTGCGGCGCGTGTTTCGGCGCGCAAGACAATCACAGAGGCGGAAGCGTCGTTTTTAAACGCACTGACGGGCAGAAAAGACACGGCGGAAGTGTGGCGACCTGTCTGCTGTGAGAGGGAAAGCGGCGTGCCGGAGTCCTTTTGGTATTTTGTGCAGGCGGATAAGGCCATTATGCGCCGACACGCAATGAGCCGCGAGGCTTCGATGACCGAGAGCTTATACCGCTATTTCTGTGCTGTGGGAGACGCGATGGTCGCGGAAAACTTGTGCACGAAAGACGCTGTGCGGGCGGAGACGGAGCGGTTTTCCGCTTGCCTGAAAACAGCGTTTGACAACGACCCCGAACTTTGCTAAACTGAATTTATCCATTTGGTGAAGCGAGGGGCGTTTATGAACACATTTGAAAAGCTCGAAAGGTTGACGGAGCTTGCAAAAAAGGACGAGACTTTGCGCAAAGCTCTGCTTAAAACGCGCGAAAACAAGGAGCCGATTCTCTCATTTTGCGCGCTGGCGCGGGAAGCGGGCGTGGAGCTTTACCCCGGCGAGCTTTTGGCTGTGGGCGAGGAATACTCCGACAACCAGTGCAAGAGCACAAACGGCGGCAACCCTACGCCGTATGACTCTTTTAACGATGCCTATGAGATTTTCTTGGCGTCTGTTGGGATATGAAGAAAAGGTTTGAGAACTGAAAAAATAAGCCGTGCTGTTACCCCCCCCTATTAGGGCGACAGCACGGCTTTCTATATTCGCCGATCTGTGAAAAAGTCAGGTTATGGTCATCGTGCGTTTATGTGGTGACAGGCTTTGCGTGCGCCATGCGGTACTTCGCGATGAAGTAGTTCACGAGCGCGGTTAGGCCCGCCGAAACGGTGCACACGGCGCATGTGATGAGGAACACGAGCAGAAGGCCCGTTACGATGACCCACAGCACATTGCCGACATCGGGTGTCGTGTTATTCAGGCTGAACGCGGAGATGAGCTGCGCCGCGAGCAGGATGAGAAATGCGCCGATGAAGCTGAACTGCATAGTGCCGCGGCAAAGGAACCAGCGCGGAATGGCGAGCACGAAAAACGCAAAGATGAACGCGACGAGCACGCCCCACAGCGTATACTGTGCATCGGGCGTGAGCGCGCCGTTTTCGGCCGGGTGCGCGAAGGTGCCGAGGGCGACCTGCACATGTGCGGCAAAGGTCAAGAGCAGAATGATCGTGCCGACCACACCGCCAAAGATCATGACGCCGCTCCAAAAGCCGTCTACCGGGGCGAAAATACGCTCCTTTAAGTGCGGCTTGCCGTCTTTTTTGTCGAGTTTGTACGTGCCGTAGAATGCTTCGGAAAATGTCATAGGGACGCTCCTTTCAAAAAACATCAGTCTTCGTGTGTTTCTTCTTCGGGGGTTCTCCGGGGGCCATTTTTCACGATCAGCAGGCGGGAAAGACGCTGGTCTTCAATTTCAAGTACGGTGATGGTGAGCCCACAGACCTGTACGCTGGGGTGCTCGTTTTCTTTCGGAATGCGGCCTAAAAGGTCGGTGACAAGGCCGGCGATGGTATCGTAATCGCCCTCCGGCAGCTCAGTGTCGGTAAGGTCGGAAATCTCGTCGATGGAGGTGGTGCCGTCCACGGTGAATTCGTTTTCGCTGACACGGAAGATCTCTTCCTGCTCGTTGTCATACTCGTCCTGAATGTTGCCGAAAATGGACTCCATGAGGTCTTCGAGTGTGACGAGACCCGCCGTGCCGCCGTATTCATCGACGATGATGGCGATCTGCAGGCGGCGCTCCTTGAGCTCTTTAAAGAGTTGGCTGCACTTTTTCGTTTCCGGAATGAAATACGCCGGGCGAACCATGTCTTTTAAATGGATGAAATCCGGTACAGGCTGGTTGACGTAGGGCAGAAAATCCTTAACATAGCAGATGCCGACGATGGTATCGATGTCTTCGCGGTAGACAGGGAGACGGGAGAAGCCGTTTTCCACCGCAAGTACGGCGGCTTGTGCAATGGTGCTCTCCTCATCGATGGCGCAGATGTCCGTACGGTGTGTCATGATCTCGGTGACGGTGGTGTCGTTGAAATCGAAAATGTTCGTGATCATGTCGCGCTCATTTTCTTCGATAACGCCTTTTTCCTCGCCTTCGCCGACCATGTGGAGGATTTCTTCTTCGGTGACGGTTTCATCAAGCGCTTTGGGGTCGTTGCCCAAAAGACGCATGAGACCATCCGAAATGAGGTTGCACAAGAGGACAAACGGATGCATGACGGCGCTGAGGGCGCACAGCATGGGGCAGAGTTTGTATGTATGCTGCATGCCGTGTGCAGCCTTGTGCGCTACGAATTTTTTCGGAGCGAGGTCTGCTGCCGTTAGATAAAGACCTGCGCACAGCAATGTGCAAAGCAGTGCCGAAAGCACGGCAGCGGCAGCCGTGGGGAGCGCGGCGCGGATGAATACGTTGTAAAGGCGCGGCGCAAAGCCGGTGACCGCAACCGCGAGAGCAAAGAAGCCCATAAGCATCATGCCCGATTGCAGGGGCGAAATGATGCCTGCGCTGCGTTCGAGATACTCGAGCAGCTTTTTGGCGCGCGGTTCGCCGGACTCCGCATCTTTTTTGATGCGGGATTCGTTAGCCGTTTCCGCGGCGGATTCGCACATGGCGAAAAGCGCGCCAAGCACGAAAAAGAGCAGAAACAGCAACAGGGCGAGGGGGAGGGGTAAGACGGACGAGGACGGCAGTAAATTGCCGTAAGGGTCGTCGTTCATAGTGAAAAAAGCATCCTTTCTGAAAGTTTGGGAGCAGTGAAATGGTTTTGAATGTGCTTTCGTGAAGACGGGAGAATAAAGCTTGCGAGTTCTTAGGGAAGCGCCCTAAGTCGCTTTCCGCAAAAGTCAAAGAAAAACGCAATATGAAAAAGCGAGTTTTCTTTTCAAAAGCGTCACGTGATGTTTAGCTAAAACTAACTGCTCACCGATATATAATTATTAAAATTTTACCGCAAAAAAACGCTGTTGTCAATATTTTATGCCGGAGGCGCGCCGAATCCCGGACAAAGCGGAGGGAGAACGACGAAAAGGGCGAAAGGCGAAGCGGAGAAAAATAAAAAATGCCGAAAATCTCTGTTAATTCAGAAGAAATTTCAAAAAATCCTCGTTTTTTCCTTTACATATAGGCGAAAAAATGATAAAATTTGTTTTGAACGACGACAGGTGCTTACGGGAGAGTTCTGCAAACGGCAGGGCGGTGAACGGGGTACTGCGCCGTCAGGTAAATCCATTGATAATCCTTAAAGGAGGAATTAGTTAAATGGCAAGAAAAATGAAGACCATGGATGGCAACAACGCCGCCGCGCATGTTTCTTATGCGTTTACCGACGTTGCTGCGATCTATCCGATCACGCCGTCTTCCGTTATGGCTGATGAGACCGATAAGTATGCTGCTGCCGGCAGAAAGAATCTTTTCGGCCGTGAAGTACGCGTAACGGAGATGCAGTCTGAGGCCGGTGCTGCTGGTGCAGTTCACGGTTCTCTGGCGGCTGGTGCTCTTACCACCACCTACACCGCTTCTCAGGGCCTGCTCCTGATGATCCCGAACATGTACAAGATGGCCGGCGAGCTGCTGCCGAGCGTTATCCACGTTTCTGCTCGCTGCGTTGCTACCCACGCTCTGAACATCTTCGGTGACCATTCCGACGTCTATGCATGCCGCCAGACCGGTTATGCAATGCTGTGCTCCAACAGCCCGCAGGAAGTTATGGACCTCGGTGCTGTGGCTCACCTTTCCGCTATCCACGGCAAGGTTCCGTTCCTGCACTTCTTCGACGGCTTCCGTACCTCTCATGAGATTCAGAAGATCGAAGTATGGGACTACAAGGATCTCGGCGAGATGCTCGATTGGGATGCTGTAAACGAGTTCAGAAGACACGCTCTGAATCCTGAGCACCCGGTTCTCCGCGGCCAGGCACAGAACGGCGATATCTTCTTCCAGGCTCGTGAGGCTTGCAACAAGTACTACGATGCGATTCCGGAGACCGTTGTCGATTACATGAACAAGGTCAACGAGAAGATCGGCACCGATTACAAGCCCTTCAACTACTATGGCGCTCCGGATGCGGAGAAGGTCATCATCGCTATGGGCTCTGTCTGTGAGACCATCGAAGAAGTGATCGATTACCTCGTAGCAGCCGGCGAGAAGGTTGGCCTTGTTAAGGTCCACCTTTACAGACCGTTCGTTGCAAAGTACCTGCTTGACGTGCTTCCGGAAACCGTTAAGACGATCTCCGTGCTCGACAGAACGAAGGAGCCGGGCTCCATCGGCGAGCCGCTGTACCTTGACGTTCTGGCTGCTATCAACGGCACGCAGTTCGGCTGTGCTAAGGTTCTCACCGGTCGTTACGGCCTCGGCTCCAAGGATACGAAGCCGGCTGACATCATCGCTGTTTACCGCAACATGGAAAAGGGCGACGATGCGAAGAAGAAGTTCACCATCGGCATCGTGGACGATGTTACGCACCTGTCCCTCGAAGCAAACGAGCACCCGGATACCGCACCGGCAGGCACGAAATCCTGCAAGTTCTGGGGCCTCGGTTCTGACGGTACCGTCGGCGCAAACAAGAACTCCATCAAGATCATCGGCGACCACACCGATATGTACGCACAGGGTTACTTTGACTACGACTCCAAGAAGTCCGGCGGTCTGACGATGTCCCACCTGCGTTTCGGTCATACGCCGATCAAGTCCACCTATTACATCTCTCAGGCTGACTTCGTTGCATGTCACAACCCGGCTTACCTCGGCACCTATGACATGGTTGAAGACCTGAAGAAGGGCGGCAGCTTCCTGCTGAACTGCCAGTGGACGCCGGAAGAGCTTGACGAGAAGCTCCCGGGCAAGGTTAAGAAATACATTGCTGATAACGATATCAACTTCTACACGATCGACGGCTTCAAGATCGGCAAGGAGATCGGCCTCGGCACCAGAATCAACACGGTTCTCCAGTCCGCATTCTTCTCCATCGCGAAGATTATCCCGGAGGAAGACGCAATCCGCTACATGAAGGATGCGGCTACGAAGTCCTACTCC
Organism: Neglectibacter sp. CSJ-5; assembly: GCF_032490475.1. Classification (NCBI taxonomy): domain Bacteria; kingdom Bacillati; phylum Bacillota; class Clostridia; order Eubacteriales; family Oscillospiraceae; genus Neglectibacter; species Neglectibacter sp. CSJ-5. Next base: position 189,466 of record NZ_JAVYJC010000003.1, on the reverse strand, counting down.
AAGAAGGGTGACGCCATCGTTAAGATGAACCATGACGCTATTGAACGCGGCGCTAACGGCTACGTGAAGATTGATGTTCCGGCTTCCTGGAAGGACGCTGTGGACGATTCCATGAAGCACGTTGCAACCGGCGACCGTCCGGAGCTCGTGGACTATGTAAACAACGTGGTTATCCCGGTTAACACCTTCCACGGTAAGGATCTGCCGGTTTCCACCTTTGAAAAGTATGCAGACGGCACCTCCCCGCAGGGCACCGCTGCTTACGAGAAGCGCGGCGTTGCAGTTGACGTTCCGACCTGGATCCCGGAAAACTGCATCCAGTGCAACTTCTGCTCTATGGTCTGCCCGCACGCGGTTATCCGTCCGGTGCCGATGACAGATGCAGAGCTCGCGGCGGCTCCGGCTGCTGTGAAGAGCAAGGCCATGACCGGTATGCCGGGCATGAACTTTGTCATGACGATTTCCACCCTGGACTGCACGGGCTGCGGCTCTTGCGTACAGGTTTGCCCGGGCATGAAGGGCAACAAGGCTCTCGCAATGTCCCCGATCGACAACGAGCGCCCGGGTCAGGAAGTATTCGATTACGGCGTTAAGCTGGATCCGAAGCCGGAAGTTCTTGCTAAGTTCAAGGACACCACGGTCAAGGGCAGCCAGTTCAAGCAGCCGCTCCTCGAGTTCTCCGGCGCATGCGGCGGCTGCGGTGAAACTCCGTACGCTAAGCTCGTTACCCAGCTGTTCGGCGACAAGATGTACATTGCAAATGCTACCGGCTGCTCCTCCATCTGGGGCGGTTCCGCACCGGCAACGCCGTACACCGTCAACAAGCAGGGTCACGGCCCGGCATGGCAGAACTCCCTGTTTGAAGACAACGCTGAGTTCGGCCTTGGCATGACGCTTGCACAGAACGCAATTCGCGGCCGTCTGGAGCAGCTCACGAATGAGCTCGTTGCAGAAGAAGGCGCAAGCGAAGAGCTGAAGGCAGCAGCTGAGAAGTGGGTTGAGACCATGGCTGACCGCGCTGAAAACGGTCCGGCAGCTGAGGCTTACATCACGGCTCTTGAGGCTTCCTCCTCCGAGAAGGCAGCCGAGATTCTGAAGGATAAGGATTATCTCGCTAAGAAGTCCATGTGGATCTTCGGCGGCGACGGCTGGGCATACGACATCGGCTTCGGTGGCGTTGACCACGCTCTGGCTTCCGGTGAAGACATCAACATTCTGGTCTTCGATACCGAGGTTTACTCCAACACAGGCGGACAGGCTTCCAAGTCTACCCCGGTCGGTTCTGTTGCACAGTTCGCGGCTGCAGGTAAGTCTGTGAAGAAAAAGGATCTGGCTTCCATCATGATGAGCTACGGCTATGTTTATGTTGCGCAGGTCGCTATGGGCGCCGACATGAACCAGTGCCTGAAGGCTATGCATGAGGCTGAGAGCTATCATGGCCCGTCCATCGTTATCGCTTACGCACCGTGCATCAACCACGGTATCAAGGGCGGCATGGGCGTTTCCATGAACGAAGAGAAGAAGGCAGTTGCAGCAGGCTACTGGCATACCTTCCGCTTCGATCCGCGCCGTGCTGACAACGGTGAGAACCCGTTCCAGCTCGACAGCAAGAAGCCGTCTGCTTCTTACCGTGACTTCATCATGGGCGAGGTTCGTTACAACAGCCTTACCCGTGCATTCCCGCAGAGAGCCGAGCAGCTCTTCGAGAAGGCTGAGAAGTACGCAGAAGAGAAGTACGAGAAGTTCGCACACATGGCTTCTGAGGAGGAATAATTCCGCAAGGAATTTTCCGCCTGTACTGAACCATACAAAAGCGGCGTAAACCGCTGAAATAAAGAGACCCCCGATTTGCAGCAATGCAGATCGGGGGTCTTGCTATACTATAAAACCTTTAATAGAGTATGGCAATGAAGTGAAATTGGGAAATAAGATAAAATATACTCGACAAGTGTTTGAAAAATTGATATAATATGAATGAAATATCTGCGGTACGGAGGCAGTGGATTTTCTCGATTACCTCCTTATTGTAAGCGGCTCTTTATATCGATAAAACGGTACAGTTGGCTCCGAGTTTGCGGCGCAAGATATTGTAGCCTAAACTTATGCTGAAGCTCCTGTATACCGACTGCCACATGATGCTTTTACAGTTTCTCATCGTGAATAATGTAATTCCGGCATAAATACAGCTGATTCTTTATGTTTTCACTAATAAAATTTATCAAAAGCTTAATTTTGTGGGAATAAAAGAAAAAATTGTTTGTTTTCAATATTCTTCAGACATGATATTCTATAATCACTTCCATAAAGGAAAAACCATTATTTTAAGGAGGAGTAAAAGTGGCTGTGCGTTACAATCCCAATCCTGCAAGAATTACGGAGCCGTTGTATAAAGTTGAGGAACTGGAAAAATCTCCTTTGTACACTGTGCTTTGCGGCGAAAAGGAGCTGACGGTTTACCACACGGATAGTTTTGATTACGTAATTCCGGTTGTGGACGACGATTCTCCGCTAAGTTTTCAGGTAAAAGTATCCAAAGATTTCCAAAAGGCGGTTTTCCGTCCGGCCAAGACCAATGTTCAGGCGCAGATTTCCGGCCGAGAGTTGAGCTTCCAGCTGGAAAAGCCCAGTAAGGTCACCTTGGAGTTAGATGGCAATTTGAAGACACCGCTCTTTATCTTGTGCACAAAGCGTGTCCCGAAGCCTGAAAAAGTGGATCATCTTTTTGAGAGTGGGAAAGTCTACAATGTTGGCACGTTAGAGGTCAAAGCGGAAGAAACGGTTTTCTTGGAAGAGGGCAGTGTTGTCTGTGGTTGTGTGAATGCTCTTTTCGCCCACGGCATGAGAATTTTAGGAAACGGCATTCTGAATGGTTGTGTATGGCATCCGAAAGAAGAAAACGGTGGCGGCAGACCAATGATTCGGATGGTGTTTTGCGATGATGTGAAGATTCAGGGCATCACCATGGTGGACGGTGGTTCGTGGCACCTGGTTCCTGGCGCTTGCCGGAATGTGGAGATTGAGGATGTAAACATCATGTCTCGAGTTTGCACGGGTGACGGCATCGATATTGTAGGCTGCGAAGACGTAACCATGCGTAATTCCTTTATTCGCGCTTCGGATGACTGCGTGTGCATCAAAGCTGCAAGTTATCCTGACCCTGCTGCCAATAGGGATGTGAAGAATATTCTGGTAGAACACTGCGTTTTGTGGAATGCAGAACCCGGTAACGCCGTGGAAATCGGATATGAAGTGCGCTGCGATGAGATTAGCGACATCACATTCCGAGATCTGGACATCGTTCATTGCGAGTATGAGGGTAATCAGTCTGGCGGCGTGCTGACCATCCACAATGCAGATCGCGCTCACATTCATGACATTGTGTATGAAGATATCCGCGTTGAAGATGCTCAGGAAAAGTTTGTCGACATCAAGGTATTGGATTCCAAGTACTCATTGGATCGAAAACGCGGAAGTGTCGAAAATATATATTTCCGTAACGTGGAAATTCTGAATGGTAATTTCCCTGTTTCTATTATTCGCGGGTTTGAGATGCATACGGAAATGAGTCGCCCCCGAAATATCTATTTTGACAACGTAGTGGTTTTAGGCAAACAAGTCGAATCTCCCAGCGACTTGCATATGGTGGTGGAACTCTCTGATGATATTCTGTTTAATGGTACGGCACACGCAAAAAGGAATCCATTCTAATTGATATGCAGGAGTCCCGATAATTAGGAAAGAAAGACAGAGCATCAGGAGTGGCTTCTGATGCTCTGCTTTTTTATAGGTCATTTTTAGAATGTCAGGAAAGGATGAACACTTATGTATACTGTTGTAATCGTTGATGATGAGCCGTGGGCATTGCAAGGGCTGGCAGAAATCATTGATTGGAACAACGAAGGTTTTTCTATTATAGGCCAGTTTACGGATCCGGACGAGGCTTTTGAATTCCTGTGCAAAAAAGAACCTGATGTAGTGTTTACGGACATTCGAATGCCTGGACTTTCCGGATTGGATCTCATTGAGATGTCTCGCGTAAAGGGGCTTAACTGTGAGTTTGTGCTTATAAGCTCATATGAAGATTTTGAGGCAGCACAAAAAGGAATTCGCCTGCATGTGTGGGAATACATTTTAAAGCCCTATAACGCGGAAGATATCCATAGTGTTACTAAAGTTTTGTCACTTCATTTGGAGAAGAGAAATGATCTCGTCAGTGTGGAATGGAACGATTGCGCAGAAGAAATCTTGCGTAAGGCGGGATCGCTTCAGGACCAGCTGAAAAACTACCAAACAATGGTTTTGTACATTTGCTCTCGTCCATGCGAAGAGCCGGAAGTATTGAGAGAAGAAAAGTGGATTCCTTTTGTTGTCAAAGACACCGGGGGTGCATATCTGAGAGTATCTGCAAAATCCCATATGTCCAGACTCAACTTGCCTCAAGAGGATAATCAAAAGTGGGGAGTCAGTCGGGAGCACAAAAGTGGAGTAAATTCTTTACCTCAAATGCTACAAGAAGCTTGGTACGCATTGTGGGCGGGATTTTCTTATTCCGGCAGTGAAAAGGTAGGAGAGATTCAGTTTTATCTTTGCAAAAATATGAATGAAGAGATCTCTCTTAAATCAGTGGCGGAGAAGTATCATTTTTCCGAACCATATTTTTGTACACTGTTTAAAAAGGGGACCGGTATGTCGGTTATCCATTTTGTTCAACATGTGCGCGTTCATTATGGAACTTATCTCATTCGAAACAGTGAAAAAAAGCTTCAAGAAATCGCGGAAGAGGTAGGATTTGAGAATTACAGCTATTTTGGGAAGCTATTTAAGAGATATATTGGACAAACTCCAGAAGCCTATTGGGATGGCTCAGAAGGAAAATTAGGAATATAAAGAGTAATGACGGTGTAATGATTTTCTTGAGAGCGTAAAGAAAACCGAAAATCTTTTCCATAGAATAAATGCAAACGGCGGAGTACATTATCAAGACCGATGTGGTCGTTATGGAGAGCTTCTCCTTCCTGAGAGTAACGTTGTTCTATTTCTTGGATTTTTTCCAAAGGAATTCCTATTCCGTTATCTGCAATTTTAAGAAGAAGAATACCGCTTTCCTCGTTTACTTGGCCCTGTATGAAAAGAATACAGGGCTTTCTTTTTCTTTGAAAACCGTGAGTGATGGAGTTTTCAACTATAGGTTGCAAAATCATAGAAAGAAGTGAATGGGATAGTGCTTTCGAAGAAATATCTACTCGTAGTTCATAGCGCAGTGGGGAACGCATGTCCATTACATTGAAATAGTGTTGCACATGATTCAGCTCTTCTTTTAAGGATACGACCAGATTGCTCCGAAGGCTGTATCGGAAAAGACTGGATAAAGAGGTGAGCATATTTTCAAGTATAGGGACTTGATAATGGTGAGCCATACTCCGCATGCTCTCTAAAGTGTTGAAAAGGAAATGGGGGCTAATCTGATTTTTATATGCGTTTAGCTGCGCTTGCTTTTGAGCCAGTGTGGTTTGATACAACGTATGGGACATTTCCAGTTGCCGACGATTGGCAATATCCAGTACGTTCAGTGTTTGATTGATGCTTTCTGCCAAATACCTAAGGTCACTGAGGTTGGGCAGAGTTAGTGATTTCCTTATTCCAGCTTGAATATCCTGCATATCTGCAATCATCTGGTTTATTGGTTTAGAGATATAATGTTGAATAAGCCATGTGGAGAAGATCAGACAGGCGCAGGTACCTAAAAGAACCGTTGTAGCGATAATTCCAATTTGAGCACTGCTTTGCAAAAGATTAGCAGTAGGAACCATGTCAATCATAGACATGTCTATATTTTCCAACATCACTGTGTGGCAGGTATATTCAACGTTACCTATCCGAAACTTGCCTGGGGTTCTTTTATGTAAAGCTGACATTTCTAATTGAGATACTTCTCTGCTGATATAAACAATATTATTATGATAAAGGATGGCTTTGATTTCTCCAACATATTTTTCCGAAGAGGACAGACCTACCAATGTATTGACATCAATTAATGCCATTCCTAATGCGTACTCATCGGAAATGTAACCTGAAAGCAGAGTATTATATACCGGAAAGCAATAGACCAATTGAGGTAGTTGATTGGAATCATCTCCGGGAGGGATGGTGAGGAAGAACGGTTCACGGGACATATTCTTATTGTCTTGGAGAATTTTTTTCGCAAATTGCTGATAGCGGTATTTTCCAGTAGTACCTGAATAAAAGGTGTGACCGTAGGGGCTGGTGATAATGACTTCAGTAATTATGGGCAGGGATGTTTTCAAATAACCCCAAAGTTGGTTGCAGCCGGAGATGTTGTTGAGATATACAAGAGGCTTTTTGCTAAAGAGAATCTCTTGCATGTTGGAAAAATAGGAGAGTTGTGTAACACTATGCTCAACGTTGCGGAACTGAGAGTCAAGTTGTGCTTCTATACTTTCGGAAAAAGTCTGAAAAGAGCTTTCAAATTGATCCTTGGAAAAGGTGTAAATGAACAGAGAATATAATGCTGAAATAATAAACAAAAAAAGGAGCATTACTGCGAGACTGATTCGCAGAAAATGTTTGATAGAAATACTTTTTTTACCAGTCATAAAATATCTCCTTTGCACGAAAGAACAGTATTTAGCCAAGTATACCTTATCTATAGAAAAATGTAAAGTAACAGAATTGCGATTTATTGATAGAGTAAAGACTAAAGGCGTTGACAAAAGTTACAATTTCAAGCGGCGTAGAAGAAAAAAATTAGGAAAATCTTAATTTTGTAAGAGAAGTGCAAAAGATTGTCCCTGTGCAAACGAAAAATTCTTCGATATAATTTAAGCATAGATTTTGGAGATTTCCATAAAAACTTTTGACAAATATTCCAAAACAGAAAGGCGGATGAATGTGGAAAAAAAAGAAAAAACAATAAAGCAAAAGTCTCTTTGGCAAGAGATTTGGAAAAACAAAGCAATCTATCTGATTATGCTACCGGGTATCATATGGTTCATTGTTTTTTCTTACGGACCTATGTCTGGTTTGCAGTTGGCATTTAAAACATACAGTATGAAGCAGGGGATTTGGGGAAGTCCTTGGTGCGGATTGGAGAATTTTCAATACGTGTTTCGGGATCCATCTTTTTTAAAATCCGTTGGGACGACTTTATGGATAAATGCTGGACGATTAATCTTTCAATTTCCTATTCCTATCATATTGGCACTGCTGATGAACGAGTTGAGAATGAAGCGATACAAAAAAGTTGTGCAGACAGTGCTGACATTCCCGCATTTCTTGTCTTGGGTTATTGTGGCAAGTATTGCAATCAATGTCCTTTCTTATGACGGTTTGTTGAACAGTTTAATCCTGTCTTTTGGGGGAGAGACAGTGAACTTTACAGGAAACGCCAAACTGTTCCAGCCGTTGCTGTATATTACGGAGAACTGGAAATCCGCTGGGTGGAGTGCCATCATCTATATGGCAGCGATTTCGGGAATTGATATGGACCAGTATGAAGCAGCGGATCTGGACGGAGCTTCTCGAATACAGAAAATCTTCCGTATCACCCTTCCGAATATTCTCCCAACTATTTCGGTGATGTTTGTATTACAGATGGGCAACATGATGTCTGGAGGATTCGATCAGATTTTTAACCTTTCTAACCCCGCAGTAAAAGATGTATCTGAAATCTTAGATATGTACATTTACAATATTTCATTCGGCTCCACACCCGATTTCGGTTTCTCAACAGCTGTCAGTTTTTTCCGTTCTGTGATAAACTGCATATTTTTAGTAGCTGCTGACAGGGGTGCAAAAGCACTGGGCGGAAGCGGTTTATTTGGTTGAGGAGGTAGTGTTAATGAAAAGAAAGAATCAGATTCATAAAAAACGGTTCGATGCAGTGGATGTTGTGGTGTTTATTTTGTTGACTTTATGGATGCTTTTGGTCATCGTTCCGTTCGTCAATGCCATCTCTATTTCCTTCGCCACACAAAAGGAATACGTAGACAATCCTTTGATGCTCTTTCCTTCGCAGCCTACGCTGCAAAGCTACAAATTGCTTCTCAATGATTACCGCATTTGGGTAGGTTTTCGCACTTCCTTTTTATTGGTAGTGGTGGGCGTTCCGGTAAGCATGCTTTTGACTACGATGTTGGCTTATGGCACCAGCCGAGGAAATTATCCAGGAAAAAAGATTATTATCGGCGGAATTCTCTTCACAATGCTTTTTAATGGGGGTATCATTCCTCTGTACTTGCAGATGAAGGAAATGGGACTGACTAACACTATTTGGTCAGTGGTTCTGGCTGGAACAGTGAATGTATTTTATTTTGTGATTATGAGGAATTACTTTCAGTCTTTGCCGGAATCTTTGATGGAGTCAGCTCGTCTGGATGGTGCAGGAGAATGGAGAATCCTATTTGACATTATCCTTCCTTTGTCCAAACCGATTATTGCTACTTTGACATTGTTCTATTTGGTGGATCGATGGAACGAATGGTACAATGCCTTGATTTTTATTCGTAATACGGATCTGCAACCCTTACAGTTAGTTTTGCGATCCATTGTGATGGAGTCCAGTATTGTCAATAACGTAACCAGTGCTGCCGCTATGGAGCAAATGCAGAATTTTAACATGGGCGTGAAAATGGCAGCAGTTATCGTAACAATCTTGCCAGTTATGTGCGTGTACCCTTTCCTACAAAAACATTTCGCTCAAGGCGTGATGGTGGGGGCGGTGAAAGCTTAATAGAACTGTTCCAGATAGATATAGAAAAAGGAGGAGGATAGTTAATAGTTATTTAAAAATGACGGATCGACATACATCAAGAATCAAAATGAAAGGATGAAAGAAGTGCAAAAAAGCAAAAAGTTTATAACAGCGTTTTTAGCAACTATCATGGTGATGTCTACAGCGGCTTGTGGTGGGAATGCAAGTCAGAATAGCTCATCTCAGCAGAGTACAGGGGTATCGTCTGCTACAGGAGAAGAAAAGACCGGATATGACACTCATGTGGAGCTGTCTTGGTTTAAAGAGGGCATCACGGGTCATGAGATTAACTACGACGGAGATGCGTTGGGTCAGTTTTGGCAGGATAAATTCAACACTACTTTCGACTTGACCGCTGCTACCATGGATGATTCAGACTGGAGTCAACGCTTGCGTATCTGGATTAATTCCGGAGACATGCCCGATGTGGCCCACTGGGGATTTAACTACGGTGAGTTGGTTGACTACGCCGCCCAAGATGCAGTTTACCGTTTCCCTGACGATTGGAAAGAGCGTTGGCCTAACGTAGCTGCAAGTCAGGAATGCGTTCCAGGTGCAGCTGTAGCGGAAGAAAAACTGGGTGGTACATACACACTGTTCAGAACTATCTTCGCTAATCACCGTCCTTCTAAGAGATTAAGTTATCATGCCCTTTTGTATATGCGCAAAGACTGGATGCAAGCTTGTGGAGTCGAAATCAAAGATACATATAGCCCATCAGAGCTGGAAGAGATCGCCACAAAGTTCAAGGAAGAGGATCCGGGTAATGTAGGAAGCCAGCTGGTACCAATCAGTATTCGTACATATGATGTTCCTAAGATTTATCCCGGCACATATTTCCCTCAATCCATCAATGTCGGCGATGGCTACTACAAAGATGAAAGTGGACAGTTCCAGTGGGCGCCGGCGGACGAGCGCACTCTGGAAGGATTAAAGAAATATCAGAACCTTTATACCAGCGGACTGTTGGATCCTGAATTCTACACCTTGACTCGATATGAAGGTACAGAAAAGTTATACATCGGAGGCACCGCAGGCATCGTTTTAGATGACGGTATGGGCTATATGATTCAAAGCCGAATGGAAAACGGACTTCAGAAGAATCTTGGACTGAACCCTGATGAAGCGCTGCATATCGCTCAATTAGTAGGTGAGGATGGAAAGTATTATTATCGTGAGGACATGAACTTCTACGGATCCATCATTTTCTCTCCCACCATTACCGATGAAGAGTTTGAGAGAGCCATGGATATTCTTGATTTTTGCTGCACGGAGGAAGGTCAGGAAATTATCAATATGGGTTTTGAAGGGGAAGATTGGAAGCGGGATGAAAACGGTGAATATGTCAGCCTTCTTCCGAATGAGATTACTGGTAATGCCGGTTCTATTTTGGCAAGCAAATATCCTACTGCCGATGTGTTCTTTGGTGGCGTTATTCTGGGTGATGATTTCCAGTTTGTGACTCCCAACTATACTAAAGAGACCCGAGATACCATTTCTCATTTCTATCAGTTGCGAGATGAACTTTCCGATGAAACCACTTTGTTGCCACGCGAATATGATTATGAGTTTTATAGTTCTCGTACTAAGACTCAGGCCAACATGGATTTGTCTGAAGAGTATGCTCAGCTGATTTTGAAAGAAGGAGATTTGGAGACAAATTGGCGCAACTGGGTGGATGAGAAAATGCAGTTGGTACAGCCTCTGTTAGATGAATTGAATGAGCAATAAACGCGTTCTTTTCTGAAAAACAGAAAAACAGGATAGTAAGTTAGCGATAATTCAGGAGCCTGCCCTATACGCATGAGCAGGCTCCTGTCTTCTTTAAGGACCAAAGGTAGGGATGGACGAATTTATGGAGTATGAACTTTATACCGGAAGATACACGGGAGAACCCTCCGAGGATGGGGTGTGCTCTTGGAATTTCGATGGGGCGGTTCTTCGACGAAAGAAACAGTTTGGAAAGTTAATAAACCCTTCTTATGTACTGCCACATGGAGATCGCTTGTATGTTGTGGAAGAAATCCTCGATGGAGCAAGTGTGGCTTGTTTTTCTGTGGATAATAAAGAAAAATCAAGCGTTTTATGGCATAAGGAAGTACCTGGAGCTGGATTGTGCCACTGTGCGATTATCGGGAACAGTTTGTATGTTTCCGGATATACTGGAGGAACACTCACGGGGTTGAATGCTATTTCGGGACAAGTTATGTTTTATAAGGAGTTCTCGGGGCATGGTTCCAATACTCTTAGGCAGGAAAAGTCCCATATTCATTCCGCGCAGCCTACGCCGGATGGTTCCCGACTTTTGGTAGCAGATCTAGGCACTGACCGTCTATACAAGTTTGTGATGGATGCCAAAATCGGCTTGATGCTTGATGAGGAACAGCCGTACTTTCAGGTAAGAGCGGGACAGGGACCGAGGCATTTCGCGTTTCATCCAAACGGAAAATGGCTGTATCTGGTAACAGAATTGGATTGTTCACTTTTGGTGTTCCGGTATCAGAATAACAGATTGAACCAAGTGGGAGAATATTCCCTGAGGGAGAAGGGCGATCCGGACAGTTCATTAGCAGCAGATATTCATGTTTCTCCGGATGGAAAGTTCTTGTATGTTTCTGTCCGTGGTCCGGGATGTTTGCAAGGATTCGAGATTCAAAAGGAGAATGGTTTGTTAAATCCTTTGGGGAGATTTTCCACTGGTGGCTGGTGTCCCCGAAGCTTCCATATTAGTCCGGATGGACGCTACGTAGCAGTAGCCAATCAGGAGTTGGGGACGTTGGAAGTGTTTTCTAGAGAAAATACGAACGGACAATTGGGAAAGTTGCTGTGCTGCGTGGAAGTTCCTCATGTGTCCTGCGTAAAATGGAGGAACGAATTCTTGCGGTAACATATACAGATAGGAGGTATTGCAATGGAACGAAAAAAGGCAGTGGTAACAGGAGCTAGCCGAGGTATTGGGAACGGGATTGCCCGTTGCTTGGCCAGAGAAGGGTATGACTTAGCCATTTCCTACGCTACTAAGCAGGAGGAAGCTCAAAAGTTGGCTAACGAACTTCAGGAAACGTATGGTGGAAAGTGCTTCTGTTTTCAGGCTTCCTTAGAAAAGGAAGGTGTTGGTGTAGAGTTATTGAAGAAAAGTGTTGAAGCTTTGGGTGGGTTGGATTTGCTCGTAAATAACGCTGGAGTGACCCGATTTGAGAATATCCTTGACTTGACGCCAGAAGTTTTCGATTTGCTGTTTCATCTCGATTTCAAAAATTACATACTAATGATGCAAGAAGCAGCGCGTTATATGGTAAAAAATAAGGTGAGAGGTAGCCTAATCAACATCACATCATCCCGAGGTGAACGTGCCTATGCAGGGGATTTTCTTTACGGAGGGTTAAAAGCTGGACTTAATCGGGCGATCCAGTCTATCGCTTTGGATTTGGCACCTTACGGGATCAGAGTTAATAATGTAGCGCCTGGAGCTGTTCGAGTCCGGGATAAGCAGGAATTGGTAAATCAGGGAAAAATAGATTTTTGGGACGATTTGGGAAAGAAGATTCCATTGGAACGCTGTGGTATGCCTGAGGATATCGGAGAAGCTGTGGCTTTTTTAGCTTCGGAAAAAGCTTCTTATATTACTGGCACTACTCTGAGAATTGATGGAGGTCTGATTCTTCCCGGTATGCCGGAACATGTTTTACCTGAGGAAGATTTCAATGGGTGGAGCAAAGCTCATTCCTTGTTCGCAGAAGAAGTATTTAAGAGAATTGTTTAAGAAAGGAGCTTATTTGATATGGTCACAATTCGGAATATTAAAACAATCCTTACAGCGCCCCGAGGCATTGACTTAGTAGTAGTAAAAGTGGAGACCAGTGAGCCGGGGCTTTATGGATTAGGCTGTGCCACATTTACCCAACGTTGGGCGGCTGTAGCCACGGCAGTGGAGGAATATATGAAACCTTTGCTGGTGGGACGTTGCGTGAATGATATTGAAGATATCTGGCAGACAGCTATGGGAAGTTCCTATTGGCGTAACGGTCCTGTACTCAACAACGCTATCTCTGGTGTAGATGAAGCGCTTTGGGATATTAAAGGCAAAATGGCGGGCATGCCGGTATATGATCTGCTAGGAGGAAAGTGCCGGGAAGCAGTGTCGGTCTATCGTCACACTGACGGTGCCACTCCTGAAGAGGTGGAAGAAAATGTTCGCAGGTATATGGAAGATGGATATCGTTATCTTCGATGCCAGATGGGAACTTATGGCGGTCAGATGGGAAAGGGAAAACAACGAGTCATTTCTCCGGAAAACAGCAAGCCTGGTGCTTACTATGACCCGAATCAGTACTGTGCGGGGGTAGTTAATCTATTTAGCCATCTTCGCGACAAGTTAGGATATGAAGTGGAGTTGCTTCACGATATACACGAGCGGTTAACACCAGCACAGGCGATAGGGTTAGCCAAGAAACTTGAACCATACCAACTGTTCTTTCTGGAAGATGCTCTTTCGCCGGAGCAAATGGGGTGGTTTAGCCATTTCCGCAATCAGACAGCAGTACCTCTTGCCATGGGTGAGTTATTCAATAATCCGATTGAATGGAACGAGCTAATCTCCAAGCGATTAATCGACTATATCAGGGTTCACGTCAGTCAGATAGGTGGCCTAACGCCTGCCCGAAAGTTGGCGGCGTTGTGCGAGAATTTCGGCGTACGCACTGCTTGGCATGGACCTGGAGATCTTTCTCCGGTGGGAGTGGTTGCCCAACTTCATCTGGATCTTGCCATTCCGAATTTCGGAATTCAGGAGTTTTCTGGGTTTTCCCCAGAGGAAGAAGAGGTATTCCCAGGTTGTCCTCAAGTGCGAAATGGTTATCTGTATGCCAATGATAAGCCCGGTTTTGGTATAGATATTGATGAGAAAAAGGCGGCTATGTATCCTTGCAGTTACCGTGAGCCCGGATGGCTTTTGGCTCGTACTACTGACGGCACAGCTGTAAGACCGTGATTGCAAATTATAAGTGTAGAAAGGAGAATTAAGTTTGAAAATCCTAAGTATTCCGAATGAAAACGGAAAAATGACTTGCTTTTGGGAAGAAGGGGCAAGTTCTGGAAAAAAGCCATTGATTATTTGCCTGGCGGATAAGGAAGAAGATGCGCAAAGGGATCTTAATTTGCTGTTTTCTCAAGCAAATGGAGCAAGCGTTGCAGCTTTAGTGGTCTATCCGCAAACCGAAGAGCAGATTGTAGGAGATTGGCTCTACTCATTGCGCCAGAGAGAGGACGTGGACGAAAATAGAATTACTCTGACAGGAACCCTTTCCGCAGCGGACTGGGTCTGGCGTCTTGGAAGCCATTTTCCACAGTGGTTCGCGGGAATTTGCGCTGTTGGAGGTTATGGAGATCCCTATGAAGTTAGAGCCATGAAAAATGTTCCTGTTCGTGCTTATTTGGTAGAAGAAGAACCACAGATTATACGGAAGGGAAAAGTGGCAGTGAACGTGGACCAACTGGTCATGAGCCTATTAACTGCAGGTTCGGAATGTATGGAAATGAGATCTATGTATGAGAAAAATCCATGGAATAAGGCAATCCAGGAAGATGGGGTGGTTTCATGGCTTTTGGAACAGAACCGAAAACATCAATTTCAGGTGATATGGCTGAAACCCGGAGTATGGCGTATTGACGATTGGTTTTCTTCCTCTTGCTATTTGATTGAAGGTCAGGATAAGGCGTTACTTATCGACACAGGTTTAGGAGAAGGAAACTTAGCGGAACTTGTGACGTCTCTCACCAATCTTCCGGTAGAGGTGGCTATCACTCATCCCCACGGTGATCACATGCACTGGGTGGATTCTTTTGATCGTGTGTACCTGCATAAAGATGATATTGCCTTGATGAGGGAAGAATCAGATGTATTTCCTGCAACGTTCCGTTATCCGAACAATTCTCATACAGAGTTTATTCCTATTGAGGAAGGGACGAAGATTCATTTAGGAGACATAGACGTAGAAGTGTGGGAATTATCCGGTCATACTGCGCATTCGGTAGTATTTGTGGATCGTAGTCATAAATGTATTTTCACTGGGGACGCTATTGGATCTGGTTATATTGTACTTTTGATTTGCTCTGAAGAACATGCAATGGAGACGGTAGAGCAGTACCGGGAAAGCCTGATGAAAATAACCCCTCGCATGTCTGAGCTGAAGAATTTTGCTTGGTTAGGCGGTCATGGAATTCAAGAAAACGGCTGTGATCCGCGTCATCAGCAGGATTATTTAGCAGGGGAGTCTCAGTATTTTAACCCAATTCGTCAGCAGGTTATGCTGGATATGATCTGCCTGTGTAACAATTTAATTTCTGGAAAGATTTCTTGGAAATCGGTCATGGATTCTCCGGAACATTATTGCAATACAGGTTCTGCAGGAATTTTTTTCCATTTTATTTAAAAAATCGTGTTTTGAATGAAAAGAAAGACAGAGCCTTTTAGGTGCTGTCTTTCTTTTTATAAAGAGACCTGCTCGCTGGGCAAGTGGTTCTGGTTTCATAGGGTATCTCAAGGAAAAAGCGGCTCATGATTAATGAATATCGGAATGCATGGCAGAGCAATAACAATTGATTCCATGTGTTGATGAGCGCTTAAATTCTTTTTCAAAACAAAAAGAGGTATAATTAGAGAAAAGCTCAACATATAATGCAGCACAAGTATCACAGACAAGGGTGTGTTACGATGAAGCAGAATGTTGAGGACAGAGCCGCCATGCTGGGGGAGTATATCGTAGAGAACAAAGCTACTGTGCGCCGTGCCGCAAAGCAGTTTGGCGTGAGTAAATCCACCGTACATAAGGACGTTGCCGAGCGGCTGCGCAGCGTGGATATGGGGCTTTACAAAGAGGTGAGCAGCGTACTGGCGGTGAATAAAGCCCAGCGGCATATCCGCGGCGGTATGGCGACAAAGCGTAAATACGAGGCACAGAAGAAATGAGAAAAGCCCTCCGCAAACAAATACGGAGGGCTAAAATTCTATGCGGCTTTAAATAGCTCTGTTAGCTTTTTACAGGTACTTCCTGCGGGGCCTTTTTGTGGTGGCTTTCCGGTAATGTATACTTGCTTGTGAAGCGGTTGTAATAGCCGGTAAAGCGCGGGTCGCCGGAGGTTTTGATCTCGTTTAAGTAACCGTGTGTGTCCATGGTGGAATCCTTGATCTGGATCAGGCATACTGCAATGTTAGAGCAGTGATCGGAAACGCGCTCGAAATTGTTGAGGATGTCTGAGAGCACGAAGCCGAGTTCAATGGTGCACTTGCCTTCCTGTAAGCGGCGGATATGGCGGTTTTTCAGTTCAACTTTCAATGAATCGATGACCTGTTCGAGCGGCTCTACTTCGTAGGAAAGCTGTAAGTTGTTCTCGACAAACGCGTCTGTCGTGATGTTCAAAATCTCGATGATGGCACCTGTGAAGACCTCAAGCTCCTGCTGGGCCTTTTCGGAGAATTTCAGATCTTTATCATGAATCTCGCGTGCAACGCGCAGGAGATTCACCGCGTGGTCGCCGATACGCTCGAAATCGCCGATGGTATGCAACAGCTGCGAAACATCGTTGCTGTCGGACGTGGAGAGGTTTTTACTGGAAATTTTGACGAGGTAAGAACCGAGCTTATCTTCGTACTGGTCGATGGTTTCTTCATTTTTCTCGATTTTTTCTGCTGTGGCGGAATCAAAATGCGAGAGCAGACCGATGGCATCCAAAATGGTGTCGCGCACAAGGTTTGCCATTTTTGTGGTGGCATTGCGGCACTCTGCAATCGCGAAGGACGGAGAGAGCAGCAGACGCTCATCGAGCAAAACCGCGTGCGGGTCCTGCTTGCCGGGCTTCAGGCGCTTATCACGCACGGTGATAACGGCGAGCTTTTCAAGCTGATTGCAGAAGGGCAACAGAATGAACGTGGTGATGAGGTTGAATGCGGAATGCACGACCGCGATCATAAACGAGGAGATCGGCTGGTCGGTGAATGTGAAATGGAAAATGCTGTTTGCAATATAAAAGCCGGAAAGACAGATGACGGTGCCGAGCACGTTAAAGTAGATATGCACGGCGGTCACGCGCTTTGCGCTTTTTGTGGTGCCGATGGAGGAAAGCAGCGCCGTGATACATGTGCCGATGTTCTGGCCCATAATGACCGGCAGCGCCATGCTGAACGAAATGCTGCCCGTCATGGCAAGAGACTGCAGAATGCCGAGCGAAGCAGCGGAGCTCTGAATGAGTGCCGTGATGCCTGCGCCGACTAAAATGGCGATGATGGGGTTATCGAGAATCGTTAAGACCTCTTTAAACTGCGGCAAGTCCGCAAGCGGTTTTACCGCGCCGCTCATCATGGTCATGCCGGTCATCAAAATGGCGAAGCCGACACATACGGAGCC
This sequence comes from Neglectibacter sp. CSJ-5, assembly GCF_032490475.1. Classification (NCBI taxonomy): domain Bacteria; kingdom Bacillati; phylum Bacillota; class Clostridia; order Eubacteriales; family Oscillospiraceae; genus Neglectibacter; species Neglectibacter sp. CSJ-5. The sequence continues at coordinate 172,294 of NZ_JAVYJC010000003.1, read as the reverse complement.
GATGTCTTTTTTCTTGCTGCTCTTGGTGAACATGATGAGAATGATGCCGATGAGCGCCACGATGGGCGAAAAGCTCTCCGGCTTTAAAAGCTGTACGAAAACGTTGTCGCTCGTGATGCCGGAAAGGCTTAAGATCCACGCAGTGACGGTGGTACCGATGTTTGAGCCCATGATGACGCCGATGGTTTGCCCAAGCTCCATGATGCCGGAGTTGACGAGGCCGACCAGCATGACCGTCATAGCAGAGGAGGACTGGATCGCAATGGTGATGCCCATGCCGAGCAAAAGGGCCTTGAAGCGATTCGAGGTCATGGAACGCAAAATACGTTCGAGCTTACCGCCGACCATTTTTTCAAGGCTGGAGGAAAGCAAATGCATGCCGTAGAGGAAGAACGCAAGTCCGCCAAAGAGTGTAATAACGGAGAAAATGTCCATTTGTGGTTGCAGCTCCTTTGTGTGCGCAAAACGCTCGCTTTTCAAATTTTTTTCTTTTTTCTTACTTAATCTTTACATACAAGCTTATTCTAACATAGGTGACGGCGGGAATTCAATGCTTTTTTGATAAAAAACGTCGAAAGAGAAAATTATCTTGCCTTGACCCGCGGTAAACATCGCGGTATACTGTATTTATATTTTAGGCGCATTTTAAGCAAACGCATTTGAATACTTGAAAAATAAGGTGGGAAACGTGATGAAAACGGCGGCAATTTTGGTAGCGGCGGGCAGCTCTGCACGTATGAAAAGCGGCGGCGCATCGAAAACGATGATGGAGATCGGCGGCGAGCCGGTTTTGAGCCGTACACTGCGCGCATTTGAGAATGCCGCGTGCATCTCAAAGATCGTTATTGTGGCGCGTGCGTGCGATTTCGATGCAATCCAAAAAGCGTCAGCGTTCGTCACAAAGCCGCTCACGATTACCGAGGGCGGCAAGGAGCGGCAGGATTCCGTTTCAAACGGTGCGGCGCTTTGCGGTGACGCAGAGTATATCGCCGTGCACGATGCGGCGCGACCGTTTATCACGCCGGAGGAAATCGAAACCGTGTGCGCGGACGCGAAAAAATACGGCGCGGCGACGCTGGCGGTGCCGGTGAAAGACACCATCAAGGTTGCTGCGGCGGACGGCACGGTGTGCGATACGCCGGAGAGAAGCACTTTGCGCGCCATTCAGACGCCGCAGGTATTCCGCCTTTCTTTGTATAAAGAAGCGCTGTGCCTTGCAAAAAACGCCGGAAAGCAATATACGGACGATTGCCAGCTCATTGAAGCGGCGGGCGGCAAGGTATATTTGACCCCGGGCGACTACAAAAACATCAAGATCACAACGCCGGAGGATCTGCTTGTGGCAGAGGCTTTTGCGGCGGAAAAGTAAAGGAGTGTTACTATGCGGATCGGTCACGGTTATGACGTACACAAGCTTGTAGAAAACAGAAAGCTCATTTTGGGCGGCGTGCATATCCCGTATGAAAAGGGGCTTTTGGGGCATTCCGATGCGGACGTGCTTGCGCATGCCATAGCGGATGCTTTGCTCGGCGCGGCGACGCTCGGGGACATCGGCGTGCTTTTCCCGGACGATGACCCGCAGTACGCCGGTGCGGACAGCTTAAAGCTGCTCGCGGTGGCGGTGGCGGCGGTACGCCGCAAGGGCTTTGGGATTGAAAATATCGATGCGACGGTTTTGGCACAGCGTCCGAAGCTGCGCCCGTACATCGATGAGATGCGCCGCAACATTGCATCCGCCTGCAACCTCGACCTCGATTGCGTGAGCATCAAGGCGACGACGGAGGAGGGCCTCGGCTTTACCGGCCGCGGCGAGGGTATTGCAGCGCATGCGGTGTGCCTGCTGAAATAAATTTGCAGTATTTTTGAGAGCTTCGCTTCGGCGGGGCTCTTTTTTGCACCAATTCCCGGCTTGTCTCATATTCTGTTTTGATGAGACTGTTTTGAAGGCTTGGAGGTGCTTGCAATGGAAAACAAAAGAGACACGGGCGGGAAGCGGCTTATTGTTGTCAGCAGCGTGACCTATGCGCTGAAAAGCCGTGATCTGCTTTTTCAAAGAGGGATAAAAGCCTACATTGAGCGGCTGCCGCGCACCCGAGAAAGCGGCTGCGGCTATGGTGTATATGTTCCGCAGCGCACGGACGAAGCGGAGCGCATTTTGCGGGATGCAGGCGTGAAAGTGTTCTACCGTGCGGAACGGGGCGAAAAGAAATGATCTATCTCGATAACAGCGCGACGACGTACCCAAAGCCGCTTTCGGTGCGCCGCAAAATGGCACAGGCGCTGGAGCAGTTCGGCGCGAACCCCGGCCGCGGCGGGTTTAAAATGAGCTTGCAGACGGCGCAGGCGGTCTACGATGTGCGGCAGAAGGCGGCGAGCTTTTTCGGTGCGGCGGGCCCGGAGTGCATCTCGTTTCAGCCGAGCTGCACGCAGTCGCTGAATATCGTTATCCACTCGTTAAAGCGTGGCGACCACGTGCTTGTGACCGATTTGGAGCACAACGCGGTTTTGCGGCCGCTGAAAGCCATGGAGGCGCACGGTGTTTCGTTTACCGTTGTGCCCGTGACGCCCGGCGACAACGACGCGACGCTCGACGCGTTCCGTCATGCGATGCGCGAGAACACAAGGTTATTGGTCTGCACGCAGGCCTCGAATGTATTCGGCATCCGCGTGCCTGTGGAGCGGCTGGCGGCGCTTGCGCATATATACGGCGCGGAAATCTGCGTGGACGCGGCGCAGTCCGGCGGGGTGATTCCCATTCATGCGGAGCGCGACGGCATCGATTACCTTTGCTGCGCAGGACACAAGGGGTTATACGGTCCGATGGGCACGGGTATGCTCATTACGAAAAACGGCGAAAAGCTGGAAAGCCTGATACAGGGCGGCACGGGTACGCGCGCGTTAGAGCCGGACCAGCCGCGGGAAATGCCGGAGTACCTTGAAAGCGGCACGCAGAATGTGCCGGGCATCCTCGCACTCGGCGCGGGCATGGATTTTGTGCGCACGAACGGGGAATACATGCTGCGGGAGAGGGAAATGCGCCACATTTGCCGCGTATACGAGGCATTCAAAAACATGCCGCATGTTGTTTTATACACCGCAATGCCGGACACGATGTACTTTGTGCCGGTGCTCGGCTTTAACGTGCGCGGCATGCAGAGTGAAGAAGTGGGCGAGGTGCTTGCAAAGCGGAATATTGCCGTGCGCTGTGGGTTCCACTGTGCGCCGCTCGTACACCGCAAAATGGGAACGGACGGTGAAACGCCCGGCGGCGCGGTGCGCGTTTCGCCGGGTGCGTTCACGACCGACAGGGACATTACGGAGCTGATTCGCACGGTCTATTCGCTCCGGGCTGAAAGTGCGGCGCGAAAAGTTGAATAAAAATGAACAAAGTGTAAATAAAAATCAAAAAATATAGAAAAGAACAGGAAAAAACATACAATTCCCCCTTTTCATCCCCACCTCTTTGTGTTAAACTATATACAGTACGCATTTAGGTTTTGTAAAAAGCAAATCGTATGGAGCGGATGTGCACCGTGTGCATGTACCGCCGAATCCTGTGCAAAGAGGTGAATGCTTTGAATAAGGTTTTTGAAGCCATTACTTCCTGGTGGGAGTGGATGGTGAGCATTGCCATGAATTTTCAATTTAAAGATGCCGTTGATATTATCATCGTTGCACTTTTGATCTACGGTGTGGTCAAGCTTGTGCGCGAAACGCGCGCGGGGCAGCTTGTAAAGGGACTTTTTCTGCTTGTCATTTTGTTTATTATTTCTTCGTATTTTAATCTGGTGATGGTCAGCCGCGTGCTGGCGTATTTCTTCCAGTTCGCTTTCGTCGCAATCCTCATCGTGTTTCAGCCGGAAATCCGCAAGGCGCTCGAGCAAGTGGGCCGCAACAACGTCGGACAATCTATTGCGGCTGTGGTAACAGGCCGTGACCGCAGCTATGACCGCGCGCAGATCCGCAAGGCAATCAACGCCGTGGTGGACGGTGTGGGGATTTTACAGCAGCTCAAAATGGGCGCGCTTATCGTATTCGAGCGTAAAACGAAGCTTGGCGACATCATTGAGACCGGCACGCAGATTAACTGCGAGCCTTCCGGCCAGATTGTGGGCAATATTTTCTTCAATAAGGCGCCTTTGCATGACGGCGCCATGATCATTCGCGACGGCATGATTCATGCGGCGGGCTGTATTCTGCCGCTGACGAAAAACACTTCGGTCTCTGCAGAGCTCGGCACGCGCCACCGCGCGGCGCTCGGTGTCAGTGAGGAATCGGATGCCGTGGTCGTGGTGGTTTCGGAAGAAACGGGGCAGATCTCCGTGGCTGTAAACGGCGTTTTGGCGCGCCGCTTTACGCGCGATACGCTGCGTGATGTTTTGGAGGGGTACCTCATTCCGCAGGAAGAAGCTTCCACCGTGCGCCGTAAGTTCGGCGTGCTGAAAAGCAAAAGGACGGTGAAGAAGTGATGGCAAAAATGTCTAAGAAACCCAGAAACGAAGTGAAACAACGCTTACGCGTGTTTGAAAACAACACAATTTTGCTTATCTTTTCATTCCTTGCCGCGGCAGCCGTCTGGTTTGCCATGATGGCGAGCAACTCCGAAAGCCGCGCAACCGTGATCCGCAATGTGCCGATTAACGTTGAAATTTCCGATACGGCGCAGGAAGCCGGTGTGCGCGTGTTCAGTATGAGCAGCAGCGCGACGGATGTGAGTATTACGGGCAACTCACTCATCACAAGTAAGGTGACGAGCGAGGACATCGGCGTTACGGCGACGCTGGATCCTTCCGTCAGCATGCTGACGGGCAGCAGCTTGCAACAGACGACGCTTTCTCTGCGCGCAGCAAAAAAGGGCAACACCCTCGCCGAATACGAGGCGGAAAGCGTTTCGCCGTCCGAGATCACAGTGGTGTATGATAAATATAAAGAAACGCAGCTCACTTTGGAAACAAATTTTCAGTACACTACGGCGGAAAATTACTATGCGCCTTCTACGCCCACACTTTCTACGGAGCTTGTCACGGTCTCCGGCCCGGAAAGCAGCGTGAACAAGGTGGCGCGTGCCGTGTTGGAATATAAGTTCAGCGAAGAGCTCACGCAGTCGAAGTCGCTTTCCTGCAAAGTGACGTTGTACGACGCGAACGGCAATGTACTTGACCCAACGGAGCTCTATTTGAAGCTGAGCGACGACACGGTGGAGGTCTCCATTCCGGTGACGAGCCGACAGACGGTCAAGCTGGAAGCGGATGTGCGCAATATTCCGGACAGCTTTGCCTCGAACCGCATCACGATCGACCCGGCAGAAATTGAAATTGCCGGCGACGGTGAAACGGTCTCAAAGTACACGACCCTGACGCTCTCCACGCCGATCAACTTCCTGGACGTTACGCCGGAAAACAACACGTTCACGGTGGCTATCCCGGTGCCGAGCGGTGTGACAAATGTGACGCGAGTGGAAAACGCGACCGTTACATTCAACCTGAACGGTTACAAGGAAACGTCTGTGCTGACGAGCAACATCAGCGTCATCAACGTGCCGGAGGGTATGGAAGCAGAGCTTTCTACAAAGACGCTCACACTGAAGATCATCGGCACGGCGGCGCAGATCTCGAAGCTGACGGGAGATTCCGTTTTCTGTACGGTGGATCTTTCCACGGTGACAGACCCGAGCGGCAGCATGGAAGCGCCGGTGACGGTGACGATTAACAATGCGGATTCCTGCTGGGCGACCGGCAGCTACACGGCGCATGTGACGCTTTCGCCGAAAACCGAATCTTCCACCAGTGATGCTTCGGACTAAATAAGCAAAATGAAAACCCGCCGAGCTGAAAAGTTTCGGCGGGTTTGTGTTTTATGGGGAGAGTACATTCAGCGTAGCGCGATCATGTCGCCGGTGAAGTGCGAAAGCCAGTCCTTTACGGCGAACGGTACGCCGGTGGCCTTTAAAATAACGATCACCAAAATGATGGCGATGAGAATAAGCAGCACCTTAAGCGCAAACTGCGGGTTGCCGTGCTGGTGCTCGTCTTCGTGCTCCGGCACATGGTGTTCTTTAGCGGTCTGCTTGGCGGTTTCGGGTTTCCGTGTTTTTTCTTCCATAACGGCACCTCTTTTCTGCAAAGATACAGAATCTTTCATTTCCATTTTATCACATGCTTTTCCTGTTTTCTATAATTTATCGACTTTTTTCTTCGAAAAAATCAACAAAAATTCGAGGGATATTTTTGTGTTGAGAGCTTATAAAACAAGACATTTTGGTGACTTGTTTTAGAGAACCTCCTTAGTAGGGTTTCCCTACGACTTGAACGTCCGCCGGAAGTTCAAGTCTACCTGTCCTGACGATTACGAACGCAAAAGTGTTTCGTCGTCTGCGGACGACGACGCAAGGTACTGCCTTGAGAATCCGTAAACTTTCTTGAAGAAAGTTTAATCAAAGACTTTGTTCGTCGCTTTGCCGACAGATGGAGAATGTGTTTTTCTTTTTCTACAAACAGTTTCGCAGATAATTGTGAAATTCTGTTGAATAACCGGCAAAAAAATGCTAAAATATTCTTTTAAAAATGAAATGAATTTACATAGAACACGGTTGCCGCGCAGTAGTTGGGGTTGCGCGGAAAATCGGGCTTTTGATTTAAAGGGTGAAGCAAAATGATCTTGCGAAAATGGGAGGTGCGTCCTCTCGATAAGGAACGTGCGGCGGCGTTTGCACAGACGTATGGCGTGCCGTTCTTCCTCGCGATGCTGATGAATATTCGCGGCCTTGACGATGCCGCGCATCTGCGGGAATTTCTTGGCGAGGGCGAGCCGCTCTCCGACCCGTTTCTTTTAAAAGATATGGACAAAGCCGCCGCGCGTATTACCCGCGCGGTGGACAACATGGAAAAAATCGCGGTTTACGGGGATTACGATGCCGACGGTGTGACTTCGACCGCCATGCTGTATTCGTACCTTGAAACGCGCGGTGCGGACGTAATCTTCTACATACCGCAGCGCGAGGGCGAAGGCTACGGCATGAACATCGGCGCCGTGGAATACTTAAAAGAGCAAGGTGTGTCGCTCATTGTCACGGTCGACAACGGCATTTCCTCCGTGCAGGAGGTAGCGCGTGCGAACGAGCTTGGCATTGATGTGGTCGTCACCGATCATCACCGCCCGCAGGAGGTATTGCCCGATGCCGTGGCGGTCGTGGACGCATACCGACCGGATGACACAAGCCCATATAAGCATTTTTCCGGTGTAGGCATCGCGTTTAAATTGCTTATGGCGCTGGAGGACGGCGCGGGCGACGTGGAAGATCTGTTAGAAGCATACAGCGATCTCGCGGCCATCGGCACCATCGGCGATATTGTGCCGCTGACGGGTGAAAACCGCACGCTGATCCGCGCGGGTCTTGAGCGTCTTTCACAGAGCGACCGCCCGGGCGTGCAGGCACTTTTGGAAAACGCAGGCATTGCAGGCAAGGCACTGACGAGCACGAATGTGGCGTTTACACTTGTGCCGCGCATCAACGCGACGGGCCGTATGGGCGCGCCGGAACGCGCTGTGCGCTTGCTTATCAGCGGCTATGAAGAGGAAGCCGAGGTGTTGAGTGAGGAAATCTGCGCCGATAACGAGGAACGCCGCCGTGTGGAAGCAGAGATTGCCGAAGCGGCGTTTGCGGATATCGAAGCGAAAGGATACATGAAAGACCGCGTGGTCGTGGTGGACGGTGAAAACTGGCACCATGGTGTTATTGGCATTGTGGCATCCCGTGTGACGGAGCGCTGCGGCAAGCCGTGCATGATCATTTCGCGCGGCGAAACAGAGGCGAAGGGCAGCGGCAGAAGCGTTGAGGGTTTCTCGCTGTTTGAAGCCATCTGCGCGTGCGGCGACTTGCTCATCAAATTCGGCGGACATCCCATGGCGGCGGGCATCACGTTGAAGCCCGAAAACATCGAAGCGTTCCGCAAGCGAATCAATCAGTATGCGGCGGAGCACTTCCCGCAGATGCCCACGCAGACTGTCACGCTGGACTGCAAGCTGAACCCGGCGGCACTTTCGGTTTCCATGGCGCAAAGCCTGACGCAGTTGGAGCCGTTTGGAAACGGCAACCCGCAGCCGGTGTTCGGTTTGTTCAACATGGAGATTTCCAATGTCACACCGGTCGGCGGCGGGGGGCATCTGCGCCTGACCTTAGAAAAGAACGGCGCGGTCATCACGGCAATGCGTTTTAATACAAAGCCCGAGGAGCTGCCGTACCACATCGGCGATAAGATCGACCTTGCGGTACAGCTGGAGGCGCGCGAATTTCGCGGCCAGCCGTCGCTGACTGTCATCGTGCGCGATATGAAGTTTGCAGCGTTCAATACGGAAAAGAATATAGCGTCGCTTGCGAGCTTTGAAAAGTGGCAGCGCGGCGAGGTGCTTTCCGCGGAGGATAAAAACAGATTATACCCCGACCGCGCGTGCTTAGCGGCCATTTACCGCGCACTGCGCACGGTGAACGGTAAAGAGACGGACCAGGTTCGGTTTGTTTCGCAGTTTGGAAAAGATATGACACTGGGACTCTTTAAAACGGCGCTTCTTGTATTTGAGGAGCGCGGCTTGGTACACAGCGAAATTGCAGACGACACATTTACGGCAACGCTCATCGAAACGAGCGGCAAAACAGATATTACACGTTCCCCGGTGCTTTTGGCACTGCAATAAGGGAACGGAAGGAGTGAAAAACGATGGCAGAAGCAGCAAAAACGTATGCGGACCTTGTGTCACTGATCGAAAAAAGCGAAAAAGAATATGACCTCGCGTTGATCGAAAAAGCGTATAAGTTCGCGGAGGCAGCGCATCAGGGACAGGTGCGGCGCTCCGGCGAGCCGTACATCATCCACCCCATTGCGGTGGCGTATAAGCTTGTGGAATTCGGCATGGATACCCCGTCCGTCGTAGCAGGTCTGCTGCATGACGTCATTGAGGACACGCCGGTTACGTATGACGACATTGTGAAAGCGTTCGGCAAGGAGATTGCAAACCTGACGGACGGCGTGACAAAGCTCGGCAAGATCCCGTTCTCCTCCCGTGAAGAGCAGCAGGCGGAAAACCTGCGCAAAATGCTCATTGCGATGAGCGAGGACATCCGCGTAATCATTATTAAATTTGCGGACCGTATGCACAATTTAGCGACGCTCGAATACGTAGCGCCGCAGAAGCAGCGCGACAAGGCGCTGGAATGTCTTGAGGTGTACGCACCCATTGCGCACCGTCTCGGTATGCGCAAGGTTAAGGAATACATGGAGGACGTTTCTTTAAAGTACCTTGACCCTGTGGCGTATAAGGAGATTGAAGATAACCTTGAGGCGCGCAGCACAAAGCGCAAGCAGTTTATTGAGACAACGAAAGAAATGATCCGCAGTCGTGTGGAGCCGCTTATCCCGGGCGTATATATTGAAGGGCGCGTAAAAAGCGTCAACGGCATTTATCGCAAGATGTTCATTCAGGGTAAGAGCTTTGACGAAATTTACGACGTGTTCGCCCTGCGCGTAATCGTCGATACCATCAACGATTGCTATAATGTGCTCGGTATCATCCATGATATGTTCACCCCGCTGCCGAACCGCTTTAAGGACTACATTTCCACGCCGAAGCAGAACATGTACCAGTCCTTGCACACGACGGTCATCAGCAAAGAGGGCATCCCGTTCGAGGTGCAGATTCGCACGTGGGAAATGCACCACACGGCAGAATACGGCATCGCGGCGCACTGGAAGTATAAGCTCGGCATGACGAGCGGCAACGAAAAGCCCGACTCGCTGGAGGGCCGCTTGCAGTGGATCCGCAACATGCTCGATAACCAGTCCGAAAGTGAAGATATCACTGACCTTGTGCGCTCCATCAAGACCGATCTTGCGCCGGAAGAGGTGTTCGTCTTCACCCCGAAAGGTGACGTTATCAACCTGCCGATGGGCTCTACGGTTATCGATTTTGCGTATGCCATTCATTCCGCCGTCGGCAACCGCATGATCGGCGCAAAGGTTGACCAGAAGATCGTGCCGCTCGATTACAAGGTAAAAACGGGCGAGATCATTGAGATTTTGACGACGAAGGAGGTCGGCCGCGGCCCGAACCGCGACTGGCTTTCCATCGTGCGTACAAGCGAAGCACGCAATAAGATCCGCGCGTGGTTCAAGAAAGAAAAGCGCGATGAGAACATCGTGGAGGGCAAGGCGGAGTTGGAGCGCGAGTTTAAGCGCAACGGCATCGTGATGAGCGACGAGCTGATGCAGTTCATGCTGGAAAGCGCTGGACGCCGCCACAGCTGTGTCACGCCCGATGATTTCTATGCGGCCATCGGCTACGGCGGCATTCAGCTTTGGAAGCTCCTGCCGCGCGTAAAAGAGGAATACCAAAAGACCCACAAGCCTGCACCCGAACCGCAGCAGGAGATTGCGCAGCAGACCCCGCCGCCGAACCTCAACAAGAAAGCGGCAGGCGGCGTGCTCGTAGAGGGTATGGACAACTGTCTCATCAAGTTCTCCCGCTGCTGCAACCCGCTGCCGGGCGATGAGATCGTCGGCTTCATCACGCGCGGTTTCGGCGTTTCCATCCACAAACGCAGCTGCTCGAACGTGCCGAAGGATTTCTCGCAGGCGCCGGAGCCGGAGCGCTGGGTGCGTGCGCACTGGGCGGGTGAAGTCAAGGAAGAGTTCAAGTCTACGCTGCATATTGTGGCAACCGACCGTTCCGGCCTGCTCGCAGACGTGACCCAGCAGCTTTTCAACATGCACATTTTCATTCACTCGCTCAACTCCCGCGAGGTCAAAAACTCGGAGAATGCCGTCATTTCGGCAACGATTACCATCAACGGCCTTTCGCACCTGCAGACCGTTATTGACCGCTTGCAGAAGATTAAGGGCGTAATCTCTATTGACCGCAGCTAAAGGTAAACAAAGATATGAAATATAAATGTATAACGGGCGGGCCTATTTCGGAAAATTGCTACCTGCTCATCGACGAAAAAACGAATCAGGCGGCGGTCGTTGACCCCGGCTTTTTGAACGACGTACTGTTAAATGAAATTAAAAAATATACGGTGCAGAGAATTTTGCTGACACACGGCCATTTTGACCACATTTGGGAGGCTGACCGCCTGCACGAGATGCTCGGTGTGCCGGTGTGCGCCTATGAGACGGAAGCGGCGTTTGCAGCAGACGATAAGCAAAACGGCTCGCTTCTCATGATGTACGAGTCCATCACCTGCAAGGTGCACGAGGCTTTCAAAGACGGTGAAACATTTCAGATCGGCGAAGTGCCGGTCACGGTGCTGCACACGCCCGGCCACACCGCGGGCGGCGTGAGCTACATTACGCCGGACGCCGTGTTTACGGGCGATACGCTGATGGGCTACTCCGTCGGGCGGTGCGACCTGCCAACCGGCAACAGTGCCGAGCTGCGCGAGTCTCTGAAAAAGCTTGCGGCGCTGCCCGGAAATCCCGATATCTGCGGCGGCCACGGCCCCGTGACGACGCTGGAAGACGAAAAGCGCCGAAATCCGTATTTATAAAGGAAAATGTATGGTTTTATATATTATCGATCACCCTTATCATTATGAGGCGGAGAACCTCTGCCGCGTGTTTTACCCGTTTGACAAAGTCACGGTACAGCACGAATTTATGCCGAGCGATGAAAACCGCACGGTGTACACCGCCGAAGAAAACGGCGAATATATCGTGCGCATTGAAGACGCAGACGGCAAAACGGAGCGCAAAGCAAAAGTAGGCGCAGAGACCGAATACGGCATGGTGTCTTTATTATTTGATGCATTTTGCGCCCACACGGGCAATATGCCGCGCTGGGGCATGCTGACGGGCATTCACCCCATTAAGCTCCTGCGCCAGCTGACCGAACAGCACGGCGAAGCGGAAGCGGCAAGGCTGTTCCGCGAAAAATATTTCGTCTCAAACGAAAAAACGGCACTTGCGGTGCGCACCCTGCGCGCACAAAAGCCCATTACGGATAAAGTGCGTGAAAACGACTACTCTTTGTACATTTCCGTGCCGTTCTGCCCCACGCGCTGCGCGTACTGCTCATTCGTTTCGCAGAGCGTGGAAAAGGCCAAGAAACAGATCCCGGAATATCACCGCCTGCTTTTGGAAGAGCTGAAAGAGACGGCAAAAGTCGCCGATGCTTTGGGCTTAAACCTGCGCGCTGTGTATGTCGGGGGCGGCACACCCACGACGTTCTCCGCAGAGCAGCTTTCCGAGATGATCCGCGTTGTGAAAGATTCGTTCGACATGTCGCAGTGCGAGGAACTTACGGTGGAGGCCGGCCGCCCGGATACCATTGACCGTGCAAAGCTGGATGCGCTGCTTAAAAGCGGCGTTTCGCGTATCAGCATCAACCCGCAAACCTTGCAGGACAACGTGCTCGAAAACATCGGCCGCCGCCATACGGCGCAGCAGACTGTGGATGCGTTTCACCTCGCGCGGGAAGCGGGCTTTACGAATATCAATATGGACCTCATTGTCGGCTTGCCGGGTGACACGTATGAGACGTTCTGTGACACAATCGAAAAGGTCATTGCGCTTGACCCTGAGAACGTGACGGTGCACGCGCTCGCATTGAAGCGCTCCTCGTTCATCACGCAGAGCGGCGAGATCAACAAGGCCCACGCCGATGCCGCGCTTGCCGACCGCATGATGGCTTATGCCGAAAAACGGCTGACAGAACGGGGGCTTGAGCCGTATTATCTCTATCGCCAAAGCCGCATGGCGGGCAATTTGGAGAATACGGGCTGGGCAAAACCGGGCACCGCGTGTGCATATAATATTTTCACGATGGATGAGACCGAAACGGTGCTGGCGTGCGGCGCAGGCGGCGTGACGAAGCTTAAGAACCCGTATTCCGAAGATCTTTCACGCATTTTTAACTTCAAATATTCGTATGAATATATCAGCCGTTACCCGGAGATTCTCGAACGAAAGGAGGGCATCGCGAAGCAATATGAGCAATTTCGCAAGCGGTTACATTAAATATATCAATCACTTAGAGCAGATTAACGACGCGGCGCTTTTGAACCCGCAGGTCATGATCGATGAGGTGGAGGATTCCTATCGCGAGCACATCGAAAACATTGCGCGCAACATTGTGACGCATTACAAAACCGCGAAGGTGTGCATGCTGGCGGGGCCGTCCTCCAGCGGCAAGACTACCACGGCGCATTTATTGCAGCGCGAGCTCGGCAAGCTCGGTGTGCACGCCGAGATTGTCTCGCTTGACGATTTTTACCTTGGCCCGGACGAAACGCCCGTGCTGCCGAACGGCGAAAAGGACTATGAGACCGTGGACGCGCTCGACATTGCGCTTATTCAGGATTGTTTGAATTCCGTCATTCACAGCGGCTCCTGCCTTTTGCCGGAGTACGATTTTACAACGAAGACCCGAACATTGGCGGCAAGAAAGCTCGATGTCAGCGACCGCGGGTTCGTTATCATGGAGGGTCTGCACGCGCTGAACCCCATTTTTACGCGTGATCTGCCGGAGGGCAGCACCATAAAGCTGTATGTCAGCGTGAAGCAGCAGATCAAGGACATCAACGGCGAGGTCATTTCGCCGATGGATATTCGCCTTGTGCGCCGCATCTCGCGTGATATCCGTTCCCGCGATACCATGCCGGAGCGCACCATCGCCATGTGGGATAATGTGGTGGCGGGCGAAGATAAATACATCCGCCCGTACCGCCTGTCCGCGGACTACACGGTGAACTCCATTCATATCTATGAACCGTGTGTGCTGCGCAGGCTTGTCATTCCGCTTCTGCGCGAAATCCCGGAGGATAACCCGTGTTACCGTAAGGCGCGCGATTTAGATGCCCGTCTGATGCGCTTTGAGCCCATTGATGCCGAGCTGGTGCCTGCAAACTCTATGCTGCGTGAATTTTTGGGTCCGAAAGTAGAAAACGGTACGAATTAAGGTTATTGTCAGGAAAAATTTAACCTTTGTTTACAAAATTGCCGGTTTGTCATTTGCTTTTTGACACAAATTGCGCTATAATGGGACTGAAAAAAGATACATGAAACGGTGTGCTTCTTAAGGTTCCGTTTCCAAACCACAAAAGGAGAATTTGTTATGGGAATTTTTGATGATGTTGTTGTCAACGCAAAATCCGCTGCACAGACCGTAGGCAAAATGGCAGGCCAGTTTGTGGATATGTCCAAGCTGCGCATCAATATGGCCGAGCTGAACGGCGAGATTACGAAACGCTATCAGGGGCTTGGCCGCTTCATTTACGAGGCCAAGAAGGCCGGTTCCGCAGATGAAGCCGAGCTTGCAGACCAGATCGCCGGTATCGATGATCTGTATGCACAGCTTTCCGCGGTTTCCGCACAGTACGCTTCCATGCAGGATAAAGTGACTTGCCCGGCATGTGGCAAGAAGATGCCGACGGATTCCATGTTCTGCAGCCACTGCGGCGCAAAGCTGGAGAACGCACCGGCAGAGCCGGAAGAAGCTGCCGAAGCAGTCGAGGAGGCCGAAGTCCCCGCAGAGCCGGAGACGACGGAAGTCACAATCGAGACAGAGAAGACGGCTGAGCCGACCGAGGAAGTCAAGACCGAGAAAACGACCGAGGAATAATTGAAAACGCGGGTCCGACCTGCAAGGACGTAAAACCAGAAGGAAAGAGGTGCCCCCTCTTTCCTTTTCTTTCGCCGAGAAACTTTTTTGAAACGGAAGGGTTTTATGGAGCAAAAACGGCCCGCGGCGCGCGTGCAGCAGGGATTTCTGCACGGCGCGTTCATTTTAATGTTCGGCGTTCTTCTGGTGAAGGCCATTGGGGCGTTGTTTAAAATCCCGTTATCGAGTATCATCACGGAAGACGGTATGGGATATTTCAGCACGGCGTATAGTTTTTTTAACGTGCTGTTCAGCCTTTCCACCGTCGGTTTTCCCGTGGCAGTGGCGCGGCTGACTGCGGCGGAGGACGCCTTAGGACATTTTCGTGACGTGCGGCAAATCAAAGCGGCGGCGCTGCCGGTGTTTTCGGTCATCGGCGTTCTCTGTGCTCTGCTGATGGCAAGTTTTGCACCGCTTTATACGCGCTTGGTGCAAAGCCCCGGCGCACTTTTCTCCATGTTGGCGCTTGCGCCGTGTGCCGCGCTGTGTAGTATTTCCTCTGTGTACCGCGGTTATTTTGAGGGGCTGCGCAATATGCTGCCTACGGCGCGTTCGCAGGTTGCGGAATCGCTCGGCAAGCTTATTTTCGGGCTTTCCGGCGCGATTTTTGTGATGCATATGGGCACACGGGAGCTGCAAGCGAGCGGCACGGTATTCGGCTGTACCGTGAAAAGTGAAGCAGATGGCTGTCAGCTTGTCTGCGCTTTAGGTGCTGCTGCCGCAATCCTCGGCGTGACGCTCGGCGCGGTGCTGGGGCTTTTGACGCTTGTCTTCCAAAGTCGCAGGGACGGCGTCACAAAAGCGATGCTGCAACGTGCGCCGAAGCCGAAAAGCAAACGTATTTGGGCCGGAAAATTGCTGCGCACTGCACTGCCCATTTCGCTTGGGGCAGTCGCCATGAGCTTTTCCGGACTCATTGATGCGTCATTTTTGCAGACGCGTGTCGCCTATGCCGTGCAGACAGACCCCGCAGCGTTGCTTTCCATGTACGCCGGCGCGATTCCCAAAGGGAATCTCGCCGCGCCGGAAACCGTGCCGAACTACCTTTTCGGCTGCTACAATATGGCGCTGACACTCTTTTTGCTCGTGCCAAGCGTAACGCAGTCGTTCGGGGTCAGCGCGCTGCCGAGCGTGACACGGGCATTCCAGACGGGGGATTCGCAGAAACTGAAGCGCACCGTGGAAGCGGTGCTGCGTATTACGTTTTTGACGGCACTGCCGATGGGGGTGGGGCTTTCCGTTTTGGCGCAGCCCACCGCACTGCTGATCTACGGTGCACGGCCGGGCACGGTCATCGTGGGGCGCGTGCT
Source organism: Neglectibacter sp. CSJ-5 (assembly GCF_032490475.1). Taxonomy (NCBI): domain Bacteria; kingdom Bacillati; phylum Bacillota; class Clostridia; order Eubacteriales; family Oscillospiraceae; genus Neglectibacter; species Neglectibacter sp. CSJ-5. The sequence goes on along the minus strand of NZ_JAVYJC010000003.1, from coordinate 156,335 downwards.
GACGACCTTGGGCGCGGCGTCCGTTTTTGCGGCGCTGTGCGGGCCGCTGAACAGCATCTTGCAGGCGATGGGCCATGTGGAGCTGCCCGTGGTGCTGACGCTCATTGGGCTATTCGTAAAAGCCGTGCTCGATTACACGCTCGCCGCTGTGCCGCGTGTGAACGTGCTTGGCGGCGCTGTCGGCACGCTCGTGTGCTATGCGCTCACAAGTGTATTGGCGTGCATTGCGATACGGCGTATCGCCGGCGTGAAAATAGATTTCTTTTCCACTTTTAAAAAACCGTTTCTGGCATCCGTTTGCTGTGGCGTGGCGGCTCTTTTAACACACAAAGCATGGTGTGCGGTGCTGCCGGAATCGCGTTTTTCCGCGCTGCCTGCGGTGTTTTTGGGGGCGCTTATCTATGTTGTTTTCCTGCTGATTGCACGCGGGATCTGCGAAGAAGACATCAAAGCACTGCCAAACGGAGAAAAAATTACAAAAAGACTTGAAAAATACTTGCAAAAAGCAGGGGGATAGGGTAAAATATGAAAGCTGCGTTGAAATATGTAGGAAAATCCCGTTATACGCTGGAAGATCTCAAGGAGATCATCACGATTCTGCGCGCGCCGGACGGCTGCCCGTGGGACCGCGAGCAGGATCACAAAAGCATCCGCCGCGATTTTCTTGAGGAGTGCTACGAAGCGATAGAAGCCATCGATACGGAAGACCCCGTGCTGCTGCGCGAGGAGCTTGGTGATGTGCTTTTTCAGGTGGCGTTCCACAGTGAGCTCGAGCGTGAAGCCGGTCGGTTCGACCTTGACGATGTTATCAGCGACGTTGCTGCCAAAATGGTGCAGCGTCACCCGCATGTGTTTGCCGATGTGACGGCGGACACGACCGAGCAGGTGCTGACAAACTGGGATCAGATTAAGCGCGAGACGAAAAAACAGAAGTCTGACCGCGAGGTGCTTGAAAGCGTAACGCCCGCCATGCCCGCTTTGATGCGTACCCAGAAGGTACTGAAAAAGGCGGCGAAAATGGGCGCGGATAACGGCACGACCGATGACCTGCGCGAAAGCGTTTGCAAAGCTGTAAGCGGTGCAACCGAAGAAAACGGCGCGGAATCGATTGGCAAAGCGCTTTTCAATTTAACGGAGCTCGCACGCCGTCTCGGCGTAGATGCAGAGCAGGCGCTGTCTGAAGCCTGCCGCGCGTATATTGAGCAGTTCGGCGCAGAAGAATAAAGCAATTCACGCTCCGGCGATGGTTCGCGCCGCGGGTGATGAAGATAAATCTAAAAATTTGGAGGTTATTCATAATGAATAAAACAGAACTCATTGCTGCTGTTGCAGAAAAGGCTACCATTTCCAAGAAAGACGCAGAAAACGCTGTTTCCGCTGTTATCGCTTCCATCACAGAGTCCCTCGCAGGCGGCGAGAAGGTTCAGATCGCAGGTTTCGGCACCTTTGAAGTTCGCGAGAGAGGCGAGCGCGTTGGCCGTGACCCGAGAACGAGCGCTGAGATCGTGATCCCGGCTTCCAAGGCTCCGGCATTCAAGGCCGGCAAGGCCCTGAAGGAATCTGTCAATAAGTAATTTTGGCGAATAATTTGTGATGGAACGGATCCCGAAGTGGGTCCGTTCTTCTGTTATAGGCAGTTTTATGCCTCCATATATTAAAGAAAGGAGTTTGAACATGAGACTGGATAAATACTTGAAGGTTTCCCGCATTATCAAGCGCCGCACCGTGGCAAACGAAGCCTGCGACGCCGGTCGAGTCGTCGTCAACGGCAAGATTGCCCGCGCTTCCTACGATGTGAAGGTGAACGATGTTATCGAGCTCACGCTCGGCGCGCGCACCGTGAAGGCCCGCGTTGTTTCCGTGAATGAATATGCAAAAAAAGACGAAGCGGCTATGATGTACGAGATCATCGAAGAAAAGTAAGTTTTTTGACTGTGCTTTTAACATGCTGAGCTGCTCTTGTGCATAAATATTCGCTGCTTGTTCGGTCTTTTTCCGAAAATCGCTGCATATAAATAGGCGATACAGCATAAAAGAGGATCGGTGATACAGTGGCACAGACGGCAAGCGCAAAAGCACATTCTTTGCACATTGAAAACCGCTCGCGTCTTACGGCAAGCGGCGTTACGCGCGTGGATTTTTTCAGCGAGACGCTCATCACGGTGCAGACGGCAGATGGAAGGTTGCACATTAAGGGCGAAGGGCTGTACATTGAAAACATGAGCGCCGAAACGGGCGAGCTGCTTGTAAAGGGCCGCGTGCTGGCGCTTTCGTACACAGACGGCGTGCGCCCGGCGGGCGTTTTAAAAAGGCTTTTAAAATGAGCGGCATTCCGGCAGAAACGCTGTTGCTGTGCCTTGTGTGCGGTGTGTTTTTGGGGCTTGTGTTTGCCGTGTTGGAGTTTTTGCGCCTGCTGTTCTCTCTCGGCAAAATCGCGGCAGCGGTTACGGATGTGCTGTTTTGTCTTTTTGCCGCCGTCGCCACGTTTTTGCTGTCCCTTGCGGTCAGCGTCGGGCACGCGCGCTTTTTTCAAATCGCCTGCGAAGTCATCGGCTTTTTATGCGTGCAGGTCACGGTGACGCACGGCATTTGCCGCTTTTTGCCGTATGCAGAGCGCCGCTTGCACTGCTTTAGAAACCGAATTTTTGCAAAATATGCGCAAGGACGGCGGAAAAAGGTGGAAGCATTGCTAAAAAGCGGGAAAAAACACAAATCATTTCTGAACAAATCGAAAAAAAGCGAAAAAAGGACTTGAATAATGACGGCGCATCATTATATAATGGAACAAGAAAAGCAGCCGAACGCTCGGCATAAGGAAAGGGGAGGAATCCCATGGAAGAAGTCAAGATTAAACGCTATAAGGGCAGCCTCCTTTTAAAGGTCGCCGTGTTCTGTTTTGCGTGCTTCATGGTCACTATGCTCGTCGGGCAGCAGATCTCCATCAGTCAGAAAAAGGACGAACTGCAGCAGTTGAAAAACGAGCTTAAGGAACAGCAGGTCGTCAATGACGAGCTGCGCTATGACCTGAATGAAGAGAACGCAGACAACACAGACTATGCGGAGAAGGTGGCACGCCGCGAACTGGACTATGTAAAGCCCGGCGAGCGTGTGTTCTACAATGTAGGCGGCAACAACTAACAAATTTGAAATCCCGGAGGAAAATTAGAGGGTATGCAGGAAACAAAGCTTGAGGTCGGAGCAATTTTTGAGGGCAAGGTAACGGGCATCACAAAGTTCGGCGCATTCGTCGATCTCGGTAACGGCAAGACCGGTATGGTGCACATTTCAGAGGTTGCCCCGGTCTTCGTAAAGGAGATTCGCGATTTCGTCACGGAAGGCCAGACCGTGAAGGTCAAGATCATCGGCATCAATGAAGACGGCAAGATCAGCCTTTCCATGAAAAAGGCAGACGAAAACGCGCAGCAGCAGCGCCCCCCGCGCCGCCGCGATGAGAACGGCAGACCCCCGCGCCAGAACAATTATCACCGCCGCGAAGCTTCTGCCCCGGTGCAGAGCCCCGCAAGACCGGGCGATTATGAGTGGCGCGCGCGCGAAAACTCCGGCTCTTTTGAAGATATGATGTCCCGCTTTAAGCAGATGAGCGATGAGAAGATCTCGGACCTCAAGCGTGCGGAAAATAAGCGCGGCGGCGGTTATTCCCGCAAGGGCCCGCGCAACAACTAAAGTAAAACAGAAACGGCGCTGTTCTTCGGAACGGCGCTTTTTGTTTTATGAGAAATTTAAATCGCAAACAAATTGTTTATAAATCTTGAAAATTTTATTTTTCTATTGCAATTTTTGTTCAAATGATTTATACTGTAGGTACAGAGAACGGCAGAAGCCGTAAGCTGAATAATGAAAGCCGAGTCTTTCAGAAAGGATGTGTTTTTTCCGTAGATGAAAAAAAGCACATCCCTTTGTGCTTTTTGCGGAAAAAACCGGTAGACGTATGAACATCAAGATCGTTGGCAGAAAAGTGAACCTGAGAGAGAATTTTAAGGAACTGGTGCAGCGCAAGCTCTCTAAGTTTGACCGCATCTTTGATGAAGACGCGGATGCTACCGTAACCGTAACGCTGGAAAAGAATCGCCAGACCGTGGAGATTATGATTAAGCAGCGCGGCATGCTGTACCGTGCAGAAGCCACTGCGCCGGAAATGAACGAAGCGTTGGATGATGTTGTGGCGGCACTGGGCAACCAGATCCGTAGAAATAAAAAGCGCCTTGAGCGCGCACAGAAGATGCAGCCCGTGGAGCTGCCGGATACGTACTACGATATGCCGGATGAGGAAGACGAACCGGAAATCGCAAAGCGCAAGACGTTCTATGTGAAGGTCATGACGGTGGAAGAAGCCATTTTGCAGATGGAAATGCTGGGCCACACGTTCTTCATGTACCGTGACGGCGACACCGGCGAGATTGATGTGGTGTATAAGCGCCGCGACGGCAAGTACGGCGTGCTGGAGCCGGAAGGCTGATTGAAACTAAAATAGAAATTTAATTTGTCGATTATTGGCGGCGCCTCGCTTGAGGCGTCGCTTTTTTTCATTTTTTAACGGAATTTGCGATATTTGTATATATACAATATCCCGAAAGTGCTTGAGAAATCGGGCGCAAAATGCTATAATGCCCGTGAAATTCGCAGACAGGCATTTAAAACGTTACGGTATATGAAAAATGAAGCATTTCGGAGGTCTATATGGAGGAGACGCAAAAGGAAAAGCAAGCGGTGCCGGAGCCCATCGACATCATCACGCTTTTGCACGATGTGCTGCGCGGTGTGAAAAAGCTGTGGTGGGCGTGCCTTTTGCTCACGGTACTGTGCGCCGCGGGCTCGTGGTACACGGCAAAGCGCGCGTATCGCCCGCTGTACCGCGCGGCGGCTTCGTTCACGGTTGCCACCGGCAGCGGGGAAAGCGGCGGGTTCAGCTACGGGTTTTATTACAACACCGCCACGGCTTCGCAGCTCGCACGCACGTTCCCGTACATACTCGAAAGTGAGCTCTTAACGGACAGCATCAAGCAGGCGCTCGGCACGGATTCTATTACAGCTTCGCTTTCGGCGAGCGCAGTGGAGGATTCCAACCTGTTCACGCTGACCGCGACGGGCGCGAATGCCGAAAGCACGTTGAATGTCCTGAACGCCGCTATTGATTGTTACCCGGAGGCCGCACGCTACGTGCTGGGCGACATTAAGCTCCATATGCTGAGCGCCCCAAGTCTGCCGACCACGCCGTATAATATATTCGACGGCAAACGTGCGGCGTTGACGGGCGCGGCGTACGGCCTGCTTTTTGGCGCAGGAGTGATCCTGCTGTACGGCTGCACACGGCGCACCGTGCGGCGCGAGGAGGAGATTGCATCTAAGCTGCATCTTTTGTGTCTCGGCACACTGCCGAAGGTCGTCTTTAAAAAGCGAAGCAAGAGTAGGCGCGAAACGCTCACCCTTACGAACCCGCATGTGCCGGAGCATTACCGCGAGGCTGCGCGCGGGCTTGCCATGCGCCTTGAACGTCGCATGGCGGCATCGGGTGACAAGGTGCTGCTGTTTTGCGGCACACTGCCCGGGGAAGGCGTGCGCACCACGGCGATGACTGCCGCGCATGTGCTGGGCGAAATGGGCAAAAGCGTGGTACTGATCGATTTAGATTTAAAGCGCGGCATGGATAAACTCTCGCCGGGCTTGGAAGCGTGTCTTTTTGGGCACTGCCCGGTACAGGAGGTGCTGCATCGGCGCGGTGCAGAGCCGTATCGCTACGCCGCGTGCAGCCGCGGGCTTTCACCGCGCGAGGTGCTCGCTGTTGGCGAAAATCTGCGCGGCGCGATTGCTTCTCTGCGCGAAGACGCGGACTGCGTTTTGCTCATTGCCCCGGAAAGCGCGCGCTTTGCGGAAATTCTGCCCGCGGCGGAAAGCTGCGATGCGGCGGTGTACGTCATCGAGCAAGATCGCGCATCGCGGACGAAGATCAAAGCGGGCATCGAAAAGCTCCTAAGCTGCGATGTGACCGTTGCGGGCTGCGTGCTGAACGGCGTACAGGCGGGGCTTTCCGGCTACGGTTACGGCAAGTACGGTTATGGCTACGGATACGGAAAATACGGTCGCTACGGGCATTACGGCTACGGTCATTACGGCTCGCACCGCACACGGGAGGAGACGGTATGAGCTATATCGATCTGCACGCGCATGTGCTGCCCAGCGTGGATGACGGCGCGGAAACGCTTGAAGCGTCTCTTATGATGCTGCGTATGGCATCAGAGCATGGCACGAAAGCTTTAGCCGTCACGCCGCATGGGGCGTGGGTGACGAAGACGCAGTATTTGGGAAAATTTGAGCGTCTAAAAGCGGCGGCTGCGCGGGAAGGTCTGCCCGTAAAGCTCTTTTTCGGCATGGAAATGATGGCGGACGGCACGCTGTTTGACCGCCTGCAAAGCGGCGACGTGCAGCCGCTCGGCGAAAGTCGGTTCCTTTTGGTGGAGTTTGACCCGCTCGACTCGTCGGAATGGTGCGCGGCGGCGACTGAGCATATACGAAAATACGGGTATGTGCCGCTCATCGCACACCCGGAGCGGTACGTCATTTTGCAAAACGAACCTTGGCGCGCGGAGCTGTGGACAGAGCGGGGGGCCGCGCTGCAAGTGACGCGCAGCGGTATTTTCGGCGCTTTCGGGCGCAGGGCGGCAGAGACCGCGCGGGTGCTGCTGGAGCGCGATCTGGCTTTTTGCGTGGCGAGCGACGGGCACGGGACCGCGTACCGCAGACCGATTTTGGAGGACGTGAACGCGTGGCTCACGGAGCACTTCGGTGCTGCGTATGCCGAGCGGATGCTGCATGAAAACCCACGCAGAATTCTGAGCGGCGAAGCCGGAAAGGAGAGAATCGCATGAGGGTATTTCAAATGGTAATGGCAGTGCTGTTCTGCGCCGCACTGACGTTTTACCTGTGGGTTGCCGTGCCGCGCGTACAGGCGCAGGATACCTCCATGCCCGTTTTGACGGACGAAACGGACGGCGAACTTGCGCTCAGCGTCACCGCGCCGGAAAGCGCGTATTGCGCGGGGCTGCATGCCGAAGACGCGCATGACGGAGACCTGACGGATGAGATCTGCATTGCGGGTATGTCCGCGTTGTTGGACGGCGACCGTCGGCGCATAAAATACGTGGTGTTCGATGCGGACTGCCACGCGGCGACGCTCACGCGCACGGTGCGGTATACGGATTACAACCCGCCGCGCTTTGCGCTGAATGTACCGTCGACCTACCGCACGGGCGAGATGCCCGCGCTTTTGGCGCAGATCACAGCGGAGGACGTAATGGACGGCGACGTTTCCGACCGTATTCGACTGTTCACCGAAGATATTACTTTTGTGGAAAACGACATGTACACGCTGCCGGTATCCGTGACGAATTCCTACGGCGGACAGAGCGAGATGCAGCTTTATATGCAGCTGAGCGACAGCAGTCTTGAAATTCGCCTGAAGCAGGGAATCGTGTATGTGAAGGCAGGCGAAAAGTTTGAGCCGAAGGATTATTTGGAGGGCGTGTTTGACCATGCAGGCACGGCGGTAAAGGTGAAAAAGCAGACAGTGACGCAAATAGATACCGCAAAGCCCGGTTGTTACCCGGTGCAGTATGCGGCAGAGACGGAAACAGAGACCGTGCGCGCCTGCCTGACGGTGATCGTGGAGGAGGGGAAAACGTGAAGGACGAGCGCTTTTTTTGGGGTGACCTGCACCCCGTGTGCGTGCTGCGTGGGCTGCTCTATAATCTGTGGGTGTTGATTTTGGCGGTGCTCACGGCATGGCTGTGCGTGGAGGGGTATCATCTTTTTACGTATCACCCTGTGTATACCGCTTCGGCGACCGTGGCGGTAAATGTAAAGGGCGGCACGAGCGCGTATACCTCTTTAGATCTCACGGCCCGCATGGCGCAGGTGTTTGCGAGTGTGTTTCAAAGCGATACGTTCCGCGAGGCCGCGCAGTGCGACGTTGTGGCTTCCGTTTTGCCGGAGACAAACCTCATCAATGTGCAGGTGACGGCGGAAAACCCGCGCGAATCGTTTTTATCGTTGAAAAATGTGCTGGAAAACCACGCAGACCTGACGGACGAGCTGTTCTCAAACGCCGAGCTGCGCGTCATCCGCGACCCGCAGGTGCCGCTTGCTCCTTCAAACCCGGTGGACTTAAAGCCGTACCGCATGCGGGCCTGTGTGGGCGCGATGCTGGCTGCATCGCTGATTGTATCGGTTTTGTTTCTGCGGCGCGATACGGTGCAAACTCCGCAGGCCGCGCGGCACAAGCTGGATGGGCGCGTGCTGGGCACCATCGGGCACGAGCGCAAGGAAAAGCGGCTGTTCGTAAAAAAGAGCCGCGGTGCGGGGCGCAAGGCTGCGGCGCTGCTGACAGACCCTTTTGTGCGGTACACCTACACGGAAGCGTATCAGGATCTCTGTGCGGCGTTGGAGCACCGCATGCGGCGGGACGGCAAAAAAGTGCTGCTGCTCACGGGCGCGGGAGAAAACGAAGGAAAATCAAGCGTAGCGGCAAATTTGGCGCTGGCGCTTTCCATGCGCGGGCGGCATGTGCTGCTGTTGGATCTCGATTTAAGAAAACCGGCGTTGCACAAAATTTTCGGCCTGCGCACGGCGGCTAAAAACGGGATCGGGCAATATTTGCAGGCAGAGAAAGACGCGGAGCCGCCGCTTATTTTTTCGGAAAAATACGGCATTTCGCTCGGCCTTACCGCGCCCGCCGCGCACCCGGAGCGCCTTTTGCACAGCGAAAAGCTGAAAAAGCTGCTTTTGGCGGCGCGGGCGGACGAACGCTTTGACTATGTTTTGCTCGATTCCCCACCGATGCTGCTTTCCGCCGATGCCGAGGCGCTCAGTGCGCTTTCGGATCTTTCGGTGCTCGTTGTGCGGCAGGACTACACTCCGGCCGGTATAGTAAACGACTGCGCCGACGCGCTCACGCAGAGCGGGACGGATTTTGCCGGATTTATCCTGAATGATTTTTACGCGGCTGTGCACCCGCAGCAGCTTTTTGCAGTGCGGACGGCTTCGTCAAAATAGTGCCTTGTAGCTAAAAATGCAGATGTTTTGTCGGCGTTTTACTGATTTTGACGGCTTTTTGTTCAAATCCGTTGACGCACAACGGGTAAAAGCGATATAATAACTCGGATAAGGCACTGCCGCGGAATGCGCGGCGCGCCGACTTTTCCCGAAACGTCAAAATCAAAGGAGTACACGATATGAGCAAATGGAAGGAACGGATCCCGGGCATTGTGATCTCTGTCCTTTTGGTGGCAGTGTTTGCCGTGTTTATGGTGATCCTTCTGCAAAGCAAGATGGTGCCGACGAAGCTGCTGATCCTTGGCGGTATTGCACTTGTCCTTTTGGTGGCTTCTGCTGTTTTGTTGGTGCGCAGCATCCGAAATAAAGGGCAGTTCATCTGCGGCGCGTCGCTTTCCCTGGTGCTGACGCTGGTGCTTGGTCTTGCGAGCAACTACATTTCGGTCGCGACCGGCACGCTGACGGAGATTGGCGCGGTGCGCACGGAATATACGCCCGTAGCGGTCTATGTGCGCACGGATGACCCGGCTTCCGCGTTGGAAGACACAAAGGGCTATACGTTCGGCATTTTGGAATCGCTTGACCGCGAAAGCACCGATTCCGCCGTCAGCCAGATCACGGAGCGCTTTGGCAGCGCAGTGACGACGAAGACGTATGCCGGCATCACACAGCTCATCGACGGCCTGCTCAACAAAGAATGCGGTGCGATCATCCTAAATACTGCATACCTCGACGTTGTGACGGAGCTCGATAAATACGCCGATGTAGAAAGCAAAATTCGCGAGCTTGAAGTGCTGCACGTGGAAACGGCGGTACAGAGCGAAGCGGAAAAGACGCAGAGCACCGGCAACAGCGATGCGGAAAATCGCATCTACACCTTGTACATCAGCGGCAGCGATACACGCCAGGGCCTTAACACGGTCGGCCGCAGCGACGTAAACATTTTGGCGACAATCAATACGGAAACGCGCCAGATTCTGCTTGTGACGACCCCGCGCGACTACTATGTGCCGCTGCCTGTTTCGGGCGGCATCCCGGATAAGCTGACACATGCGGGTATTTACGGCGTGAACGTTTCCATAGGCACGCTCGAAATGCTGTATGATACGGATATTGATTACTATTTCCGCCTCAATTTCTCCGGCTTTACCGGCATTGTGGATGCGCTCGGCGGCATTACGGTCGATAACGATGTTGCGTTTACAAAAGGCGATTATACGTACCCGGTGGGCAAGGTGCAGATGGACGGCAAAATGGCGCTGACCTTTGCCCGCGAGCGCTATTCGTTTGTGGATGGCGATATTCAGCGCGGTAAAAACCAGCTGAAGGTTATTTCCGCCATCATCGATAAGGCACTTTCCCCGGATATTCTGGTGCGCTACAACTCCATTATGGACAGCATCAAGGACTGCTTCGAGATGGATGTGCCGTATGACGACATCGCGGCGCTCGTGCGCCGTCAGCTTTCCGATAACGGCTCTTGGAACGTCGTCCAATACAGCGTGACCGGCACGGGCGATTCGCAGATCCCGTACTCCATGAGCGATTACGCCTACGTCATGCGTCCGGATTATAACACCGTAAATAAGGCAAAAGAGCTGATGCAGGCTGTTAAGGACGGCAAAACGCTCTCGAAGTCCGATACGAACATTACGGATGCAGATCGCACAAGATATGCTTCTATGCCGGGTGACCCCGCTGCCTCGTACACGAGCAGCGGAAGCGGTACCCAGAGCAGCTCCAGCGACAACTACAGCTACTCCGACAGCAACGATTACAGCTATTCGGGTGGATCCGACAATTCCGGCTACGAAGAGCCTTCTGTGCCATCCGAACCCTCCGGCGGCGAAACGTCGTCTGAACCTGCGGGCGGTGACGAGACACCGTCTGAGCCTTCCGGCGGCGAAGAGATTCCATCCGAACCCTCCGGTGGCGGCGAGACACCGGCAGAGCCGGATCCCGGCACAAACGGCGGCGAAACAATCGCAGAGCCTGCGGCTTAAATGAAATTTCATACCATGTAAACTTTTTCCCCCGAAGCCCTTGCGGTTTTCGGGGGAATTCTTTATAATTATTATGAGGTGTTTTGGCTATTCAGTATGCGACAAGGAGAAACTATGCACCGAAGAAGAAAATTGCCCGAAAACGGCGTTGTCATTGTGCTTGGCGCACGGGTGGTGGGGGCATCGAAAACCTGCCCCGCGCACCTCAGTCGCGCGTTTCAATATCGTGTGGATACTGCAGCATCGTATCTAAAAGCCTATCCGAAAGCCGTTTGTATCACGACCGGCGGGCAGGGCAAGGACGAGCCGCAAAGCGAGGGCGAAGCCGCAAAGGAAGCGCTGATGAAGTTCGGGGTTGCGCCGAAGCGCATCTTTGCGGAAGTAAACTCCAAAACGACGCTTGAAAACCTGCGTTTTGCGCGGGATATTCTGCGCGAAAATGGCTTTTCCGATACCGTTTTGCTTGCAACGCAAAGTTACCACCAGTGGCGCGCCTGCCGCATGGCAAAAATGTTGGGACTTACGCCGTATCCGCTGCATGCGAAGACCAATTTGAAAAGTCTGCCGAAAAACCTGTGCCGAGAATTTCTGGCTATCCTGAAATTCCTGCTGTTTACCCGAAAGGAATGAGACGAATGGAACAAGAGCAAAAGCGCTTGCTGATCCGCGGTGCGCGCATTTTGAACCCCGCGCGCGGCGAGGATTATATCGGCAATATTTTGATCTCCGGGGACCGCATCAGCGCGGTTTCCGAAAACCTGTACGATGCGGATGCCGAAGTCATTGAAGCAAAAGGTTTAACGGCGGTGCCGGGCTTTGTGGATATGCATGTGCATTTGCGTGACCCTGGCTTTACCGATAAAGAAGATATTTACACGGGCTGCCGTGCGGCTGCGGCGGGCGGCGTGACGAGCCTTTTGTGTATGCCGAACACGAAGCCGGCGGTTGATACGCCCGAGACTGTGCGCTATATTTTGGACAAAGCAAAGACCGCCGATGCGCATGTTTACGTTGCGGCGGCGATTACAAAGGGGCTGAAAGGCGAAGAGCTGTGCGACTTAGAAGCGCTGCACGATGCCGGTGCCATTGCCTTGAGCGACGACGGTCGCCCGGTCATTGATACCGCCTGCCTTGTAAAGGCATTATGCGAAGCGCCGAAGCTCCACATGCGCGTGACGGCGCACTGCGAAGATTTGTTCCTCGCGAAAAAGTGGGTCATGCATGAGGGAGAAGTTTCCGAAAAGCTCAATCTGCCCGGCGTACCTGCGGCGGCGGAGGACTGCGGCACGGCGCGCGAAATTGCGGCGGCTGCGGCGTATGGCGTGCCGGTGCACATCTGCCATGTCAGCACGGCAACCTCTGCGGCGCTCATCCGTGATGCCAAAGCCCGCGGCGTAAAGGTGACGGCGGAGACCGCGCCGCACTACTTGCTTTTGACCGACGAAGCGCTCGAAAAGCACGACGCGGACTACCGCATGAACCCGCCGCTGCGCAGCGAGAAGGACCGCCTTGCGATGATCGAGGCCGTAAAGGACGGCACGATCGACGTCATCGCGACCGACCACGCGCCGCACACGCCGGCGGAAAAAGCCGATTTTCTGCACGCGCCGAACGGCTCCATCGGTATGGAAACGTCGTTTGCGGCGGCATATACCGCGCTTGTAAAGACCGGCGTTTTGACGCTTACAGAGCTCATCGAAAAGATGAGCGTGCGTCCGGCGGAGCTGCTCGGCATTGAAGCCGGCGCCATCGGTGCGGGAGAAGTGGCCGATATTGCGCTGATTGACGAGCACGAAGCGTGGGTTGTGGACCCCGAAAAGCTGCACGGCAAAAGCCGCAACACGCCGTTTAAGGGCATGACGCTCACGGGCCGCGTAAAGGCGACCGTCTGCGGCGGCAGAGTTGTATTTAATGAACTGTAAAAGTTTGAGAAATTTGAAATTATAGATTTGAAATGAGAGAGGGATTACTATGTCTTTTGACCGTATGATTGAAAAAATTGTGGAAACCCAGAATCCGACCGTTGCAGGTCTTGACCCGAAGCTCGCGTACATTCCGTCCTACATTCTGGACGGTGCCGTCGCAAAGTATGGCAAAACGCTGGAGGCTGCGGCCGCCGCACTGCTCGAATACAACAAGGGCCTCATCGACGCGCTGTGCGATATTGTCCCGGCCGTAAAGCCGCAGGCGGCGTACTATGAAATGTACGGCTGGCAGGGCGTGAGAACCCTTGCGGAGACCGTCGCCTACGCGCGCGCAAAGGGCATGTTCGTCATCACGGACGGCAAGCGCAACGACATCGGCACCACGATGGAAGCCTACGCCACGGCGCACCTCGGCAAAACGGATGTGTTCGGCGAGAAAACGGAAGCCTTCGGTGCGGACGCGCTGACCGTGAATGGCTACCTCGGCACGGACGGCATCAAGCCGCTGCTCGGCGTTTGCGAAGCGGAAGATAAGGGTATTTTTGTGCTCGTGAAGACCTCCAACCCGTCCTCCGGCGAATTGCAGGATCAGAAAATGGAAAGCGGCAAGACTGTCTACGAAACCATGGGCGAGTTCTGCGAGCACTGGGGAGAAGCTGTCATGGGCAAATACGGCTACTCCGGCGTCGGTGCGGTCGTCGGCGCAACGTACCCGGCACAGCTCGGCGAAATGCGCGAGAAGGCGCCGCACACGTTCTTCCTCGTGCCCGGTTACGGCGCACAGGGCGGCGGCGCGGATGATGTTGCCCCGGCGTTTGACAAGAACGGTCTCGGCGCCATCATCAATTCCTCCCGCGGCATTATGTGCGCATGGCAGAAGGAAAAGTGCGACGAGCATGACTATGCACAGGCGGCAAGACGCGAAGCCATTCGCATGCGCGACGAGATCTACGCACGCATCGGCGAAATTCGCGCGAACGGATGAGTAACGCTCGGAAAGGACAAGCTATGAAATATGACGTTCAGCTCTGCGAGGTACTGCGCCGCACGCAGACCGTAGAGAACACCTTTGATTATACGGTCTTAGCGCCGAAACTGGCAGAAGTGGCGCAGCCCGGACAGTTTGCGCACATTTACGTGCCCGGTAAAACGCTGCGCCGCCCGATTTCTATCTGTGACATCGATAAGAAAAACGGCACGCTGCGTTTTGTGTTCCAGATTCGCGGCGCGGGCACAGAGCAGCTCTCGAAGTTTGAGGTCGGCGACAAGATGGATATTTTGGCGCCCCTCGGCCACGGCTTTACGTTCGACCCGAACGCGCACAATTTGTTCATCGGCGGCGGTATCGGTGTGCCCCCGCTTTTCGGCGCAGCAAAGCAGTGCGGCAAAAACGCCACGGTGGCGGTCGGTTTCCGCAATAAGGATTTTGTAATTCTCGAAGATGACTTCCATGCGGCAGGCTGCGACCTGCGCATTGCGACGGATGACGGCAGCTACGGCCACCACGGCCTTGTCATCGATTTAATTCAGGATGTGCACCCCGATAAAATTTTTGCCTGCGGTCCGAAGGTCATGCTGCGCGCCGTGACGGAGTTTGCAAAAGCGCACAACATTCCGTGCGAAATTTCCCTTGAGGAGCGCATGGCGTGCGGCATCGGTGCGTGCCTCGGTTGCGCGGTGGAGCTTTACGACGAAAACGGTGAAACGTATATGGGCCATGTCTGTAAGGACGGCCCGGTGTTCCCGGCAGAAAGGGTGGTATTCTGATGGCTGATTTAAAGGTTTCGGTTGCGGGTGTGGAGTTCCATAATCCGCTCATTGCGGCGTCCGGCACGTTCGGTTTCGGCCGCGAATATGCAGAGTTTTACCCGCTCTCCGCACTCGGCGGTATTTCTTCTAAGGGCATCACGTTAAAGGCGCGACCGGGCAATCCTGCGCCGCGCATTGCGGAAGCCCCCGGCGGTATGCTGAATGCCGTGGGTCTGCAAAATCCGGGTGTCGATCACTTCATCGAAAAAGATCTCCCGTGGCTGCGCGAGCAGGGTGTGACCATCATTGCGAACATTGCCGGCAACACGCCGGAGGATTACTGCGCCATGGCGGAAAAACTGAATGACACCGACATCGACATGATCGAAATGAACATCTCCTGCCCGAACGTGAAGCAGGGCGGCGTGCAGTTCGGCACGAGCTGCGCAGGCGTTGAAGACATCACGAAAGCGGTTCGCGCGCACTGCAAAAAGCCGCTGATGGTGAAGCTTTCCCCGAATGTGACGGATATTTCCGAGATCGCGCTCGCGGCGGAAAGCGCCGGTGCGGATGCTGTCTCCATGATCAACACGCTGACCGGCATGCGTATCGACATCAACACAAAGCGTCCGATCATTCACAACAACACAGGCGGCTTCTCCGGCCCGGCGCTTTTGCCCATTGCAGTGCGCATGGTGTGGCAGACGTATCAGAAGGTGAAAATTCCGATCGTCGGTCTCGGCGGCATCAGCACGTGGCAGGATGCCGTGGAAATGCTTCTTGCAGGTGCGACGGCGCTGCAGATCGGCACCGTGCTGTTCACAGACCCGTATGCGCCCGTGAAGATTACCGAAGGGCTTACAAATTACATGGATAAAAACGGCGTGAAGACCCTTTCCGAATTGACCGGTGCGATGCGTCCGTGGTAAATGATATGGAAAAATTGCACTTATATCTCGTGCGCCACTGCGAAAGCCTCGGCAACCACGAGAATATTTTTCAGGGTCAGCTTGACCTCGATATC
This sequence comes from Neglectibacter sp. CSJ-5, assembly GCF_032490475.1. NCBI lineage: Bacteria > Bacillati > Bacillota > Clostridia > Eubacteriales > Oscillospiraceae > Neglectibacter > Neglectibacter sp. CSJ-5. The sequence continues at coordinate 140,568 of NZ_JAVYJC010000003.1, read as the reverse complement.
AGCGCTGCAGGAGAAAAGCAGCTGGCGCTTTTGGCGCTGCGGTTTCGGAACATCCCCATCGATGCTGTGTATTCGAGCCCGTTAAAGCGTGCGTATAAAACGGCGGAAGCGGTGAATTTATACCACAGTTTGCCCATCATAAAACTGCCGGAGCTGATGGAAGTGGATGTTGGCGCGCTGTCCGGCATGAAGCTTGACAAAGCGTTTGCGGATTATCCGGTATTTGCCGAAAAGTGGCAGAATTCCCCGCAAAACTGCATTTTTCCGGAGGGGGAGACGACAGCGGAAGTCTATGACCGCGCAAAAAAAGCGCTTGCACGCGTGAAAGCGGATTGCATGGGCAAAACAGCGGTCATCACGTCGCACGGCTTTTTGTTGCGCTGCATGGCGTGTGAGATTTTGGAGCACGATATTGAACGTTTGAGTGATATTCGTATCGGCGGCAACACCTCGGTTTCGGAATTTTATATCGGCAAAGACGGCAGCGTGGAAACGGTGCGCCTCAGCGATAAAAGCCACTTGCCGAAGGAACTGCTCGGCGACCCGAATCAGTATGTTGTCCACAAATAATATATAGCAAAAGACATAAGAAAAGCCCCTGAAGCATACCATTCTCCAAAGGGGGAGTGGGTATGCTTTGGGGGCTTTTGGAGTATTTATCGTCGATTTTGTTTTTCTTTCTGCACATCACAAGCGCCGGGTCGTTTCCAAAGGCGCTGACTGCGGCGGAGGAGAAAAAATATCTGGAGCAAATGGCGGCGGGCGACCACCACGCGCGGCAAAAACTCATCGAACACAATTTACGGCTTGTGGCGCACATTGCGAAGAAATACTATGCCGATGAAAATGACCGCGATGACCTCGTTTCCATTGGCACGGTGGGGCTCATCAAGGCTGTGGACAGCTTCGACCCGACAAAGGGCATTCGGCTTTCGAGCTACGCTTCGCGGTGCATTGAAAATGAGATTCTGATGTTCTTCCGCAGCGCGAAAAAGACAGCGCAGGACGTATCGCTGAACGACCCCATCGATACAGACAAGGACGGCAACACGCTGACGCTGCTCGACACCATCGCGACGGACGACCACATTTTGGAGGACATCGACTTGCGCATGAAGGTGCGGCAGTTGTACGACGCGGTGAAGACCCGTCTTTCGCCGCGCGAGCGCGAGATCATTTTGCTGCGCTACGGGCTTACGGGCCAGCGACCGCTCGTGCAGAGAGAAGTCGCAAAAAAGCTGAACATTTCCCGCAGCTATGTCTCGCGCCTTGAGAAAAAAGCGCTGCAAAAGCTGCGAAAAGCATTCGACGAATAAAAAAGGCGCGTGCATCACACGGAGTTGTGGGTACACGCGCTTGGTTTAAATAAATTTTCCGGTCACGCTGTCCGCGGCGTTTTTGATCTGTTCCGGAGTGCCGCAGGCGACAAGCCGACCGCCCGCTTCACCGCCGCCGGGGCCCATATCGAGAATATAATCAGCGCTGCGGATGACGTCGAGGTCGTGCTCAATAACGATGACAGTCGCGCCGCTTTCGATGAGCGTTTGGAACACGGTGAGCAGTGTCTGCACGTCGAGCGGGTGCAGGCCGATGGTCGGCTCGTCGAACACGAACACGGAGCCGCTTTGTGCCTTGCCCATCTCACTCGCAAGCTTTAAGCGCTGCGCTTCGCCGCCCGAAAGTCCGGGCGTTTCCTCACCGAGCGTGAGGTAGCCGAGGCCGAGACTGTTTAAGACATTTAATCTCTGCGAGACGAGCTTCCAGTCCTTGCAGGCCGAAAGCGCCGTGCGCACGTCCATGTCCATGATTTCGGGCAGGGTGTACGCTTCGCCGCTTTTCGTCACGCAGCGGATCTTCGATGCGTCTTTGCCGTAACGGCTGCCGCGGCAGTCCGGGCAGGGGATATTCACATCGGGCAAAAACTGCACGTCCAAGCTGATACTGCCGGTACCGTCGCAGGTGGGGCAGCGCAGCTTGCCGGTGTTGTAGGAGAAGTCGCCGGCTTTGTATTTGCTTTTTTTGGCGTCCGGCGTGCGGGCGAAAATTTTGCGCAGCTCATCGTGCACATTGGCGTATGTCGCAACGGTGGAGCGCACGTTGATACCGATAGGCGTAGCGTCGATGAGCTTCACCTGGTCAATGCCCTCGGCGCTGACCGACTTCACGTGCGCTGGTAGCTTTTCACCACGAATATGCGCCGAAAGCGCCGGGATAAGGCTTTCCAGAATGAGCGTCGTTTTGCCGGAGCCGGAAACGCCCGTAACAACGGTCAGGCGGCCTTTCGGAATATCCACTTCGAGCGGCTTCACCGTATGGATGCGGTCGGTGGAAAGGTGAATAGCGCCGTTTTGGAAAAGCTCGCTTTCGGGTGCTTTCTGTCGCGAGATGCCCTGCTTTCCCGCCAAAAACGGGCCAATCTGCGAGTTTTCGTTTATCTTAATGTCATCTGTTGTGCCCTCCGCGATGACATGGCCGCCTTTTGCACCGGCTTCCGGGCCCATTTCAATGAGCCAGTCGGCCTCGCTCAAAATCTGCGTGTCATGGTCGACGAGCAGAACGGAGTTGCCGTCGTCGATGAGATCGTGCATCACGCCGGTGAGGCCGACGATGTTCGCCGGGTGCAAGCCGATGGAAGGCTCATCGAGCACATATAAAACGCCGGTGGTGCGGTTGCGTACGGCACGGGCAAGCTGCATGCGCTGGCGCTCGCCTGTGGAAAGCGTGGAGGCGGCGCGGTCGAGCGTCAAGTAGCCGAGCCCTAACTCCAAAAGGCGCTTGGCATTCAATGTAAACGAATCGCAGATGCTCTGCGCCATGGGACGCATTTCTTCGGGCAGCGAACCCGGTACGTCCGCGACCCAATCGGTGAGGCCGGCGAGCGTCATACGGCAGACTTCATCTAAAGAAATGCCGCGAAGCTTCGGAGCGCGAGCTTTCTCCGATAGCCGTGAGCCGCCGCAGTCCGGGCACGGTTCGGTCTTGAGAAACTTTTCCACGCGCTTCATGCCGTTTTCATCTTTGACTTTGGAGAGCGCGTTTTCCACGGTATACACGGCGTTGAAGTAGGTGAAATCCATTTCGCCTGCTGCGCCGCTCGTTTTATTCTGGTAGATCATGTGCTTTTTAATGGCAGGGCCGTGAAACACAATGTCCTTTTCTTTTTCCGTCAGCTCGCGGAACGGCACGTCGGTGCGCACGCCGAGGTCGCGGGCGATGTCCTTCATCAAAGACCACATCAGCGTCTGCCACGGGCGCACGGCGCCTTCGTCGATCGTGAGGGTGTCGTCCGGTACAAGGGTGCTTTCGTCCACAATGCGCACGATGCCGGTGCCATCACATTTGCGGCACGCGCCTTGGCTGTTGAACGCGAGTTCCTCCGCGGACGGCGCGAAAAATTCCGCACCGCAAACGGGGCACACGCACGGCTGACCCGCCGCGACGGCCAATGTCGGCTGAATGTAGTGCCCGTTCGGACAGCGGTGGCTTGCAAGGCGCGAGTACATCAGGCGCAGGCTGTTGAGTAACTCCGTGCCCGTGCCGAATGTGCTGCGGATGCCCGGTACGCCGGGGCGCTGGTGCAGTGCGAGCGCGGCCGGGACATACAGAACTTCGTCCACCTGTGCCTGTGCCGCCTGCGTCATACGGCGGCGCGTGTAGGTGGAAAGCGACTCCAAATACCGCCGTGAGCCCTCTGCATACAAAACACCGAGCGCGAGCGACGATTTGCCGGAGCCCGAAACACCCGCTACGCCAACGATCTTATGCAACGGCACATGGATGTCAATGTTTTTGAGGTTGTGCACGCGCGCACCGCGCACCTCGATGTGGTCGACAAGATTGAATTTGTGCTTTGCTTGTTCCATTTATTCTTCCTCCGCTTTGCGGTTGATCTCTTCCAAAAAGGCCTTGCCGTAGCGATGCGCCTTGCGCTCGCCCACGCCGGAGACCTGCAAAAGCTCCTGTTCGTCCGTCGGCATTTTTGCGCACATATCGCGCAAAGTGGCGTCGGTGAAAACGACGTAGGCCGGCACGCTCGCTTTTGCGGCAAGCGCGGCACGCAGCTTTTTCAGCCGTGCGAAAAGCTTCGGGTCGGCATCGCCTGCGGCCTTGTCCGGCTTCTTCGCTTTTTCCTGCGGCACGGGAATACGCATTTCAAAGCTTTTTTCCCCGAGCAAAACCGGCCGCGCGTTCTGTGTCAGCTTTAAAACCGGGTATTGCCCGTCGGTCTGGATGAGCAATTCCTGCATCAAAAGTGCGTCGATGATACGCTTAATTTCAAAAATCGGCTTTTCGCGCATGAGCCCGTAGGTGGACTGTGTTTGCAGATTCATTTGCAAAACACGCTCATTTTCGCTGCCGCGCAGAATGTCGCAGATCATGTTGATGCCGAGCCGCTGCCCGGTGCGCGCCACGCAGGAGAGCACCTGCTGTGCTTCCACGGTGGCCTCTACCAAAACGGAGCCGCCCGCGCAGCTGGAGCAATTGCCGCAGTATTCCTCGGCGGGCTCGCCGAAGTATTTTAAGATGAACGCGCGCAGACAGTCCGCCGTCGTGCAGTAATATGTCATTTTTCGCAGACGGTCGTATTCGCGCTGGATGAGCTTTTCCTGCGTTTCAAAGTCGAGGTCGGGGTTCGGGTCGCTGTTTTCGATTAAATAGCGGTTCGTGCGCACATCTTGCGGGCTGTAAAGCAAAATACACTCGGCGGGGCTGCCGTCGCGCCCGGCACGCCCGGCTTCCTGATAATAACTCTCGAGGTTTTTCGGCATGTTGTAGTGGATGACGAACGACACGTTGGATTTATCGATGCCCATGCCGAACGCGTTCGTTGCGACCATAATGGGCTTGCGGTCATAGACGAAATCGTCCTGGTTTTGCCTGCGTTCTTCCTCCGGCAGACCGGCGTGGTAGCGCGTGGAAGGAATGCCCTTGTCGTTTAAAAGCGCGTCCACTTCTTCCACGGTGCGGCGCGTGGAGCAGTACACAATGCCGCATTTTCCCGGGCGTTCCTCAATGAGCTTCAAAAGCGCCAGCGCCTTACTGTGCGGCGTCTGCACGCCGAAATATAAGTTCGGGCGGTCAAAGCCCGTCGTGATATGCACGGGTTCAATGAGGTGCAGGTGCTCCGCAATGTCCTTGCGCACGGCTTTTGTTGCCGTGGCGGTGAATGCGCCGATCGTCGGGCGATTTTTCAAACTTTCGGCAAATTCCGCAATCTTTAAATAGTCCGGGCGGAAGTCCTGCCCCCACTGAGAGACGCAGTGCGCTTCATCCACGGCGATGAGAGAAATATGGAGGTTCTCTACGGCCGTGCGGAAATTCTCGGTCGAAAGGCGTTCCGGCGCGACGTAGACGAGCTTATACAACCCCTCGGATAAATTGTGCAGTGCGCGGCTGTACTGTGCCGGGGTGAGCGAGCTGTTGAGGTATGCCGCGTGCACGCCCGCCTGCGTCAGCGATTCCACCTGGTCTTTCATCAGCGAAATGAGCGGGGAGATGACAAGCGTGATGCCCGGCAGCAGGAGTGCCGGCACCTGATAGCACACGGATTTGCCTGCGCCCGTCGGCATGACGCACAGCGCATCGCGGCCCGTGAGCAGTGCGTCTACAATTTCCTCCTGACCGCGGCGAAAGGACGTGTAACCGAAATAGCGCCGCAGAATATCGAGTTTCGTTTCCATAGATCTGTTCCTTTGCGGTCAAAAATACCCGCGCGTGCAAAAGCACGGCGGGCATTTAACGTTTTAAATTAAGAGAGCTTCTTCATTTCGATGGTCTTCCAGTCGCACTCCTTGTCCATCCAGCGGATGCCGGCATCTGCGTATTCGGCTTCGCCGCGCTGGTTGTCGAACGGGTCGATGCGCAGCTGTGTCTTTGGCGGGTCAAAATCCGCCTGAAGCTCGCTGTTTGCCGCCATGCGGAACGGGTCGAGATTGCCGAAGTAGAAGTCGTTGCGCTCGCTGTCACCCATGCGGTGCGCACTGCCGCCGAAGGACGGGTCTGCAAACAGCCAGCCGTAGGGAGCAATGTAGAACTGTGCCCAGTCGTGGCAGCCGGTGTCGTCCGGCGTGACGAACAGGCCGCTCTGCCAACGGGCAGGAATACCTGCGCAGCGGCACAGCGTGATGAACAGCAGCGCCTGCACGCCGCAGTCTCCGTGCAGCCCCGCGCCGTAATAATCCGGAATGCTGCCCGGCAGCGCGAAGTATTCGCGCACATACGAATATGTACCGACCTTCGTGCAGTAGTCGTAAAATTTGCGTGCGAGCAGAAGCGGGTTCTTCTCATCGCCGGAAAGCTCTTTGCAAAGCGCACGGATGAGCGGCGTGAAGCGAATGTGCGGGTAAAGCTCCTCGGTGTCAAACGTCGGCTGCTCTGCACTGACCTGTGCGGATTCGAGGTTGTTGTATTTCACATAGGAAAGATATTTGTATTCGACCCAGAAGGTTTCGTTTTTCTCGAATTTGCCGCGGAATGAGACCGTGCGCGCGGGTGCATTTTCATCTGCAAGCTTATAAATGGGGTGGGAGGTCGCAAGGATCTCAATGTCGCGCATGTTCATCGCGTTCTTCGGTACGGGAAGATGCACGGTTAGCTCTTCGCCGGGACGGAAAACATCGTCATGCAGACGGAACTGGGCGCGCAGCTGAATGCTCCACAGCGCGTCGCCGTCTTTTTTCATGTCGCGTACATTTTGGCGCAGAAATTCCACGCGATCACTTTTGTCCTTCGGCGGCTTGCCTGCACGCGTGGCGATATCCGGGTAAACGCCCAAAAGCGTATCGTAGAACGTGCGGGAATACGTCGTTTTGCCGTTGATGTAGATCCAGTCGATGGCGCCGCGGTCACGCAATGCGTCAAGCTCTGCCTTCGTGAAATCCGGAATTTCCTTCTGCACGAGCGCCAAAGCGTCTTCTTCGCTGTATGTGTAGCCCGTCGGCAGTGCTTTCAAGACCTCACGCTCCAGCGCAAGGCGTGTTTTCATAAACGCCGGGACTTTCTCGTTTGCAAGGTATAGGTCGATCAGGTGGAACGCGCGGTTAAAATCGCCGCACCATTTTGCCTTTAAAATGTCTTCCGGCAGCGCGATTGCAAGCGTTTCAATATCTTTTTGGTTCATAACAGCAGCCTCCTTTAATGGATAAAGTTAACCGATATGCAGCACCGCGCACGCAATGCGGAAATAGATCAGCAAGGAAAGCGCGTCTACAATGGTCGTGATGAATGGACTGGCCATGACGGCCGGGTCAAAACCGATGCGCTTTGCAAGCACCGGCAGCGAACAGCCGACAAGCTTTGCAGCGAGCACCGTTACAACAAGCGTGCTGCACACAACGATGGCGACCGGGATGGTCACACGATCAATGAACAGCAATTTGACAAAGTTTGCGGCGGCAAGCGAAACACCGCACAAAAAAGCCACGCGCGCCTCCTTCCAGAGGATACGCCCGATGTCTTTATATTCGATCTCGCCGAGGGAAAGACCGCGGATGATGGAGACTGAAGCCTGACTGCCCGCGTTGCCGCCCGTGTCCATCAGCATGGGGATAAAACCCGTCAGCACAATGGAAGCGGAAAGCGCATCTTCAAACGAGGTGATGATGCTGCCCGTAAATGTAGCGGAGATCATGAGGAGCAAAAGCCACGGGATACGTTTTTTCCATGTAGCAAAAACGCCCGTCTTCATGTACGGCTTATCGGTCGGCGTGATAGCCGCCATCATTTCGATATCTTCCGTTGCCTCATCCTGAATAACATCGATCGCGTCGTCAACAGTGACGATGCCCACAAGGCGCTCTTCGTTATCGACGACCGGCACGGCAAGAAAATCGTACTTGCCGAACAGGGAGGCCACTTCTTCTTTATCGGTATGGGTGGAAACGTAAATAATGTTCGTTTCCATGATATTGCGGATCAGCTCGTTTTTCGGGGCAAGCAGCAGGTCTTTCACGGTCACAATGCCTTTCAGCTTGCGGCGGCTGTCCGTGACATAGCAGGTGTACACCGTCTCTTTTTCCACGCCGATGGCACGGATTCGGTCAAACGCCTCCTCCACCGTCATGCCGCGCTTCAAATCGACGTATTCCATCGTCATGATGGAGCCTGCGCTGTCTTTGGGGTAATTTAAAATCTGGTTGATGAGTACGCGCGTTTCGGCGTCCGTGTGTCGCAGAATGCGCTTGACGAGGTTTGCGGGCATTTCTTCAATCATGTCTGCAGCGTCGTCCACATACAGCTCGTTCACGACGTCGTGCAGCTCTTTATCACTGAATGCTTCAACAAGCACCGTCTGTTCGTCCGGATTCATATAAGCGAACGCGTCCGCTGCAAGCTCTTTTGGGAGCAGGCGAAACACAAGCGCCATCTTTTCACGCGGCAGGTCTTCAAAAAGTTCTGCCACGTCTGCCGGGTTCATGTCTTTCAGAAGATTGCCCAACTGGGGGAAATCTTTATTCTCCAGCAGCTCTGAAATTTTGTCCAACATATCCAACATAGTTCGTCCGTCCTTTCTCTGCAATCGTGCAAAAATCGGCAATCGGACGATACGGTTTGAACTCAGCCGTTTACAAATGTAAGGTTACGCAAAAAACAAGCGGAGAAAATCGCCTGTTTTTCTGCGGGCGGCTGCATCCGTTCTCGAGGAACCGCACCGCCACTACTGCCAGCGTCCATTTTCTCCACTCCTTTGTTTTAGTATTTTTGTCAGTGTGTTTGCAAATAATCGCAAAGTGCTTTTGCGTTTTTGCATACGGAAACAAAACGCCGCATTTTTGTCGGCGTTCTTATCTATAAAGTTACCCTTTTTTTGAATAATTGTCAAGCCTAACAAACGACTTTTCGGGAATTTTACGTCAGAGATTTCGTTTGGGGTTCGCCGTCTGCCGCAAGAGATAATCAATGCTCACGTTATAGAAGTTTGCGAGTTTAATTAGAATGTCGTCCGTAAGCTGCTGCTGGCCTGTTTCGATATAACTGTATTTGCGCTGTGTAATGCCGATTGCATCTGCGACTTGCTGCTGCGTTAAATCAGAGTCCTCCCGCAGATCGCGTATTCTGTTTTCCGTCAATTTTTTCACCTGCTTTGAGTGGTATCCACTCAAAGTATATGTAGACGGATTTTATCTATTGACTTTTAGATATATTTCATCTAAAATTGGGAAAAGAGGAGAGATAGGAGAGAAAAAGCAATGCTTAAACGCTGGGGACAAGTAATTTTGTTCATGCTGTTGGTATGCTTTCTTCTTACGACCTGCACCTGTGCGCATAAATGGAAGGAAGCCACCTGCACCGAGCCGAAAACCTGTGTATATTGCGGTATGACGGAAGGCGAGCCGCTTGGGCATGATTGGAAAGCTGCTACGATCAACTACCCCAAGACCTGTGTTCGCTGCGGTAAAACAGAAGGTGAAGCTTACGGTATCTATTAAAAAAACCGATGCAGAGTTTCGACTGCATCGGTTTTTTTGTTGGCTTTAATTTATCGCTCCATATTGGAGTTGCGCTTTGTGATGGCTTCCCACAGGCCATTTAAGTACGCGGCGCCGAGGGCACGGTCGTAAAGGCCATAGCCGGCGCGGCCGGTCTCGCCCCAGATCATTCTGCCGTGGTCCGGGCGGATGTAACCGTTGAAACCGTTTTTGTAGAGCGCGCTCAAAATGGCATACATATCGAGCGAGCCGCATGCGGAGTAGTGTGCGCGCTCCTCAAAACCGTTTTCCAGCACGGCGACGTTGCGGGCGTGAACGAAATGGATGCGGCCCATCGCGGCGTATTTTGCCGCCATGTGCACCACATCGTTTTCGGCGCTGCATCCGAGCGAGCCGGTACACAGCGTGATGCCGTTGTGCGGGTCATCGACGATTTTCAGGAAGCGGTCGAGATTCTTTTCGCACGTGATAATGCGTGGCAGTCCGAAAATGCTCCAGCACGGGTCGTCTTCATGGATGGCCATGTTCACGTCACATTCCGCAGCGACGGGAATGATGCGCTCAAGAAAATAAGTGAGGTTTGCCCAAAGGTCTTCCTCGGTCATTTTGTTGTATTCCGCCACGACGGCCCTCAGCTCCTCGCGCGTGTAGCTCGCGTCCCAGCCGGGCAGCGTGAGGTCGCTGTCGCTTTTCAGCGGGTCCACGGCATCCACCTGCTCTTTATAGTAGACAAGGCTTGTAGAGCCGTCCGGCAGGCGGTGGTCAAGCTGCGTGCGCGTCCAGTCAAACACCGGCATGAAATTGTAGCAGATGCAGCGGATGCCGGCCTCGGCAAGGCGGCGGATGTTCTCGCAGTAATTTTCGATATAGCGGTCGCGCGTGGGTTTGCCGAGTTTGATGTCCTCGTGCACCGGCACACTTTCAATGACCTCAAATTGCAGGCCGTTATCTTCCGTTTGTTTTTTCAGCGCGGCAATGCTCTTGCGGCTCCAAACTTCACCGACGGGCACGTCGTATACAGCGGTGACGATGGCCTGCATGTTCGGAATCTGACGAATATTTTGGAGGGTCACGGGGTCGTCCGGGCCATACCAGCGAAATGACATTTTCATAGATATAATCAACCTTTCCGGTGTATTCACGTGTTATTCAGGTTCATCGTAGCACATCGGGTGAAAAAACTCAAGGGGCTAAATTCCTTTTGCGCCGATTTCCAATCAAACGTGGGATTTATACACAGTTTTGCGCAGGCGGTCTTTGTATCTTTCGCCGAAATCGCGGACAAGATGCAAAAATCTATAAAAACATCTTGAAACTTGCGCGTCTTTTAGTATAATAAGGTGTATAGCGCGTAGTTTAGAGAGCGCAAATAGGTTATTTATTTTAAATCGAGAGGAGTCCAATTTATTATGTCTAAAGTAGTAAGAGTAGCAGTCGTGGGCTATGGCGGCATGGGCGGCTGGCACACAAAGAGATTACAGGAAATCCCGGGTGTTGTAGAGCTTGCAGGCGTATACGATATTAAGCCGGAGCGCAACAAGGTTGCTGAGGAAAACGGTATTCACGCATACAGCTCTTTTGAGGAGTTGCTTGCCGACAAGACCGTTGATGTTGTAACGGTCGCAATCCCGAACGATCAGCACAAGAAGGTTTGCATTCAGGTTATGGAAGCGGGCAAGGTTGCCATCAGCGAGAAGCCGGTCACGCTTTGCACCGCTGATCTCGAAGAGATGATCGCAGCCTCCAAGCGCACGGGCTCCGTCTTCACGGTTCATCAGAACCGCCGTTGGGACGAGGATTTCCGCGTTGCGGAGAAGATTGCAAAGTCCGGCCAGCTCGGTCGTGTTTTCGCCATTCAGTCCCGTGTTCACGGTTCCCGCGGTATCCCGGGCGACTGGAGAAACACGAAGGCACAGGGCGGCGGCATGGTTCTTGACTGGGGCGTGCACCTCCTTGACCAGATGAACATGATGATGGGCAAAATGCCGGTTTCCGTTTACGCAACGCTGTCCAACGTAACGAACGAAGAAGTGGACGACGGCTTTACCGCTACGTTCAAGTTTGATAACGATCTCGTGTTCACCGTAGAAGTCGGCACGAGCAACTTCATCAACCTGCCGCGTTGGTATGTCGAAGGCCTGAACGGCACGGCTGTCATCGATGACTTCCAGGTCAACGGCAAGATTGTCATCGCAACGGCGGACGAAGAGCACGATGCAGTGCCGATCGTCACCGCAGCAGGCCTCACGAAGACCATGGCGCCGAGAACGCCGGAAACGATCAGTGAGCTTCCGCTGCCGAGAATCGACTGCGACATTCACGATTATTATCGCAACATCGCAGCAGTTGTCAACGGCGAAGCAGAGCAGATCGTCACGCACGACCAGCAGCGCCAGCTGATGAAGCTGATGGAAGCGATCTTTGAGAGCGCAGAGAAGAATCAGGTCGTTTACTTCTAATTCGAATTAAGATGAATTGAGAACAGCTCCGGCGAAAAGCTCGGAGCTGTTCTTGCGTATTATAAGCTCAGTTTATTCGTCAAACACGAATTCATCTTCGCCGAAGCGTTCCGGATGATATTTCATGCTGTCTGCTTCCGTAATGGTGCGCTGTACACGGCAGGGGTTGCCGACGGCTACGCTGTTTGACGGAATGTCCTTCGTTACCACGCTGCCTGCACCGATGACACAGTTATCGCCGATGGTCACGCCCGGGCATACGACGACGTTTGCGCCGAACCAGCAATCGTTGCCGATGGTGACGGGTTTTGCGTAGCAAACGCGAATTTCACGGCCGTCCTTTGTTTTCAGCACGCGGCGTTCCTCTGCGATGATCGGGTGCATCGGCGTGACGATGGTCACGTTCGGGCCGAAGTTGCAGCGGTCACCGATGGTCACGGGCGCGTCATCCTGAATGGTCAGGTTGAAGTTGCCGAAAAAGCTCTTGCCGATGTGCGTGTGCGTGCCATAGTGGATCTGGATCGGCCCCTGCACAAACGAGCCCTCGCCGAAATCGCCGAAGATCTGGTGCACGATTGCATTACGCTTTTCGGTTTCGTCTTCGAGCGTTGCATTATAGGCGCTGCAAAGGTTGTGGCAACGCAGCTTGATGGCTTTCAAGTCCGGGTGACCGGGGCAGAAAAATTTCCCGGCAAAGATTTTTTCTTCCTCTTTCATATGAATTCCTCCCAAAATGTTTATCGTAACGGCCTTTGTCGTTTATTGTGGTTTATCGAGCACAAGCACGCCGTAAGGCTCCATGGTATACGTGCCGTCGAGCGTTTCGCGTGTAAGCAGCTCCTTCGTCGGCTTTTGCACGGTGACGGTTTGCGGCTGTGCGGTGTAGTTCAGCAAAAACGCGTAGCTGCGGCCGTTTTTCTCGTTTGCACGCACCGTGAGCTCGATCTCCTCGGGCAGCTCCAGCCAGCCTGTCACAGGGCAAAGCTCTGCTTTCGGCAGCAGCTCCAAGAGCGCCGCAGCGGTCTCCTCCGCAAAAACGGAGCCACAGGCGTAGACCGTGCCTTTGCCGACGGTGTTTTTGGTCAGCGCGGGTTTGCCGTTGTAATAGTTACCGTCATACGTCGCCAGCACCTCGCAGTTTTCAAAATCCGGGCGCAAAATATCGTTAAACGTCGGCGCGGGGATTTTCTTTTCGCCGAGCGTCATGTATTCCTTTTCGTCCGCCGGGCCGATGAACGTGAAATCCTCCACGGTGCAGCCGGTCAGCGGCGCTAAGAGCCCCGGCATCGGCATCATGGGGCACTGCCCGTCAATATCTTTATAGCCGGAGCGGCAGCCGAAGAAAAGAGTGCCGCCGTTTTCGGCGTAAGCGCGTAATATTTCCGCGCGGGCGGGCGTCATGATGGTTGGGTGCGGGTACACAGCAGCCGTGAAATTTTCGAGCGGCCGGGACGTGCCCTCGTCGTTGATGTTGACGAACTCGAACGGGATGTGCGCGCGCTGCAAGGCTTTGAACCACCCGTCGGTGCTCTCCCGGTTCAAGGGTCCGTGCCATTTGTCCTCCATGCCGTCCCACTCATTGTCGTAGTCGCAGAGGATTGCGAACTTTGCCGTATGCTTTGTGCCTGCGATGCGCTGAATCTTCTGAATATCCTCGCTTACGCGCAAAAGCTCTTCCGTGCGGCGGTTCGGGAAATTATCATAGTTCAATAATCCGTGCCAGTACATTTCTGTGCCGAATGTGCAGGTACGCCAGCGGAAGTAGCTGACAAAATCTGCACCGTGCGCGATAGACTGGAATGTCCACAGTCTTAACTGACCCGGCTTTGGCGCGGGCTGCAGAAGGCGGGTGTTCCAACCGCCGGGGCCGGATTGCTGCTCCATGATGCCGAAGCGGTTTGAGACGCTTCGCGTTTTTGCAAGGTTAAATGATGTTTCGCGGTCGCGCAGGGAGCGCGGAGAGAGCTTGCTGCCCTCCATCGCAAACGCGAAGTTCGGGTAGCTGTCATACGTCATGAAGTCAAGCTTTTCCTTGACGAGCTTGTGGTTATCGAGCACGCCGAAAAGCCCGTTTGTCGTGATGAACTGCTCCGGACGGCGATATTTCCGGATAATATCCGCCTGTATGCCGATGTAGTTTATGGCCGCTTCGGAAATGAAACGCTTTTCCTCCAGCATCATGTGCGGATTGTTGGAGTTTGCGAGCGTGTAGCGCGAAAGGTGAACCTGCTCCCAGTCCGTGTAGGTCTGGTTCCAGAATGTCGTGCCCATGGCGCGGTTCAGGTTTTCGAGCGTGCCGTATTTCTCTTTAAGGTACTTTCTGAACGCCTCGTGGTCGCTCGGCGCGTGGTAGCTGTTTGTTTCGCAGTTGACTTCATTGTCGATCTGCCAGCCGATGATCGCAGGGTGTGCGCTGTAATGCGCCGCAATGTGCTCAACGATCTTCTTTACAAAATCGAGGTACACGGGGGATGTCATGTTGTGGTGCTTGCGCATACCGTGGTAGACCGGGTGGCCGTAAATATCACAGTTTAATACTTCCGGGTATTTTTCCGTCAGCCAGGCGGGCGGGGTCGCGGTGGGTGTGCAGAAGATGACCTGCATTCCGCAGTCCTTTGCCACATTTAAAAAGCGGTCCCAAAAGCTGTCGTCAAAGCGTCCTTCCTCCGGCTCAAAGAGGTTCCACGCAAATTCCGCCACGCGGATGACACCGATGCCGTAGGATTTCATGCGCAGCATATCCTCTTTCCAGAACGAAGCATCCCAGTGCTCCGGGTAATAGCATACGCCGAGCTCTATCGTGTTGCCGTTTAACATAGTATTGCTCCTTTATCTGTGCTCGCCGATGAAGAACAGTGCTACGGTGCCGGGACCGGAATGTGCGCCGATGACAGGGCCGACGAAGTTGATATAAATGTTCTTCACACCGAACTTTTCACGCACGCGTTTTGCGACGTATTCGGCGTCTGCCAGGCAATCGCCGTGGCTGATGAACACGGTCTGGTCTGCGGGCTGAATGGCGGTCTCTTCCATTTTCTGCACAAGGGCATCAAGGGACTGCCGTCTGCCGCGCACCTTGCTGACCGGGATGAGGTGGCCCTCATCATCCACATGCAAAACGGGTTTTACGCCAAGCAAAGTGCCGACGAGCGCTGCTGTGGCGGAAACGCGGCCGCCGCGCTTTAAGTGGTTGAGGTCGTCCACCGTGAACCAGTGGCAGAGCTTCAAAACGTTTTCACCGAGCCACTTATACAGCGAATCAATGTCCGTGCCGGCGCGCTTCAGCATGGCTGCATGGTATACGAGCAAACCTTCGCCGAGGGACGCGCAGAGCGAATCGAACACATAAATTTTGCGCTCGGGATATTTTTCTTTCAATTCATCGCGCGCGATGAAGGCGCTTTGGCAGGTGCCGGATAAACCGCTGGAAAACGCAATGTACAGAACGTCTTCGCCGCCTTGCAGAACAGGCTCAAAGACCCGTGTGAATTCGTCGGCGTTGATCTGCGATGTGGTGGACATTTTGCCCTCGCGCAGCTTTGCGTAGAAAGTTTCCGTCGGCATATCCGAAAGATCTGCCTTGTCTTTATATGTTTTACCGTCGATTGTAAAGCGGAGCGGCACCACTGTGAGGCCTAACTCTTCGATCATTTTATGATCCATATCGATGGTGGAATCGGTGATGATTTTGTAACCCATAGTTATCTTTCCTTTCCGTGCCTTAAAAACGCATTTCTGCGCGGCACATCGTTATTATAGCACAGGCGAAGCGAATTTGTCTATGCGTTTTTTGTGTAAATTACCCTTTGCGGTTTCGCCGATAATCGAGATAATCCTGCAAAATGATCGTCGCCGCCACGGCGTCCACGGTTGCTTTGCGGCGCTTACCGCGCGTATTTGTTTCGTTTAAAAAGCCGTGTGCCGTGATCGTCGTGCCGCGTTCGTCGGAGAAATCAACGGGCAGCCCGGTCTTTTCCGCAAGCTCCGCACCGAAAGCGCGCGCGTTCTGCGCGCTTTCGCCCTCGCTGCCATCCATGTTGCGCGGCAGGCCGACAACGATCTGCTCGGCGCGGCGCGCTTTGGCAAGCTGCGCTACACGCTCCAAAAGGCGCTCGCGGTTGTGCTCGTTCACGACCTCCACGGGGCTTGCGAGCAGCTCGCTTTTATCGCATACGGCAACGCCCGTACGCGCCTTGCCGAGGTCTACACCTAATATAACCATGTTCTGTTTCCTTTCAATGTTTTGCTTTTCTTCAGTATAACACGGTTTTTAAAAATAGAAAAGCACCTGCTTTTGCGATTTCAAAGAGCAGGTGCAAAATCTGTATGTTTTTATTATCGCACATTCGTCACGGTGCCGACAGCGACGTAGTTGTCGCACACTGCGCCAAGGTCGGTGCCTTCGCTGCCGTGCCAGTTTCTGCCGGGCACGACCGTGTATTCCACCGTGCCGTCCCCGAGTGTTTTGCAGGTGAAGCTGTCCGTGTAAAAATCATCCTGCGAAACGGCGCAGCCGTGCTTTACACCCTTGCAGTCTTCCGGTGCGCAGCCGGGAAAGTTGATGTTCCAAACCGTGTTTTGCGGCAGAGGTTTATCAATATATTCACCGATGAGCGCACGCAAGTAGCGGTCGGTCACGGGATGATAATCGAGGTTGGCCTGGGAAAGCGCGATGGCGTGAATTCCCCAGAAAGCGGCCTCCAGCGCGGCGCCCGCCGTGCCGGAATACTGAATATCGCCGGAAATATTGTAGCCGCTATTGATGCCGGAAAGCACAACGTCAGGCTTGCGACCGAGCAGATGGATGCCCACGCGCACACAGTCCACCGGTACGCCGCTGCATTCGTATGCCTTTACGCCGTCCATGTAACCCGGACGCTCGCGCACGTAAAGCGGCTCTAAATACGTTACGCTGTGCGATTTGCCGCTGCGCTGGCTCTCCGGTGCGACGACCCACACTTCGCCGAATGCTTTTGCTGTCTCTGCCAGCTGGCGAATGCCGCCTGCGTCAATGCCATCGTCATTCGTAATTAAGATCAATCTGCCCATGTTTGCTCCTCCGTCATGCAAAAACTTTTCGCTTGAAGTATACCATATCTATTTCGACAAGTCCAGACGGAGATTCAAAATTCCGCTTTGTCATATCTGTTTATAATTATTAAAATTTTGAAAATTATATAGAAATATAGCACGGTTTTCTTGCAAAAGAAGCAAATTGCGGTATAATGTTCTTAATAGAACAAAAAGGCTGCGGTTCGGTTGCAGCCGAGGAGAAGTTGTAAAAGGACAAGCGTGTTATTCGTTTGCCCGAAGAAAGGAATCTTGCTTATGTTGAATCTTATTCCCGCGCCGCGCGGATCGGTGCACATGCAGGAGGGCAGTGTAAAGCTGCCGGAGACCGTCACCGTTTCGCTCGGTGATTTTGCACCGTGGTGCCTTGAGGCATTTGCTGCAAGACTGGACGGCCACGTGGAGACCGCCGAAAACGGGTTTATCACGCTGAAAAAGGCCGATATCGCAAAAGAGGGCTACAAGCTGACCGTCACAAAGGACGGCATCACCGTGGAAGCGGCAGACGAAAGCGGCGTCGTATGGGCGCTGACGACTGTCACGGAGCTCACAGCAGAGGGCGAAGCGCTGCCAATCGTCACCATTGAAGACGCACCGCACTACGGTCATCGCGGCCTGTCGCTTGACTGCTCCCGTCATTTCTTTACGGCGGACGAAGTGAAAAAGGTCATCGACCAGATGACGCGTGTGAAGCTGAATGTTCTGCACTGGCATCTTGTAGACGACCAGGGCTGGCGCATCGAGTGCAAAACGCTGCCGCTGCTGCACGAAACGACCGGCACGTATTACACGCAGGAGGAGATCAGGAGCGTTATCGAGTATGCCCGCGTGCGCGGCATGGAGATCATCCCGGAAATCGATATGCCGGGCCACACCAGATCGATGATTGCGACATACCCGCATTTGAGCTGCTTTGGCGAAAAAACGGAGCTGTGCCAGTTTGGCGGCATTTTTGAGAAAATTCTCTGCCCCGGTAAGGACGAAACATTCGAGTTTATCGAAAAGCTTCTGACAGAAGTCTGCGCACTGTTCCCGGACGACCGCTTCCACATCGGCGGTGACGAAGCGCCGAAGACCGAATGGAAAAAATGCCCGCACTGCAAGGCGCGCATGGAAGCGCTTGGCCTTACCGATTATGAAGATTTGCAGGGCTACTTCACGAAGCGTGTCGTCGCCATCCTCAAAAAGCACGGCAAGCGCGCCGTCTGCTGGAACGATGTTCTGGAATCCAAAGATGTCGATACCGGAAACATCATACAGTATTGGACGGCGCAGCATGAAGCGCCGGTGCCGGCATTTATCGAGCGTGGCGGCAAGGTGATCTTCTCCAATATGTCCGCTTTGTATTTCGATTACCCGCATGGCATCAATTCGTTGAATAAGGTCTACCGTTATCAGCCGGTCGTCATGGGCAAGAGCTACGCAGACAGTCCGAATATGCTCGGTTACGAAGCGGCATTGTGGTCGGAGCAGGTGGAAACGCCGGAACACCTCGAAGAATTGCTGTTCCCGCGCCTGTATGCCGTATCCGAAATCGCGTGGAACGAAGCGGGGGATTACGCAGATTTTGAACACCGTGCGGAAAAGAAAATTGAAATTGCCGCAAAGCAAGGCGTGAACTGTATGACAAAAGACGGGTGGAACCCCGAGGGTGAAGCGCGCGTGCAGAGTGCCGCGACATTCATTGCACACATGATGAACCCGGGCGGCATCGGCACACCGCATACGGATGCGGAAAGAGAAATGGTGCGTCCCGTCATAGAGAAGTTTGCGCAGATCTGGTTCCGACCGCAGGATGTTCCCGAAATGATGAAAAACGACGACCTCGTCGGCGCAGCACTTAACTTCATGAAAATGTTTCCACCGGAAAACGATGAGACCAAAGGAGAATAAATAGAAACGAAGAAAACGGCTTTGCGGGTAAAATGCAGAGCCGTTTTGTATCTTGTTTTCGGAAAGCAAGCAAACGGGGTTTTGGCAGCTTTTCAATAGGCTTGTTCATAATTTGTTTACAAAATAATAATAAAAATGATAATTATTACTATTTACAAATTGAAAAAAGCGTGCTATAATAGTGCCAACAAGTGAGAGAGAAAGAAGTCCCACAAACCTAAAGGAGGTGAAGCCGATGCCGGAAAAGTTCAGCCGAAAGCGTGAGGCGCTCTACAACGCACTGCGTGCCACAACGGTGCACCCAACTGCGGAGTGGCTCTACGCTGCGCTGCGACCCGAATATCCCGATTTAAGTCTCGGCACAGTTTACCGCAATCTTAAAAAATTCTGTGCAGAGGGCAAAGCGAGAAGCGTCGGCGTCATCAACGGGCAGGAGCATTTCGACGGCGATACTTCGGCACACAGCCATTTCGTCTGCGACTGCTGCGGGCGCGTGCTCGATATCTTTGAACCGCTTGTGGACACAGAAACACTCGAGCGCATTGAAGCGGAACACGGGTTTACGATCACAAAAGAAGACCTGCTGTTCGGCGGTGTGTGCGCCGAATGCAAAGAAAAAAGCAAAAATAAAACGGCTTAAAAGCCGCAAACAAAAATCAATTTAAATTTTTAGGAGGATTTTATTATGGCAAAGTTTGTATGCACCGTATGTGGTTACGTTTTTGAAGGCGAAGCAGCTCCGGAGTTCTGCCCCGTATGTAAGGCACCGGCTTCCAAGTTCACGAAGCAGGAAGAGAACATGACTTGGGCGGCTGAGCACGTTGTCGGCGTCGCACAGGGCGTCAGCGAGGATATCCTTGCTGATCTCCGCGCAAACTTCCAGGGCGAGTGCAGCGAGGTCGGCATGTATCTCGCAATGGCAAGAGTTGCACACCGCGAGGGCTATCCGGAAATCGGCCTTTACTGGGAGAAGGCCGCTTACGAAGAAGCAGAGCATGCTGCAAAGTTCGCAGAGTTGCTCGGCGAAGTTGTAACGGACAGCACGAAGAAGAACCTCGAGATGCGCGTTGAAGCCGAGAACGGTGCAACCGCCGGTAAGTTCGACCTTGCAAAGCGTGCAAAAGCCGCAAACCTCGACGCTATCCACGACACCGTCCATGAAATGGCCCGCGACGAAGCCCGCCACGGCAAGGCGTTCGCAGGTCTCCTTAAGAGATATTTCGGCGACAAGTAAAAGGAGTGTATCTTATGAAATATGAGTGTCCCTGCGGTTATGTCTATGACCCCGCACTCGGCGATCCGGAAAACGGCGTTGCACCCGGCACGGCATGGGAAGATGTCCCCGAAGATTGGGTTTGCCCCACCTGCGGTCTCGGAAAAGATGCTTTTTACCCCGCTGAATAATTAAAAAAGAAGAGGAGAGGGATTTGATCCTTCTCCTCTTTTCGATTTAGTTTTAACAGAATGAAAAAATGTTGAATAGATGAATCAATGTCGTCATTCGATTATACATTTATATACCGATTTAGTTATAAGAGAATATTCAATTTCAAAAGTATGAGAATAAGATCCAGAGCCATCGCTATATCCGGTTGTAAGTTTTCCATATTTATCGTATAAATAAACTTCACCATATATATATATAAACCCAGGTTTTCTTTCGGTTTTGTTAATAGAGTATCTGCAACTACCTGGATCGGCTTGGTACCATCCGCTTGTTGAAATTTGATTGTACAGTTCTTGAACAACGATCATTTCTACTTCGTCATCTGTTAATTCGTGACTTTTTTCAGAACTACTTTCAATTTCCGAATTGCTATATACATCTGCTCCTTCTTGCGTATCGCTTGAACTGCTTTCTGAAGATGTTCCGCAGGCACAGAGAGAAATGCACAACAGAAGTGCTAAAATTATGGATACTGTTCTTTTCATGAGAAATTCCTCCTACTTCTTTTGAATGTAAACGGTTCGTTCAATGACGGCTTCTTCTTGAACATCAACAATTTTAAATCCTTTTTCGTTTAGCCATCTTGAAAAGGCAGACTCATTTACAAGATAGCTCTTTCTTTTAGGCAAACTTGCACCTGTTTTGTCTGCATATTCACGGTCAGTTAACCGTAGGCTTGTGATATGTTCAAATATCTCGTCGAGCTTATCAAAGGTTGGTTTCTTCATCATTTCACCTCCTTAATGATATTTATTTGTATTACAAATAAATATCATATTACAAATCTAATTGTAGCATACTATAATTCGGCTGTCAATCTATAATTAGTATAGATTGTGAGGTGGAATTTGTGAAAAATGAACCTTTGAAGATTAAAAAGCGCGGAGAGGACGGGAACAGAATCATTTCCGTGCGTATTCGGGAAGATATTTTGCAAAGTCTTGATAAAATCGCGAGCGAAAGCAACTATTCGCGCAATGAGCTTATCAACGTGATACTTGAATACGGCATCAAGAATATAGAGATTGAATAATACAGAACCCCCGAAGGAAGACCGGATAAATCTCCCTTCGGGGGTTCTGTTGGGAAAGTCCACGAAAATTTCAGCGCCGAAAACGGAAGTTTCACGGCGCTGCTGCGGGAATATTCGTATTTTCGTGCGTGCTTTACCGCATGTGCACGTCCATCTGCGGGAACGGAATCTCCATGCCGGCTTCATCCAGCGCCTTTTTCACGTTTTCGTTGAGGTCAAAATAGAGGTCCCAGTAATTTTCCGGGGCGCACCAAACGCGCAGGACGAAATCGAGCGAGCTCGCGCTCTGCGTTTTCAGGCGCGCCAGCGGGGCGGGGTCTTTCAGCGATTTCGGGTCGCTTTCGGCAACGGAAAGCAAAATTTGCTTCACCTTGTCAATGTCACAATCGTAGGAGACAGAGAATGTCAGCTCCACACGGCGCTGTCCCTCCGCGCTGTAATTCGTGATGGCGGCGTTCGTCAGCGAGCCGTTCGGCACGGTCACGCGCTTGTTGTCCGGTGTCAGCACCACGGTGTATAAAACGCTGATGGCGTTCACCGTGCCGGCAATTTCCGTCGTTTCAATGTAATCGCCCACGCGGAACGGGTGAAAAAGCAAAATCATCACGCCGCCCGCAAGGTTCGTCACGGCGCCCTGAAACGCAAGGCCGATGGCAACGCCGCCCGAGGTGAACAGTGCGAGGAACGAGGCGGTCTCGATGCCAAGAACGCCGAAGCACATCAAAATGAGGATGATATACAGCACGATGCGGCTGCCGCTCGCCATGAACGAAGCGAGCCCCGGGTCCATTTTTTGATATAGTTTCGAGCGCTTGAAGCGGTTCATCAAAAATTTGATGAGCTTGCTGCCGATAAACAAAAGCAGCCCGGCGGCGGCTAAGCGAATGAGAAAGTAAAACGCCTGTTCGCCGACGTTTTTCAGCCATTTTTCAAGCTCGTTCACGGTGGGAATGTCCTCAAGCGGGTCGGTGACAGCCGTGTCAAACAACGTTAAAAATCGCGTCATAGGCACACCGTCACTTTCCGATGCGTTCCGTGTCGATGATGATGTTTACGGGGCCGTCGTTTTCCACACTTACGTGCATGTGCGCGCCGAATTCACCCGTGCATACTTTGCCGATAGGCTGGCTTTTCACCTGTTCCACAAAGTAGTTATATAATCTCAAAGCTTCACTCGGGGAAGCGGAACGGCTGAAATCCGGACGGCGGCCGTGCTTCATATCGGCGCTCAGCGTGATGTTCGAGACAATGAGAATATCGCCCTTGATGTCTTCGAGTGAGCGGTTCATCTTGTCGTTTTCGTCCTTAAATACGCGCAGGCCGCACACCTTCTGCACGAGAAAATCCGCCTGCGCGTCCGTGTCACCCTCCATGGCGCAGATGAAGACAACGAGGCCCTCGCCGACTTTGCGGGTCTCGCCGCCGTTTATGGTGATCTCTGCACCGTTTATACGCTGAATAACTGCTCTCATATTGTAAATTCCTTTCCGGTTGGTGGATTTTGACCGATAAAACGGGAGATTTCTTCGGTGTTTTCTCAATTATAGCAGGCTTTCGCTCTTGCTTCAAGCGGTTTTGTTTGTTATAATACTGTTGATTGAAAATCAGGTTATGTGCATGCAAAAAGACAGGGCGCAAAAGCGCCGCGATTTGAAAGGACGAATTATGCTGATCCACATAAAAAACGAAAACGAATCTGCTGCCATTGATACGCTCGGCGCCGAGCTCGTCTCCTTTATGGGCGATGACGGCTTTGAGCACATTTGGCAGGGCGATAAAACATATTGGGGCGGCCACGCGCCGGTTTTGTTTCCTATCGTCGGCGCGCTGCGCGATAACCGCACATGTATCAACGGCGAGTGGTACGAGATGAAGCGCCACGGCGTCGCGCGCCACGAGGAATTCACCGTCACAGAGCAGGGAGAGGACTACGTTACCCTGCAGCTTACGGCGAACGAGGAGACGAAAAAGCAGTACCCGTTCGATTTTGTGCTGACGGTCTCCTATTACCTCACCGGCAGCAGCATCACGACGAAATTTACCGTTAAAAATGCCGATACGAAGCCCATGCCCTTCTGCATCGGCGGTCACCCGGGCTTTAATATCCCGATTCAGTCCGATGAAGTTTTTGAAGATTACGACATCGTGTTCGAGGAAAAGGAAGACCAGAAATGCCCGACGCTCGATATGGAAAGCTGCCTGATTGATTTTGAGAAGACGAACTTCGAGCTTGACGATACGGATACCATCCCGCTGCAGCACAGCCTGTTCTATAAGGACGCGCTCGTGTTCGAGAACCTCAACTCCACCTGCGTTTCGCTCAAAAGCCGCCAGTCCGGCCGCGGTGTGATGATGGAGTTTTCCGGCTTCCCGATGCTCGGCATCTGGTCTGCCGCAAACGACGGCCCGTATGTTGCGCTGGAGCCGTGGACCGGCTGCGCCACCGCCGTACAGGAGGACGACGTGTTTGAAAAGAAGCACGGCATGCGCACTTTGCAGCCCGGCGAAGAAGCCGAGTACGCCTACACGGTCTTTGAAATCTAAATTACAAAAGTACGTATACTATATATAATAAAAGCATATAGAGCATGCCCCGCAAACGGATGAAAAGTCCGATTTGCGGGGCTGTTTTATTGCCTAAAAATCTCAACCAAAGTTTGTTTGTTCTCACGGAGAGAAAATCGCGAAAAAGGGTTCCATTTTAACAGAATACAGTTATAATAGTTTAAACAAGCGTATGAAGTGTTTCTGCGTAAATATTCCATGCGCCTGAGGAGGAAACCGCACGTGCGGTGCGGACTGTACCGAAGGTACAACTGTACCAAGGGTACAAAGAAAGCAGGATATGCATTGAAAGGAAAGGGAACGCTATGTTTCAGCTGAAATGGGTTTGGAAAAACCTGGAAGGCTGCCGAAAGCGATATGTTTTCGCGCTGTGCTCTACCGCGGTTCTTTCTATGATGGCGCTGGTCAACTCGGTTTTGACCGCGCAGATCATGGACACCGTATTTACGCCGGTAAAAGAGGGGCAGGGCACTACGCCGGAGCTTTGGCATCGGCTCGTTGTGCTCGTCTCCATTCTGATCGGTTTCACGATGTTCAGAATGTGCTTTAACTATCTTTCGGTCATGACGTACGAGACGTGCTCGCAGAAGCTGCTCTTTAAGCTGCGCCGCGATCTGTACGCAAACATGCAGGCGCAGGATAGCTCATTCTTCTCAAAGAACCGCACCGGCGATCTGATGACCCGCCTGACCGGCGACCTTGACATGGTGCGCCACACTACGTGCTATGTCATCCGCATGATCATCGACTGCGTGGTGCTGTTTCTCACCACATCCATTACATTCCTTTGTGTGGACTGGCTGTTCGCGCTTGCCATGCTGGCC
This sequence comes from Neglectibacter sp. CSJ-5, assembly GCF_032490475.1. NCBI lineage: Bacteria > Bacillati > Bacillota > Clostridia > Eubacteriales > Oscillospiraceae > Neglectibacter > Neglectibacter sp. CSJ-5. Next base: position 115,849 of record NZ_JAVYJC010000003.1, on the reverse strand, counting down.
GTAACGCCGATCATTTTCATCCTGACGAAGGTTTTCGCAAAGCAGGTGCATCCGCTGTATGTCGACCTGCGCGAGCGCCTTTCGCGCATGAACACCGCCGCGCAGGAGAACATCGCCGGCAACCGTGTCGTTAAAGCCTTTGCTCGCGAAGACTACGAGATCGAGCAGTTTGATAAGAAAAACGAGGATTACCGCAAAGCGAACCTCAAAGCGTCGCTGCTGTGGTTCAAATTCTCGCCGTATATCGACGGTTTTTCGCAGTCGCTTTCCATCGCCGTTCTGCTCGTCGGCGGCTCGTTCCTCATCATGGGCCGCATTTCAATCGGCACGTTTGCACTCTTTAACTCGCTGTGCTGGACGCTGACGAACCCGATGAGCACGCTCGGCATGCTCATCAACGACCTGCAGCGTTTCTTTGCCTCTGCGTCGAAGATCGTCGAACTCTACTACGCGCGCTCTACCATCGTCACGCGCCAGGATGCCGTGAAGAAGGAAGGCCGCGTGCAGGGCGCCGTGAAGTTTGACCACGTAACCTTAAAGCGCAACGGCACAGAGGTTCTGCACGACATCAATCTTGACATCAAACCCGGCGAGACCATCGCCATCATGGGACCAACCGGCTGCGGCAAAACGTCGCTTATCAGCCTTATCCCGCGCTTTTCGGATGTATCCGGCGGTACCGTCTCCGTGGACGGCACGCCTGTCGGTATGTATGATCTCAAAAAGCTGCGCGGCTCTGTCGGTATCGCCACGCAGGACGTGTTCCTGTTCTCCGATACCGTAGACGGCAACATTGCTTACGGCGACCCCGAAATGTCCGAGGACGATGTGAAGCGCTTCGCAAAGATCGCCTGCGTCGATTTCGTTGATAAGCTGCCCGAAGGCTTTGACACGGTCATCGGCGAGCGCGGCACCGGTCTTTCCGGCGGTCAAAAGCAGCGTATCGCGCTGGCGCGTGCCCTTGCCATCAAGCCGTCTGTTCTCATTCTGGACGACACCACCTCCGCCGTAGATATGGAGACCGAAAAATATATTCAAGACCAGCTTGCGCACCTTGATTTCGACTGCACGAAGATCATTGTCGCGCAGCGTATTTCCACCACGAAGCGCGCAGACCGCATCGTGATCCTTGATAAGGGCCGCGTTGTGGATGTCGGCACGCACGAGGAGCTCATTTCCCGCCCGGGCTATTACCGCGAGGTTTATGAGCTGCAAAACGGCATTGCCGGTGAAAAGAAAGGGGGTGCTGCGTAATGGCAAGAAATCGTTTTGACGTTGACGAAACGCTGGAAACCCCATTTAATATCAAACACTTGCTGCGTGCAGGCGTGTATATCAAGCGGCACAAACAGAAAATGATCTTATCGCTCGTTTTCTCCGCCATTTCCGCCGCGTGCGCGCTCGTAGGTCCTAAGCTTATCGAGACCGCCTTGAACGTCGCCGTGCCGAACCGCGATTATAAAATGCTGTTCATTCTGGCAGGCATCATGCTCTTATCCATTCTGCTTTCCATTTTCTTTTCCGTCAAGCGCTCACGCTACATGACGGTGGTGGGGCAGGCCATCATCTACGACATCCGCAAGGATCTCTTTGAGCATTTGCAGCGGCTTTCGTTCCAGTTCTACGACGACCGCCCGCACGGCAAAATTCTGACGCGTGTCATCAACTACGTGAACTCTGTTTCCGATGCGCTCTCCAACGGCATCATCAATTTCATTCTCGAAATTTTCAACCTCATTCTCATCGCCGTGTTCATGTTCATGTGCGATGTCAGGCTCTCGCTCGTCGTCATGGCGGGCATCCCGCTGTTCCTCATCATCGTGCTCGTCATCAAGCCTGCACAGCGCCGCGCTTGGCAGGATGTCTCCAATAAGAGCTCCAACCTCAACGCCTACCTGCACGAGAGCCTTGACGGTATGAAGATCACGCAGGCGTTCACGCGTGAAGAGGAAAATGCGAAGATCTACAACAATCTTAACACCAAAATGTACAAAAGCTGGATGAAGGCGCAGTACACCTCGAACCTCGTGTGGTTTTCCGTCAACAACATCTCCACATGGGTCGTTGGCGCTATGTACCTTGTGGGCTTCTCGCTTTTGGGTCCCGCCGTGCAAATCGGTACGCTTATCGCCATTTCCGCGTATGCGTGGCGCTTCTGGCAGCCGATTTTGCAGCTTTCCAACCTCTACAATACGTTCATCAATGCCGTGGCGTATCTGGAGCGTATCTTCGAGATGATCGATGAGCCCGTGCTTGTCGATGACGCGCCGGACGCAACGGAGCTGCCGCCGATTAAGGGCGACGTGACGTTCGACGACGTGACATTCTCTTACGACGGCTCCATCAACGTTCTGGAGCACTTCAATCTCGATGTGAAAGCGGGCGAGTCCATCGCGCTTGTGGGTCCCACGGGTGCCGGCAAAACGACGGTCGTCAACCTCATCTCGCGTTTCTACAACATCAATTCCGGCCGGGTGCTTGTCGACGGGCACGATATCTCCAAGGTGACGCTGCACTCGCTGCGCGCGCAAATGGGCATCATGCTGCAGGACAGCTTCATTTTCTCCGGCACCATCATGGATAACATCCGCTACGGTCGATTGGACGCCACGGATGAGGAGATCATCGCCGCTGCAAAGACCGTGCGTGCGCATGAGTTCATCAGCGAAATGCCGGATGGCTACTATACGCAGGTAAACGAGCGCGGCTCGCGCCTCTCGCAGGGCCAAAAGCAGCTTATTGCGTTTGCAAGAACTTTGCTTTCTGACCCGAAGATTCTTGTGCTGGACGAAGCCACGTCTTCCATTGATGCGAAGACCGAGCGCCTTTTGCAGGAAGGCCTGCAGGCACTTTTAAGGGGCAGAACAAGCTTCATCATCGCGCACCGCCTGTCCACCATCAAAAATTGTGACCGCATCCTGTACATCTCGAATAAGGGCATTGCCGAAAGCGGCAGCCACGACGAGCTCATGGAACAGAAGGGCCACTACTACCAGCTTTATACCGCACAGCTGGAAGAGTAAAACAAGCGAATATAAAGCTAAAAAGTAACCAGCCTCATCGCGCCGAATCCGACCGATGAGGCTGACTTTTTATAACTGAATATCTTCCGGCTTATCGTCGTACACGCCAAGCTCGAAGTTCCGCTTGCCGGGGAGCTTTTTGGGGATCTCCATGCTGTGCAGGTCTTGGTACGACGTAAACTTCGCGTCGTTTTGCGGCGGCGTGGGCATGAGGCCGGTGCACTCCGTGGCGCTTGCGACGCTCTCCGGCGTATCAGGGTAAATCGTCACATGCTCGCCGTGGGTAAACTTCTTTTCGTTTTTCTTTTGCATTTGGCATCCCTTCCTTCCCACAGTATTGTGCGCTGAAAAGCGAAGCTTATGCAAAAGAAAAAGCACCGGTGAAATCAATCACAGGTGCCTTTTATCTCGCTGTTCTAATTTACAATTAGAGCTTTACGACATTTGCTGCGCGGAGCTTGCCGTTCTTCGGGTCGGTCTCGGTCTCAAAGGTGACCTTCTGGCCTTCGTTCAGCGTCTTGAAGCCGTCGCCCTGAATTGCGGAGAAATGTACGAATACGTCCTCGCCGCCCTCATCGTTGGAGATGAAGCCGTAGCCCTTTTCTGCGTTAAACCATTTGACTGTACCGTTGTTCATTGTGGTACCTCCATATAAAAATAAAGATTGTGTTCGTAAACGCCATACAAAAAAACACAGGTCCTGTAAACCACCCAAAGAATGACTTACAAAGAAAACCTGTGAGACATTGACATTGTTTATTACACTATCCAAAGTATAACAGCTTTTCCGCCGAAAGTCAATCAAAATTTGTGGAGTATGCGGCCTTTTTTGTTCACATGTTTTTCAAAAAAACTTCCTCCTTTTTTCACGAAATATCAATTTCATTTTCATATTCTTCCTCTATACTACGTAATGTACTCAGGAGGAACAAGAGAGAACCGAATGAGTTACAAACTTCTTCATTTTTTACTTCCTTCATTTCTTTAAAACGTTCCGCACCGGGTCGATAGCCGGGCGCTGCTTCCCCACAGCGTTTACGCGGAGCCAAAATCGGGAACAGTTCGTTTCTTCCGATATTACCCCTATTTTTTTACTCCACTGTCCTCTGCCGGGTGCTGCGAGCCCGGCAGTGCGGCAGACCAAAAACGATCGCCTTTGCGTAACGATTTCCTTCGTTGTGCAAAGGTGTTTTTAATTGCCGCAAATACTTTTCTCTCCGCGTGGAAAAGTAAAAACAGAAGGCTCGTTTGAGCTTTCTGAATTTTTCTGCAAGGAGATGAGAAGGCTTGAATTTTGAAAATGAACCGCAACCGCACGCCCCAAAACGACGCGACATCTCGCTTTTTGAGAGCATCCGCACATTTGCGGCAAGCGTGGGCACGGCGGCTTTACTGATGCTTTCCGTGTGCGGGCTCATCGGCCTGCCGCTGCCGGAAAACGCAACGGCGCACGCCGTTTCCGCTTCCCATATCACGGCAAAGACAGAAACGGTGCGCACCGTGCAGCTTGGCGGCGATGTTTTCGGCATAAAACTTTTTTCGGACGGCGTTATTGTTGCCGCACTTTCGGAAATTTATGCAGACGGTGGCTTAAAATGCCCTGCACGCGAAGCCGGCATTCAGCCCGGCGATTATATCCTTTCCGTAAACGGCAATAATGTAGAGACGAACGCTGCGCTTTCCGCTGTGCTTTCCGAAAACGAAACGAACACGCTCACGCTGCGGCGCGGCACGGAAACGTTCACGGCGCAGGTTACTTCCGTTTTGTGCGAGGGCTCGTACAAAGCGGGCATGTGGGTACGGGACAGCGCTGCGGGCATCGGCACCGTGACGTTTTACACCGAAGACGGCAAAGCGTTCGGCGCGCTCGGCCACGGCATTTGCGATGCCGACACGCGCAATGTTTTGGAGATCCGCAGCGGCGAGCCGGCTGCCGTTTCCGTCTGCGGCATCGAGCGCGGCAGCAGCGGCCGGCCGGGCCGCCTGCGCGGGTATTTTACGGGCGGCAAGAGCCTTGGCACGCTGACGCAGAACACGGAGCTTGGGCTTTACGGCAAACTCTCCGCACCGCACGAGGGCGAGACCGTAGAGGTGCTGCCGCGCGGAAATGTGCATACAGGTGCCGTACAGATCGCCGCCACGATCGACGATGAGGGTATGCGGCTGTTTGATGCGGAGCTTGAGCGCGTCAGCACAGACGGCAAGCAGGAAACACGTACCCTTGTGCTGCACGTGACCGACCCGGAGCTGCTTGCACGTACCGGCGGCATTGTGCAGGGCATGAGCGGTTGCCCCATTTTGCAGGACGGTAAGCTGGTCGGTGCGGTGACGCACGTTTTCGTAGATGATGCTACGCGCGGCTATGGCATTTTTGCCGAAACGATGCTCGAAAACCTGAACGAAAATTAAGACGAGGGGGACGGTGGGCTGCGGCGCACGCGTCCCTTTTTCGCGCCGCATTGCCATGTTTCTCACAGAAGGTATGACACAATCTTACAGAATCGGTTTCCGTTCTGTTTCATACATCTTTTTGGTAAGAAACTCGCCAGGATATTGGCTGTAATAAAAATATTTGATTATCTGCTGATTTTTGTCGAAATTAGAAGTGTATCAACCGAAAACATGATGAAAGCTAACAAAATCAAGATGCATATTTTTGTTAGGAAACAAATAAATTAAAGAAATTTCATTTACCCTCTTGAAATAGCGTGTATGATATGGTAAAATTTGTTCACAATTTAAATCACGCAGGAGGTAAGCCATGGAAAAGCAAATAAAGGTCATCATTTGTGCGGATGACGGCGAATGGAGCCGTGAAAACACCGACGCATTGGCTTCGCGGGGTGCACAGGTTGTGACCGTAACCAGGAACGGAACAGCGCTACTGACCAAAATACGGGATGAAAAACCGGATGTGGTTGTAATGGATCTCTTTATGGCGGGCGTGGATGCGCTGGGCGTTATGCACGCTGTGAAAGCCGAGGGACTGCCAAAGCCGGTGTTTATCATCACGGCAGCGCATTCCTCAAACACTTTGGAGCGGCAGATCATGGAGGCCGGCGCAGATTATTACGCCATCCAGCCGTTCAGCAAAACCGAGATCATCGACCGCATCTTTACGTTGGCCGGTGCGGCACAGCATCCGTCAAACGGCACCAGCCGCAGCGACCTGCGCATTCAGGTCACGGAGATCCTGCACCAGATCGGCGTGCCGGCCCACATTAAGGGATACCACTATCTTCGAGATTCCATCATCATGGCCATCGAAGACCCGGAGATTATCAATGCGGTGACAAAACAGCTGTATCCGAGTGTAGCAAAGCAGTACGAGACCACGAGCTCCCGTGTGGAACGCGCCATTCGCCATGCGATCGAAGTCGCTTGGGATCGCGGTGATGTGGATGTGTTGAATTCGTATTTCGGTTACACCATTCACAATACGCGGGGCAAGCCCACGAACAGCGAGTTCATCGCCATGATTTCCGATAAACTGTGTTTGCAGATGGACAATGCGTCTTAATCGACAAAATGTGAATTTTTTACACATATTTCGTGCACCCCATTTATCAAAGCTAACACAAATTTCAGTACACAATTAAAACTGCATTTTGCAAAGCAACACCTTTTGACCGTAGCACCGAAAATCCGAGCGTTTATGCTTGATCTTGTCGGCAGGGTAAGAGGTGTTGCTTTTTTTACAGCAAAATCGCGTGCCGAGGTGGGGGAGAACCCACCGACGCGCGGTTTTACATAACAAAAGCCCTCCGAGATTCCTCCCGGAGGGCTTTGCTTGTGATTCGGTTGAGCGTTGTGACGAACTATGTTATTTCGCGAAATCGACCGCTCTGCTTTCACGGATCATGTTGACCTTAATCTGACCCGGATATTCGAGGTCTTCCTCAATCTTCTTGCAGATGTCGCGGGCGAGCAGCGTCATTTTCTCATCGTTGATCACTTCGGGCTTTACCATGACGCGGATCTCGCGGCCGGCCTGAATGGCGTAGCAGCGATCCACACCGTCAAACGATGCAGCCACGGCCTCGAGCTTTTCGAGACGTTTGATATAGTTTTCGATGTTCTCGCGGCGCGCGCCGGGGCGTGCTGCCGAGATGGCATCGGCTGCCTGCACCAGGCAGGCAATAACCGTTTTCGCTTCAATGTCGCCGTGGTGTGCGGCAATTGCGTGAATAACGGCTTCGCTTTCCTTGTACTTTCTTGCAACATCCACGCCGATCTCCACATGGGAGCCTTCAATCTCGTGGTCGAGCGCTTTGCCGATATCGTGCAGCAAACCTGCTCTTCTTGCAATGGTGGGGTCAAGACCCAGTTCGGAAGCCATCATACCGGCAAGGTAAGAAACTTCCAGAGAGTGGTTGAGGACATTCTGTCCATAGCTGGTGCGGTAACGCAGCCGACCAAGCAGCTTAACAAGCTCATGGTGAATGCCGTTTACGCCGGCAGCAAGCACGGCGCGTTCGCCCTCGGCTTTAATGGTCGCATCCACTTCGCGGCGGGCTTTCTCAATCGTCTCCTCAATTCTGGTCGGGTGGATTCTGCCATCCGAGATCAGCTTTTCAAGGGCGATTCTTGCCACTTCACGTCTTACGGGCTCAAAGCTCGAAAGCGTAATGGCTTCAGGTGTGTCATCGATGATGAGATCCACGCCGGTAAGCTGTTCAATGGCGCGGATGTTGCGGCCTTCGCGGCCGATGATTCTGCCCTTCATTTCATCGTTGGGCAGCGGAACGACGCTGATGGCGGCTTCGGATACGTGATCCGCCGCGCAGCGCTGAATGGCGACCGAAATGATCTCTCTTGCCAGCTTGTCGCATTCTTCCTTCGTCTGCTGTTCATACTCCATTACTTTAATGGCCTTTTCATGCACAAGATCATCCTCAAGTAACTTGAGCAAATACTCTTTTGCCTGGTCCACGGTAAAGGAAGAGATCCTCTCCAACATGTCGATCTGACTTTTCTTAACGGATTCTGCCTCTTTCAGGCGTTCCTCCGCCTTGCGCATCTTATTTTCGACCGCGTTTTCTTTGGATTCCAGATTTTCCATCTTTTTATCCAAAGATTCTTCCTTCTGGGAAACGCGGCGCTCCTGGCGCTGAATTTCTTTTCTGCGGTCATTCATCTCGCGTTCGGACTCGTTGCGCAGACGATGAATTTCGTCCTTGCCCTCGAGCACGGCTTCCTTTTTCTTTGCGGCAGCCGTTTTGATCGCGTTGCTGATGATCCGCTTGGCTTCGTCTTCTGCCGAACCGATGGCAGCTTCCGCTTCTCTTTTTCGATGATTCACACCCGCAAAGAAAGCGACAGCACCGCACACGGCGGCTGCCAACACTGCGATCAGAATACACAGCCAAATTGGTACTTGTGGCATTGGGCACCTCCTTCGCTAAGGTTTTCGATATTCAATTACTAAATTAGGTTATGCAGGGTGCGTTATTCCCTGTGAAGGCTCCACACAAAAAGCAGCCGCATAAACTGCTCGGAACACGGCTGACTTAAAAAGTGTAAAACACTCCATGTACAATTTTATCTCTTTTCCTTGCATATGTCAACCAAAGAATTTAAGAAATAGTTACGGTTTCTTTCTGTTTTATACAAGAGCCCAGTATATAAGCCGATTTTTTTGCTTTTAAGAAGAAAAATTTTTTCTGCGGGTCTATTTATCCCGCTTTTCTTCCGCTTCTTCCATTTTGCGGACAAGCTCGCTGGGGCGCATATCAAACGCTTCCGCAATCTTGCATATCGTCGAGAAATTCGCCTGCTTTGTCCCGCGCTCGATCATCGTCAAATGCGTGCGCGCGATGCCCGCAAAGCCGCTTAAAACCTCTTGCGACATGCCTTTCGCTTTGCGCACAGACCGTATCGTTTGACCCACAATGTTGTTTTCCCAAAGCAAGTGTATCACCTCTACAAAAATTGTATGCGTAAATAGACATTTCATTGTCTACGATAATAGACAATGAAGAATTTATGTGAAAAACTCTTTTCTTGGGTGTTGACATTTCAGAAAAACGGTGATAGTATGGGGACAAGAAAAGGGCTTTGATAAGGAAGTTCGGGTTCAGGTCTTTTCAAAAGAGAGCGGTTGCCACCGGCTGAAAGCACCGCGGAAAGCGAAACCGAAATACCACCTTTGAGCCGCCGCCGAACGGTTTACCGAAAAGGCGGACGTTGCTGCCGCGTTAAGGCGGAAGAACGAGCTGTGTGTTAACACAAATGTGTTTTAACACGCAGGAACTCGGGTGGAACCGCGCAGTGTCGCCCCGAGATCCCGGTGAGGGATCCCGGGGCTTTTTATTTTATCATAGAATTAGGAAAGGATTGAGAATCATGATCAAGGTTGACCTGAAGGGCAGCGAAAAGGAATTTGAAAGCGGCGTTTCCGTAGCGGAAGTCGCAAAAAGCATCGGCATGGGTCTTTATAAGTCCGCATGTGCCGCAAAAGTGAACGGCGAGGTGTGCGACCTGCGCACCGTGCTCAACGAAGATTGCAAGGTAGAGATTTTGACGTTTGACGATAAAGAAGGCAAAAAGGCATATTGGCACACCGCGTCCCACATCATGGCGCAGGCGGTAAACCGTCTGTACCCGGGCACAAAGTTCGCCATCGGCCCGGCTGTGGATAACGGCTTCTATTATGATATGGAGCTGCCGCAGGCCATCACCAACGACGACCTCGCAAAGATCGAAGCCGAGATGAAGAAGATCATCAAGGAAGACATCGAGATTGAACGCTTCGAGCTGCCGGTCGCGGAAGCACTGGAGCTCATGAAGGGTCAGGACTATAAAGAGGAGCTCATCCGTGAGCACGCTGCCGAGGGCGAGCACATCTCCTTCTATAAGCAGGGCGATTTCACAGACCTCTGCGCAGGCCCGCACCTCATGCGCACCGGCAATGTCAAGGCTGTAAAGCTTACCTCCATCACAGGCGCTTACTGGCGCGGCGATGCAAACAATAAGATGCTGCAGCGTCTCTACGGCATCGCGTTCCCGAAGCAGAGCTTGCTGGAAGAGCACCTCACCATGCTGGAGGAAGCCAAGAAGCGCGACCACAACAAGCTCGGCCGTGAGCTGGAGCTTTTCACCACAAGCGACGTCATCGGTCAGGGCTTGCCGATCCTGCTGCCGAAGGGCGCACGCATCGTTCAGCTTCTGCAGCGCTTCGTCGAGGACGAGGAGCAGCGCCGCGGCTGGCTGTTGACAAAGACCCCGTTCATGGCAAAGAGCGACCTGTACAAGATTTCCGGCCACTGGGATCATTATAAGGATGGCATGTTCGTGCTCGGCGACGAGGAGAAGGACAAGGAAGTCTTCGCCCTGCGCCCGATGACCTGCCCGTTCCAGTATCAGGCTTATTTAAACCGCAAGCGTTCCTACCGCGACCTGCCGCTGCGCTACAACGAGACCTCCACACTGTTCCGTAATGAAGCAAGCGGCGAGATGCACGGCCTGATCCGTGTGCGCCAGTTCACCATTTCCGAAGGCCACCTCATGTGCACACCGGAGCAGCTGGAAGACGAGTTCAGAAAGAGCTTGGAGCTTGCAATCTTCATGCTGAAGACACTCGGTCTGTATGAGGACGTTTCCTACCGCTTCTCGAAATGGGATCCGAATGACCGCGCAAAGTATATCGGTACGGAAGAGCAGTGGAACGAGGCACAGGGCCTCATGGAGCGCATCCTCAACCACCTCGAGATTCCGTACGAGGTCGGCATCGGCGAAGCTGCGTTCTACGGCCCGAAGCTCGATATCCAGATTAAGAACGTGTACGGCAAGGAAGATACGCTTATCACCATTCAGATTGACCAGATGCTTGCCAAGCAGTTCGGTATGGTCTACACCGATAAGGACGGCAAGCAGAAGACTCCGTGCATCATTCACCGTACCTCCATCGGCTGCTACGAGCGTACCCTCGCGTTGCTCATCGAAAAGTATGCAGGCGCGTTCCCGCTGTGGCTCGCCCCGGTACAGGTGAAGCTGCTGCCCATCGCAGACCGCCACCTCGACTATCTCTATGAAGTCAAGAAGCAGCTGGAAGACAAGGGCTTCCGCTGCGAGGTTGACGACCGCAGCGAGAAGATTGGCTACAAGATTCGCGAAGCACAGCTTGAAAAGGTGCCGTACATGGTTGTTGTCGGCGATAAGGACATCGAAAACAACACCATCTCTATCCGCAAGCGCAAAGAGGGCGACCTCGGCGCCATGACCGTAGAGCAGTTCCTCGCAAAGATTGTTCCGGATCGCGACAACAAGGTCATTGACTGATCGAATACAATATAATAGAAGATAAAGAACACCGTCCGCTCGGAGCTTTTCCGAACGGGCGGTGTTTTGTTATCTATGGATCGCGTGAAAGATATACGGTTAATCCTTCAGCTTGTCCTGCGAGACGATTTTCAGCTGCTCTTTTTCCGCGAGCTGGCGGTATTCCGTCGGCGTGATGCCGAAGTGCTTCTTAAATAACCGGCAGAACGCAGAAGATTCCGAAAAGTGGTACATTTCGGTCACTTCTTTCACGGATAACCCGCGGCGAATGTGCTCTGCGGCGGCGTTCATGCGCACACAGTTGATGAAATCGGTCGGCGAGGTCTGGAAATTCTTCTTAAAGAAATAGAAAAGCGAGCGCTCGGAAACGGACATCATCTTTGCAAGCTCCGGCACGCTGATTTTATCCTTTGCATGCTCTTTTAAATAGGCCACAAGCTTCTCGCGGTCAGAAAGCGCCTCACGGTTTTGCGCCAAGGCGAATATACAATCTAATATAAAGCCGGAGAGCACCGGCTCAAGGCAGCAACGCTTGCCGCCGCAAATGCGCTTTTTCAAGAACATGCTGTAATCGACAAGTTGTTCATCATAACCAACAGCGCTCAATTTTCCACAAAGAAAATCGTTCAGCACCGCCGCATCGGCACAGGAGCATTCACAAATGCGCTTAAAGGTAAAGGGCAGCCACAAAAACTGCATATCGTGCATTTCACATTCCGCAAAGTGGAAAGCGTCGCTTTTGCGCACGCAAATAAGTCCTCCCGGAAGCATATTCGAAATGTGATGATTCAACTCGACCTTTGCCTTGCCCTCTGTGCAGAGCAGCAGCAAGAACTGCTGATCTTCAAATAAACTGTCGAATATTTCAAGATCCGGGAAGCCCCAATGCACCTTTCCGAAGGCTATAGTAAAATTGTTCAAAATGGATGCGGTTTCATGCTCGCATTTTTGTGTGTCTAAGATAGTGTCTTGTAACATATGCCCACCAACTTCACCATAAAATTTACCTTTTGTACCTATATTGTACACGGTTTGCATAATTTGTCAATATGCTTTGCGCAATTTGTCCTTGAACTGTTACGAAGGCATGTGTATAATGTGAACAGTTCTTAACGGAACTGTTGCGGAGATTTAGACAAATTTGGAAACCGTCCGAACATCGTTCAGGGCTTTCGACGAGAAAACCGTAAAGCTGCAAAAGGCAGTCGGTTTCAAAAAAATTTTGACTTTAAGCAGGCTTTGAGTTCTGCTTTTTGTAAAAAATTTTCCATCTTTTGTGGAAATGGAGCGTGATGAGATTGAAACAAGCACAAGCGAGTGGAAAGACGGTCTTACGCAAAAAGAACGTCTTTTCCAGAATGCTTGCCCAGTGGGATCTGCAGATATTGTTAGTTCCCGGCATCCTCTTAGTCCTCTTGTTCAGCTACGTACCGATGTACGGCGTGGTTATGGGCTTCCAGGATTTCCAGCTCGGTGATTTCCCGGGCTTCAGCCAGTGGGTAGGCTTCAAACACTTCCAGACCATGTTCGCCGATAAGTACTTCGGACTGGCCATGCGCAACACGCTGGTCATCAGCGCCCTTAAGATGTTCATTGGCTTCCCGCTGCCGATTCTCTTCGCAGTGCTGCTGAACGAAATGAATTTCCAGCCGCTGAAAAAAACGGTTCAGACCGTCAGCTACCTGCCGCACTTCATCTCTTGGGTTGTATGTGCAACGTTGATGTTCGACCTCATGTCCACCGACGGCGGCGCCATCAATGAGTTCCTCATGTGGATCGGCCTCGTTAAAGAACCGGTCGGCTTCTTCACCGAAGGCAAGTACTTCTGGGGCATTACATTGTGCACGGATATCTGGAAGGAGCTTGGCTGGAACGCGATCATCTTCATCTCCGCTATCACGAGCATCAGCCAGGATATGTATGAAGCGGCTGATATCGACGGCGCAACGCGCGCACAGAAGATGTGGCATATCACAATTAAGTCCATCAAACCGACCATCATTCTGATGTTCATCTTCCAGGTCGGCGGCATCCTGAATGCAAACTTCGACCAGATCATGATGCTCACCAAGCAGATGGGCAACTCCATGTTGAAAGAATACGCAGACGTGCTCGATACCTTCATTTATCGTTTGGGTGTCAGCCAGGGTCGTTTCTCCTTTGCAGCAGCGGCCGGTCTCTTTAAGTCCATCGTCAACTTCGCACTGCTCCTTGGTTCCAACTACGTAGCAGGTAAATTCGGCGAAGCACAGCTTTTCTAAGGGGGGAACAGAGAGATGGCAAAAAATCCAAACAAAATCCGCGCCAAGCGCGTGGCCAGCGACTACGTGATCGATATCATCATGATCGTCACCATCGTTCTGGTTCTTGTCCTTACGCTGTACCCGTTCCTGAATTCCCTTGCGATTTCCTTGAACGATTCCAACGATACCACCCTTGGTGGTTTGACCATCTATCCGCGTAAGTTTACGTGGAGAAACTACGAGCTGGTTTTCACAAACCAGAAGATCTGGATGGCGTACTTCATCACCATCGCACGTACCGTCATCGGTACGGTCGGCGGCGTGCTCATTACCGGTATGCTGGCGTTCGCAATTTCCAGAACGAACCTCGTAGGCAAAAAAGTTTACGCAATGCTGTGTCTTATCCCGATGTACTTCGGCGGCGGCCTTATGCCGACCTACTTCTTGATCCTCAGTCTCGGTCTCAAGAACAACTTCCTCGTGTACATCATCCCGGCACTCGTCAACCTGTGGAACATGATCCTCATGCGCAGCTACTTCCAGTCTCTGCCGGAAGCGCTTGAAGAATCTGCCCTCATCGACGGCGCAAACTACATAACCATCTTCTTTAAAATTTACTTCCCGCTCTCCACACCGATCATCGCGACGATCGCCCTGTACTTCGGTGTGCAGCATTGGAACGACTGGTTCCAGGCAAACCTGTACATTACGCAGGATTACCTGAAGCCGATGCAGAACGTCCTTCTCGCAATCGTCAACGAAGCGAAGTTCGCAGAACAGATGTCCTCTGCGGGCATGGGCGTCACCATCGACGGCAACGCTTTGAAGGGCAAGCAGACCAACGTGCGCTCCATCACAATGGCTACGATGTTTGTTACGATCATTCCGATCATCATCGTTTATCCGTTCCTGCAGCGCTACTTCGTAAAAGGCATTATGATCGGTTCCGTTAAGGGCTAATCATAAAATAAATTGTCAATGCAGGTGTATTGACGAAGCATTCTTTAAGGAGGCAAAGTATGAAGTCCAAAAACTCTCTCTTGAAGGCTCTGGCAGCAGTCATGGCAGCATCCATGATTCTGACAGTAGCCGGCTGCGGCGGCGGCGGAAACTCTTCCACGTCTGGCAGCAGCACATCTTCCAAAACGGAATCTTCCGCAGCGGAATCCACAGACGGCGGTGACGCAAGCTCCGAGGTAACCGGTTCCTCCGGCCCGGACGACACCACCGAGCACTACGAATTTGATGCATATTACAGCTATCAGGGTTCCGTTAAGCCCTGGGGCGAAGACGCTGCATCGAAGTACATGAACGATAAGTTCAACATCACGGTCAACTATTCCTGCCCGGAAGCTGATGCGGATTCCAAACTGAACCTGATGATCTCCTCCGACGACCTGCCGGATGTTATCATCCTCGACCGTAACGCGAACTGGCTGAAGCTCATCAACCTCGGTAAGCTCGTCGATGTCAACACCTTGAAGTATGAAGGCTGCTCCTTTGATGAGGACATCCTCGAATCCACCCAGAAGCTGCTGTCCGTTAACGGCGGTCTCTATGGTATCCCGAACTGGGCTCGTAAGGGCGCTACCGGCGGTAACATGAGCTGGATGGTCAACCACGACGTTTATGAGCAGCTCGGTTCCCCGGAACTCAAGACCCTTGAAGACCTGCATCAGTTCATGCTGGATGCTAAGGAAAAGGGCGTTAAGACTTCCGACGACCAGAGCATCTTCCCGTGGCTCCCGAGACAGGACGATAACGGCTTCTACACCGTTTCCGCTATTTATCGTTCCTACGGCAACCCGAACCTTATTGATACGTACTGGTCTCAGGCGGATAACGACGTTAAGCTTGCTGTCTATGACGACAACTATGTTGCAGCTCTGAAGATTGCTAACCAGTGGTATAAGGAAGGCCTCTTCCCGGAGACCACGTACACCGACAGCAACGATCAGTTCACAGAGAAGCTCGCGAACGGCCGTGCAGCTGTTACCTACTATGACTTCTCTCAGGACGATACCACACACTTCCGTACCCTCCTTCAGGAGAAAGACGGCAACACCTACGATCTCCTCGGTTGGGAGCTTAAGGATTCTCCGATTTACCCGGCAGCTGAAGGCGTAGATTGGGTATATGGCGAAGAAGGCGGCACAGTTGGTTGGAACGTCAACTGCATCACCACAAAGGCTGAAAACCCGCAGCGTATCTTTGACCTCTATACTTGGATGCTCACGAAGGACGGCTCCATCAACATGATGTACGGTCCTGAGGGCGGCCTCTGGGAAGGCAAGGACGACGAGGGCAACCCGATCCTCAAGAAGCCGGAAGAAGAGCTTACCTCTGACGAAAAGAACGCAGCAGGTTGCTGGTTCTGGTCTCAGCCGGCTCACTCCGACAACGTTGACTTGACGAAGTATGCAGTTAACGAGCAGCAGCCGGAAGAATCCAGAAGCTGGGTTATCTCCATTCAGGATCACGTCTTCACTCCGGAAGATTCCATCCATCCGGCAATCCCCGGCCAGAAGTTCCTGACCGACGAAAACACCGGCCTCTCTCTTGAGATCGATCCGACCGATGACCTCGGTATGGCAAGACAGTCCATCACCGATGAGTGCAAGATGCGTATCCCGCAGATCATCATGGCTTCCGACGACGCAACGTTCGATAAGCTCGTTCAGGATCTGAAAGACTTTGCTGAGTCCAATCAGGTTCATGACATTGAGAAGATCTACACCGATAAGCGTGCATCGAACATCGAGCTCCAGGGCTACACCGCATATCAGGATTACTACGACGCAAAGAAGTAATTTAACGGGTTACTTTAGTTCGTAAATTAAAACAAAACAGCGCCCCGCTTTCCATAAAAGGAAGCGGGGCGCTTTCTTGTTTCCGGTTCTTAACCGAAAATCATATCCGGTACGCCGAGATGCTCAAGCAAAATTTTCACACCCATCAAAATCAGCACGATGCCGCCGACAAGCTCTGCTTTCGATTTATACTTCGCGCCGAAAATGTTGCCGATGCGAATACCGATCGCCGAAAGAATGAACGTCGTTGCGCCGATAAAGCTGATGGCCGGTACGATGTTGACCTGCAAAAATGCGAACGTTACGCCCACCGCCAGCGCGTCGATGCTCGTCGCCACCGCGAGCGGCAGCATCGTCTTAAAGCTGAACGAATCGTTGAGGTTCTCCGCTTCCTCGCGCGATTCCTTTATCATGCTCAGGCCGATCAGCACCAGCAGCACAAACGCAATCCAGTGGTCGAACTGCCGGATCATTGACTGGAACTGTATACCCAAAATGTACCCTAATAGAGGCATCAGTGCCTGAAATCCGCCAAAATAGGCACCCACAGTCAGCATGTGTTTCGCTTTCAGCTTTTTCACCGAAAGCCCCTTACATACCGAAACCGCAAATGCGTCCATTGAAAGGCCAACTGCCAGAATGAAGAGTTCCCATAAGCTCATTTTAATCACCGTTTTCCGTTGTTTTGTCATAAAAGTATACGTGCGCGGGCAATAAAAAAGACTCACCCGAAAAGCCGGAGATGCCTTTCGGATAAGTCTCGTCATTTCATGCATAGCCGTGAGTTTCCTCAAGTGTGTCGACCATACAGCGCTTCGCGCCGACTACTCCCTTATCGCAGTGCCGCTTTGCGGCGCCGATAATCCTGTTTGCCTATTAAACCACAAATATGGACTTGTGTCAAGCTGAAGTCACGACTAACTTATAAGAATTTTGAAAACTGTTTTATTTCCACATCCTCATGTGAAATCAGTAAAAATAAAGACGTATTTTTGCGGAAATTGAGTCCTTGTTTTTCATCTTCATATCTGATATTCTGTGAAACAGAACAAAACACCGCAGCTTTATGCGGCCGGAATACAAAGCAAAAAGCCGCATGTGCAAACGCACAGAAAGGAACGGAACATGAAAATTCAGAGAATGAAAACAAACCGTATCGTCAACCCGCTCGGTTTTGATCTGAAAACGCCGCACGTCTCGTGGACAGTCACGGATACCGAAGCCAAAAAGCAGCTTTGGGCGCGCGTGGAGGTTTCCAAAACGGAGGATTTTGCCGACGTTATCTTTGATACCGGCGCGTGCAAAACCGCGTCGTCCCTCGGTGTACCGGTGGAGGTTGCCCTCGAGCCTCGCACGCGCTACTTCTGGCGCGTTACCGTCATGGGCGATAACGGTGAGACGTCCACAAGCGACACCGCGTGGTTCGAGACCGCAAAGCTCGACGAGCCGTTCACGGCACAGCGTATTTCTCCGTGCCTTGCGCCGGACACCGCCCCGTACATGCGCCGCGCGTTTGAGATCACCGGCGAAGTTCTCTCTGCCCGCGCATACTTCACGGGTCTCGGCATCTACGAGCTCTATTTGAACGGCGAAAAGGCGAACGATGAGTACCTTGCCCCCGGCTGCACCGCCTACGACAGCTGGATTCAGTATCAGACCTACGACGTGACCGACCTCATTCACACCGGCGAAAACGTCATCGGCGCCATTTTGGGCAACGGCTGGGCGAAAGGCCGCTTCGGCTTTGACGGCGTTGTCGGCGATTACGAAACGAATTTCCCGGGAAAACCCTGCAACATGTACACAGATGAATACCTGCTCTTCGGTGAGCTGCACGTCACCACCACGCAGGGCGAGACCGTCATCGTCACGGACGAAAACTGGCAGTGCGCTCCGAACCCGCTGACGTTCGGCAACATCTATGACGGCGAGCGCTACGATGCGAACCTTGAAATCGAAAACTGGTGCGCGCCGTCCTGCACCTATGCAAATTGGCAGCCGGTGAAGCTTAATACCACGACGAACCTCGGCGCAATTTCCGCGCGCCTCTCGCTGCCCGTAAAAGCAAAGCATATTATCACCCCGAAGCAGATCACCACGCCGAAAAACGAGCTTGTGTTCGACCTCGGCCAGAACATTACGGGTTGGTTCACGTTCATGGCCGACCTGCCCGCAGGCGTCGAGCTGCGCGTGCAGACCGGCGAGCTGTTGCAGGATGACTGCTTCTACCGCGATAACCTGCGCACCGCACTTTCCGAGTACCGCTATATTTCGACGGGCAAAAAAGCCTTTATTCGACCGATTGCGACCTTCTACGGCTTCCGCTACATCAAATTCTCCGGCGTGGCAGATCTCACCGGCATCACGGATATTCAGGCGTGGGCACTTTATTCCGACCTCGAGCAGACCGGCGAGATCACGACCGCAAACGAGAAGGTCAACCGCCTGTATTTGAACTCTGTCTGGAGCCAGCGCGATAACTTCCTCGACGTGCCGACCGACTGCCCGCAGCGCGACGAGCGCATGGGCTGGACGGGCGACGCGCAGGCGTTCTGCCCCACGGCGAACTACAACATGGATTGCGGCGCGTTCTATACGAAGTATATCCGAGACCTTTTGGAGGAACAGAAGCGCCTTGACGGCAAGGTGCCGGATGTCGCCCCGCTGCTCATCGGCCGCAAGCCGGGCGAAGCAAACCCAATGCTCGCAAACGGCGGCGGTCACTGCGGCTGGGCAGACGCCGCAGCCATCGTCCCTTGGGAAACCTACATTGCAACGGGCGACATCAGCGTGCTTGAAAACGGCTTTGAGAGCATGAAGCTGTGGGCAGATTGGATCTACCGCTACGACGAAGCGCACGGCGCAACGCGTCTGTGGCCGGGCATCGAATTCCACTTTGCCGATTGGCTCGCACTGGACGGCCCGGAATCCGGCTTCAATCCCGAGTCTGTTCTCGGCGGCACGGACATCACGTTCCTGTGCTCCGCCTACTACTATAAGAGCACCATGTGCGTTGCAAACGCCGCACGCGCGCTCGGTAAAACGACCGAGTACGACGTCTACAAAAAGCGTGCAGACGAAATTCTCGACGCCATCCGCCGCGAGTTTTACACCGCGGGCGGCAGATGCGCGGCCGCAACGCAGACCGGCAACGCCATTTCGCTTTCGTTTGGGCTTGCGCCGGAGTTCGCACGCGAGAAGATCACCGAAACCCTGCGCGGCCTGCTCGCGATGAATAAAGGCAAGCTGAAGACCGGCTTCCTCGGCACGCCTGTGCTGTGCCGCGCGCTCTCCGATAACGGCGCGAATGCAGAAGCCTATACGCTGCTTTTGAACGAGGAAAATCCCGGCTGGCTGTATGAGGTCAACATGGGTGCCACGACGATCTGGGAGCGCTGGAACTCTGTCAATCCGGACGGCAAGATCAGCGGCATCGGCATGAACTCCATGAACCACTACGCTTACGGCGCGGTGTTCGAGTGGGTGTATAAGAACGTCTGCGGCCTGAACCCCGTGCCGGACGTGCCCGGTTATAAAAAGGCCGTCATCCGTCCGCAGCCCGATGTAAGACTCGGCGCGGCAAAAGCTATGGTCAATACCGCCGCAGGCTACTTTGAAACCGGCTGGCAGTATGAGGATAACGGCGAAGTGACGTACACCGTTGTCATCCCGTTTGACGCCGAAGCGGAAGTCTATCTGCCGAAAAAAGACGGTACCACGGAAGAAATGACGCTCACCGCGGGCACGTATACGTTTACGCTGTAAAAGTTTTTAAGAATAAACAGAGAGCGACGGCAAAAAGAACGAAAAATCTTTTTGCCGACGCTTTATAACGAAAAAATCACCGAGGAAAAACTCGGTGATTTTTTCGTTTAAGGTGTGGATTTATGAAAAGGGGCTTGTACGCAAATTATGGGGAATTTTGCTTCTACCATTATCATACTACCGGTAAAACGCAGAGTCAATAAACCGCGCGTAAAAACCGTGTGTCATTTCGGAAAAGATTTCACCGCCAAATGTCGTTTCAATTTGTGAAATCAGCACAAAGTGTAGCATTCTATGACTTTCAGCGGTTATTCTCTTTAATCACCCGCACGCGCGCGAAAAGCTCCCGCGCGGCAGCTTCGGGATCCGCACTCTTCATGATGGCCGAAACAACCGCTATGCCGTCAATGGGACTGCCATTCAAAACATCCATGTTCCCGGCATTTAAACCGCCGATGGCCACGACCGGGATCGGAACGCTGCGGCAGACATCGTTCAGGCGCGAAACCGGCGTCAGCACGGTTTTCACCTTCGTGGTCGTCGGGAAGATCGCGCCCGTGCCGAGGTAGTCCGCGCCTTCGCGGTACGCTTTCTGCGCCTGCTCCACGGTTTTTGCCGTTGCGCCGACGATTTTATCTTCACCTAAAAGCTTTCTCGCTTCACAGACGGGCAGATCACTTTGACCTACGTGTACGCCCGCCGCATCTGCCGCCATGGCGATGTCCGCGCGGTCGTCGATGATAAGCGGCACACGGTAGCGGTCGCAAACAGCTTTTGTGAGGCGCGCAAGGCGCAGGTATTCACCGCCGCCGCGCTCTTTTTCGCGCAGCTGCACCAGCGTCACACCGCCCGTGAGTGCCCTTTCGAGGATGGAAAGAAAGTCATCGTCCGTGCGGCCGGTGCTGTCGGTCACAAGGTATAAGGTAGGATCGAATTTCATAGAAAAACTCCTTCTTTTAAACTTCGCGCAGCTTTAATAAACGCGTGTAATCATCGTCCGAAAGCAGCGAGAGTGCGTCCAAAAGCGCGATGCGGAACGACCCGAGCCCCTCGGATTTCCGTTCGGCCAGCTCGCCGCAAATGCCCATGGTGGAAACAGACAAAACCGCAGCCGTAAACGGATCCGTCACGGCACTGTATGAAGCGCACAACGCGTGTACCATGCAGCCCGTGCCGGTGACGAGCGACAGGCGTGGTGTGCCGTTTCCGCACAGCACAGTTGTTTCGCCGTTTGTGATAATGTCCGTTTTGCCGGTGACGAGCACCACGCAGTGCAGGGTAGAGGCGAGCATTTTTGCAATTTCAATCGTTTCCGCCGTGTTTGTCCGTAAAACATCAATGCCGCGACTTTCAAAATGCGCGCCCGCAATGGCGCGAATCTCCGCGTCGTTGCCCTTCAAAATTTCCGGGCAGGCCTCGCGCAGCAGCGTGTGCGTCAGGTCGCGGCGCAGGGAGCTGCACGTCACGCCCACCGCGTCAAAAGAGACCGGCACACCGACCGTTTTCGCCGCCTTGGCACTCGTCAAAACGGAGGTGCGGCGCGCGTCTGTGATGTTGCCGATGTTTACGCCGAGCGCTCCCGCTATGCACGTGATTTCCTCCACCTCGTCGGGATGCTCCGCCATGATAGGCTTTCCGCCCACGGCGAGAATCCCGTTCGCACAGTCGTTGATTGCAATCGGATTCGTGATGCAGTGGATGAGCGGCGCCGTCTCGCGCAGATCATTTCGCGCTTTGAGCAGCGCGTTTTGCAGCTGTGGTGTCATAGACCTTCGCCCCCAAATCATGCTGGAATTTTGCAAGCAGTCCGTTGCGGCGCAGCGCCATGAGGAACACGAACGCAATGGAGCCGCCGATCAGCGTGCCGCCGATGAACGACGGAATATAAAAAGCCCATGTCAACCCCTCGCGCCCGACGATGTACGTCATCACCGGATAAGAAGCCAGCGCGCCGATGACGCCGGTGCCGAACACTTCGCCGAGCACTGCGCAAAGGATCTTGCCGCCCGAAAAGCGGTAAAATACGCCGGAAAGAAACGCGCCGAACACCGCGCCGGTTAAGGCAAGCGGCGGAATGCCCATCAGCGTCATACGAATGATGCCGATAAGCGTGGCGCACAGCAGGGAATACCATGGACCGAGGAAAACGGAGCAGACAATGTTGATGAGATGCGCCATGGGGCACATGCCCTCCACGCGCAAAATCGGCGAAATGACGACGCCGATGGCGACGAGCATTGCAAGCATGACCATTTTCAGAATGTGTTCTCTTTTCATTTTTTTGTACCTCTCTAAATATAAGCGTTTCCGACCCGTATTTAAAAGAGGCGCCCAAATGCACATAGCGAAGCGCGCCCGAATGTAAATTCAGGCCGGGCGGTCGAAGCTCAATTGCTTCCTCTCAATCCGAAACACGGAGTCCCATCGCTATGTGAAAGCAGTCCGGCACGGCAAATCGGGCGCTCCCCCGCGCTGCCGCTTGATTAAAATCCGCCGAACGCTGAATTTTTCCTTACGCAGTATAGCATATATCGACTTTGTGCGCAACGGTTTTGCGAAATTCGCGTATAAAAATACCCTGCGAAAGAAAATCCCGCAGGGCAATTTTGCTATGTACGGTTATTTCAAAAGGCGAATACGGCCGATGAACGGCAGCTCCTTTACTTTGCCGGAAGCGGCGTTTGCGATGCCGAGGATCATCAGCACAAAGAAGATGATGCCGATAAATTGCAGCGCGGCGGAGATCATGCCCGGCATAAACGGCACAAAGCCGAGCGTGAGGTTTAAGATGTTCGTGATGATGCGTGTCAGCACGGAATAGCACGTGTAGAAAAGAAACAGCACAAGCCCCTGGTTTGCGTGGAAACGCGCAAAATACGAGTTGCGCGCGGCGAAAATGGGGATGAGTACCAAAAAGCCGAAGTAGGAAAGAATGCCCCAGCCGCGGTTCTCCTGAATGTCGCGCGGGTCGTAGTCGGCGGTGAAATCCCGTGCGCC
The DNA here is from genome assembly GCF_032490475.1 of Neglectibacter sp. CSJ-5. Lineage (NCBI taxonomy): Bacteria > Bacillati > Bacillota > Clostridia > Eubacteriales > Oscillospiraceae > Neglectibacter > Neglectibacter sp. CSJ-5. The sequence goes on along the minus strand of NZ_JAVYJC010000003.1, from coordinate 92,731 downwards.
GCTTTGCAAAACGGTGTTTTCAACAGGTGCGCCGCAGTTTGGGCAGCGGCGGGCATCGTGAGGCAGCGGTTGACGGCAGGTTTTACAATACATAAACATAACTCCTTCTAAAATAACAGAAAGCAGCTCCGTATTCGCACAGTGCTGCCGAAAATCATTGCATAAAGTATAGCAGTTTTTTCACGGATTGCAAGCATTTACGAAAAAAGTCGGAAAAAATTCAAAAATAGGCTTGACAAATCGGGCCATCTCCGTTATAATAGATCACGTTGCGAAACAAGTGACACGAAATCCGAAATGCGGACGTAGCTCATCTGGTAGAGCGCCACCTTGCCAAGGTGGAGGTAGCGAGTTCGAGCCTCGTCGTCCGCTCCAGAAAAAAGACCTTTGTCAATTGACAAAGGTCTTTTTTCAACGAAATAAATCCTGCCGGATTTGTGAAATGTGCTTCGCACGTGAAATACGCCTATGGCGTGTGAAATGCCTGCGGGCGTGCGTGGATTTATTTCATTTCACTTGATGCCGGCATCAAATTTCACAATGCGTTAGCATTATTTCACATTTTGCATCAGCAAAATATTTCACTAAAAAACTTCTGAAAATTTCTAATTTCCTTTAAATATATTTCTCATCGCTGAAGTTATGCTATACTTTCCTAAAAAGGAAGGTGATAGCGTGTCAGAATCCAAATTGCGCGACTTATCGACGGACTTTGCGGTCAAGGCGATAAAGTTAACGGAAACGATCCACGGGCATCGGTCTATCGTTAATCAGCTTGAACGCTCCGCAACTTCCATCGGTGCGAATATTCGGGAAGCGAACTATGCGCACGGAAAAGCGGACTTCATTGCAAAGCTGCAAATCGCGCTCAAAGAGTGTTATGAAACGGAGTATTGGATAGAGATATTTGTGAAATCCGATATTTTGGGTAGAGAGGCGGCGCGGGAGCTGTATACCTTATGCGGCACCATCCGAAGAATGCTGATTTCTTCCATCAACACCGCCAAAGAACCGAAAGCCTAAAAGATTTTCACGAATCCCACATTCTGTAAGACTTACAAAAATTTATGAATAAAGCGGTGAAGTCGGCGGGAAAGGTTGATTTTTTAGCGGTCCGGTGGTATGATGATGAGTACCGGACCGCTTTATTTATAGAAGAAAGGGTGAGCGCATGAAAAGCTCCATTACGGTCATTTGCGGGCATTACGGCTGCGGAAAGACCAATCTCGTGCTGAATTTGGCAGCAGAGGCGGCGCAGCGCGGCAGACGCAGCGTTGTTGTCGATATGGACGTCGTGAACCCGTATTTCCGCTCGTCGGATTATTCCGCGCTGCTCAAAAAGCTCGGCGTGGAGCTCATCGCGCCGGTGTTCGCGAACACAACGCTCGATACCCCTGTGCTGCCGCCGGAGATCTTCTCCATCTTTAATATGGAGAACGCCGATATTTTTATCGATGCGGGCGGTGACGACGTGGGCGCTACGGCGCTCGGGCAGCTGCATCGGCAGATCGAGACTGCCGGGTACGAGATGCTGTACGTTGTAAACCGGTATCGTGTGCTTTCCACAAAGCCGGAAGAAACGCTTCCGCTCCTTCGGGAGATCGAAACGGCATCGCACCTGAAAGCGACGGCAATCGTGAACAATTCAAACCTCGCTGTGCAGACCGATATGCAAACGGTGCTTGATGCTGTGCCGTTTGCGAAAAAAGCCGCAGAATTATGCCATCTGCCGCTTCTCTATTCCACCGTGCCGGATTTTGCGGTGGAAAACACGCTGCCCGAGGGATTTAAAGCGGTAAAGCGATATGTACGTTTCGTCTGGGAGGACGAAACCGAGTAGGATAAAGGAGGAAACCGAATGGCAAGGATCATTGTAGACGAAAAAGTATGTAAAGGCTGCTCCATGTGCATTCACGCGTGTCCGAAAAAGATCATCGCGCTCGCGAAGGATCGTTTGAACGCGAAGGGCTATCACCCCGCAGAGCTGACCGATGAGGCAGCGTGCGTGGGCTGTGCGGCATGCGCGACCATGTGCCCGGATTCGGCGATCACGGTGGAACGCTGAGAGAGGAGTTAAAAACTATGGCAGAAAAAGTTTTGATGAAAGGCAACGAAGCCCTGGCCGAAGCCGCTATTCAGGCGGGATGTCATCATTTCTTCGGCTATCCCATCACACCGCAAACAGAGCTTGCGGCTTATATGGCAAAGCGTATGCCGAAGATCGGCGGTACATATTTGCAGGCTGAATCGGAAATCGCGGCGGTCAATATGGTGCTGGGCGCGGCTGCGGCCGGCGTGCGCGCCATGACGTCTTCAAGCTCGCCCGGCATCAGCCTTAAAGGCGAAGGCATTTCCTATATGGCAGGCTCCGACCTGCCGGCGCTCATCATCAATGTGCAGCGCGGCGGCCCGGGCCTCGGCGGCATTCAGCCCTCACAGTCCGATTACTGGCAGGCGACGAAAGCCCTCGGCCACGGTGACTTCCAGATTCTCGTTTTCGCGCCGTCCACGGTGCAGGAAATGGTTGACCTCGTCTCCGACGCATTCGATAAAGCCGACGAATACCGCATGCCCGCGATGATCCTTGCAGACGGCATGCTGGGCCAGATGATGGAGCCGGTGGAGCTGCCGGAGCACAAAGACAGGAAGCTTCCCGAAAAGCCGTGGGCAGCCTGCGGCCATGAAAATAAAAGAGAGCACAACATCATCAACTCCCTTTACCTTACGCCGAACGCCCTTGAAGACCTTGTGCGTGCCCGCTACGAGCGCTATAAGATCGTCGAAGAAAAAGAGCAACGTGCGGAGGAATATCGCACGGAGGACGCAGATGTCATCGTCGTCGCTTACGGCGCATCGAGCCGTGTGGCGCGCAGCGCCGTGAATAAGGCGCGTGAAGCCGGCAAGAAGGTCGGTTTAATTCGTCCCATCACGCTGTGGCCGTTCCCGAAGGACGCAATCAAGCGTGCAGCCGACCATGCCAAAGAGCTGCTCGTTGTGGAGATGAGCATGGGCCAGATGGTAGACGATGTGCGTCTTGCGGCAGAGTGCCGCGTGCCGGTGCACTTCTACGGCCGCACCGGCGGTGTGATTCCTACCCCGAAGGAAATTCTGGGCGAGATCGATAAACTTTTGAAATAAGGCGAAAGGATAGAATCAAATGGCAGTTGTATTTAAAAAGCCGTCTACGCTAACAGACGCGCCGCTGCATTATTGCCCCGGCTGCACGCACGGCATCATTCACCGCCTTGTTGCGGAAGCGATAGAAGAGCTCGGCATTGACGGCAAAACGGTCGGCGTGGCCTCGGTCGGCTGCTCCGTTATGTGCTACGATTATTTCACCTGCGATATGGTGCAGGCGCCGCACGGCAGAGCCCAAGCGGTCGCAACGGGCATCAAGCGCGCAAAGCCGGAGGACGTTGTGTTCACCTATCAGGGCGACGGCGACCTTGCGGCCATCGGTACGGCGGAGACCGTCCACGCGGCAACGCGCGGCGAAAACATCACCGTTATCTTTGTAAACAATGCAATTTACGGCATGACAGGCGGCCAGATGGCGCCGACATCCCTGCCGAATCAGGTCACGCAGACCACCCCATACGGCCGTGATGTCAACACGGCAGGTTACCCGGTGCGCATCTGCGAAATGCTCTCCACACTGGACGGCGTGGCGCTTGCACAGCGCGTGACCGTCGATAACGTGAAGAATGTCAATATCGCAAAAAAGGCAATCAAAAAGGCGTTCCAGAACCAGATTGAGGGCAAAGGCTACTCCATTGTAGAGGTGCTTTCCACCTGCCCGACGAACTGGGGCATGTCGCCTGTTGAGGCGCTCGATTGGCTCGAAAAGAACATGGTTCCGTACTACCCGCTCGGCGTGTATAAAGACGGCACAAAGGGGGACAGGCTGAAATGAAAGACTTGAACATCGTTTTTGCCGGTTTCGGCGGTCAGGGCATTTTGTTCGCCGGTAAAGTTGTGGCGTATGCAGGCCTCATCGAGGGCAGGGAGCTCTCTTGGCTGCCGTCCTACGGCCCGGAGATGCGCGGCGGCACCGCGAATTGCAGCATTTGTCTCTCCGATGAACCCATCGGCTCGCCGCTTGTGACGAACCCGAATGTGCTCATCGCCATGAACCGCCCGTCACTCGATAAGTTCGTGAACGAGGTCGAGCCCGGCGGCACGATCTTACTCGACAGCAGCCTCATCGACGAGCGTGTAGAGCGCGACGATGTGACCGTTTTCTATGTCCCGGCATCAAAACTGGCGGAGGAAAACGGACTGAAAGGCCTTGCGAACATCATCTTGGTCGGTAAGCTGCGCAAGGAGCTTGCGTTCTGCACGGAAGAAACGCTCGATAAAGCGCTGCAAAAGTGCATTCCCGCAAGAAAAGCGGATATGCTCGGTTTCAATAGAAAAGCCTTGGAGATCGGCAAAGCGCAGTAAAATTGAATTTATATAAAAAGAACGGCGCAGGCTTAAAATCTGCGCCGTTCCTTTAAATTGAGAGCCAAGGAGGCGGTCTTTATGAAAATTCTGGCGTTTACGGGCGCGGGCATCAGCAAGCAGAGCAACATTCCGACGTTTATGGAGCGACCCGACGTGCGCGAAAAGCTGTTCCGCACGTTCGCGGAGCATCACCACAAGGAGTATAACGAGGTCATTCGCGAATTGAAAGCGAATATGAACGGCGCGGAGCCGAACGACGCGCATTTTGCACTGGCGGAATACAAGGTGCCGGTCATCACGATGAACATTGACGGGCTGCATAAAAAAGCGGGCAGCGACGCACTGGAGCTGCACGGCGGCCTGCCGGAGGACGACGAAACGGACAAGGCGTGGGCGCTTTATAATAAGCCCGTGCTGTACGGTGACCCCGCGCCGAACTATGTGAAAGCATACGAAATGGTGGCTGAATTAAAGCCCGGCGACGTGTTTCTTGTCATCGGCTGTTCGTACCACACCGCCATCGCGTGCGACCTGCGGGACGTAGCAAAGCACGCCGGTGCAAAGGTCATTGAGATTCAGGAAGACGCCGCGCATAATGTACGGAAAGTGTTGGAAGAATGGACAAGAAAGAACTGAACAGAGATAGAAAAAGCGCGTAGGCTGTGAAACCTGCGCGCTGCTTTTATCGGTCGAAATAAACGGTTCAAATTTGTGCCGTGCGCTTCTCTGCCTGTCGTTTTTGAATCGCCTTGGCGGCAAAGTAGGTGAGGAGGGCGGCGAGGGTGCCGAGGAGGATGCCGGCGAGGACATCGGTAGGGTAGTGGACAAAAAGAAAAATGCGGGAGAACGCGATGAGCACTGCCGGAATGTACGCGAGCCAGCCGACTTTTTTGTGGCGGAGCGTCAAAATAAGCGCTGCGGCAAAGCTTGACGATGTGTGGCCCGAGGGGAACGAATAGGACGTGGGGCGCGCGATGAGCATCGGAAAATCCGTGAACACGTTGCACGGGCGTAGGCGGCAGATGATGTTTTTCAGCGTCAGCTCGCCGAAAAGCAGCGTGACCGTCATGGCGATAAGCACCAAACCACCGGTGCGGCGCGTTTTTTTAAAGCAGAGCAAAACGAGCGAAAGGACGATCCACCCAATGCCCGCTTCGCCGAGCGATGTGATGATGGGGAAGACCGTATCGGTCACGGTGTTATGAAAGTGCGTCTGTATAAAGGCCATGACGGCGGCGTCAAGCGACGGGATGCCGGGAAAACTCATCTTAGTAAACCTCCAATGCTTTGATTGAGTTATAGTATACTGCAATTTTTCAAAAAATGCCAGTGGATTTCTATGAAAGAATTCTTTCAAAATTCTAAACGGACGCGCCTGCGCATAGAATTACCGGAAAAGGGGGCAGGAAAATGTCAAAACCCATAGCGGAAGCAAAATTCTATGCCATGACGGCGGAGGCGGCTGTGAAAACCCTTCAAAGCGACGCGGGGCGCGGACTGAGCGGATCCGAAGCGAAAAAGCGGCTCGGCGTTTACGGTGAGAATCGGCTGCAAAAGGGGAAGAAAACGAGCTTCGCAAAGAAATTTATGCTGCAGTTCGGCGATTTTATGGTGCTTATTCTGCTCATCGCGTCGGCAGTGTCGTTTGCCGTCTCGTGCATGCAGGGGGAAGCGAATCTGGCCGACCCGCTGCTGATTTTGGGCATCGTCATTGCGAACGCGTTCGTCGGCACGGTGCAGGAGGCGAAGGCAGAACGGGCGTTGGAAGCGCTGCGCACGCTTTCTGCGCCGCACGCCGATGTGCTGCGGGACGGCAAACGCGCGGTCATTTCCGCCGAAGCACTCGTGCCGGGGGACGTCGTATATATCCGCGCAGGGGACGTAGTGCCTGCCGACCTGCGGCTTTTGGAGAGCGTGCATTTGCAGGCCGAGGAAAGCGCGCTGACGGGGGAATCCGTGCCGAGCGGCAAGAGTGCGAATGCGGTATGTGATGAAACATGCGGCGCGGCGGAGCGCAAAAACATGCTGTTTTCCGGCACGGGCATCTCTGCCGGGCAGGGCGTGGGCATTGTGACCGCGACGGGCATGCAAACCGAAATGGGTCGCATTGCGGCGATGCTCGGCGACGAAGAAACACCCGACACGCCGTTAAAGCTGCGGCTGCGGCGCACGGGCAAGCTCATCGGGCTTTTGGTGCTTGGGATATGTGCGGTGATTTTTTTGATCGGGCTTATCCAAAAGGCAGAACCGCTTGAAATGTTCATGATCTCCATCAGCCTTGCGGTGGCGGCGATACCCGAGGGCCTGCCTGCCGTGGTGACGATCGTCTTGGCACTCGGCGTGCGGCGCATGGCGGCAAAGCGAGCCATCATTCGGCATTTGCCTGCCGTGGAGACGCTTGGCAGCTGCGAGGTCATTTGCTCCGACAAAACCGGCACGCTGACGCAGAACAAAATGACGGTAGTGCGCTGCGCGGGTGCGGCGGGCGAGCTGAACGGACAGGATAGAGACGCTTTGTTATCTGCGGCGGCGCTGTGCACGAGCGTGGAGGGCAGCGGCGAGAAGCTGCTCGGTGACCCGACCGAAACGGCGATTGTCGCGGCGGTATCGGGCTGGGAGAGTCTGCAAAAGCAGCGCGTGAAAGCAGCTGAGGTGCCGTTTACGGCAGAACGCCGCCGTATGACAGTCGTACTGCGAACGGAGAGCGGGTACAGGGTCATCACAAAGGGCGCGCCGGAGGCGATTTTACCGCGCTGCACGTATGTGCTTTTAAACGGGAAGAACGTTACGTTAACACCCGAGATGCGGGCGGCACTGAGCGCAAAAAACCGCGACACGGCAAACGACGCGCTGCGTGTTCTGGCGGCAGCGGAAAAGCGCACGGAAGCTTGCCCCGAGACGGACGATGCGGCGGAAAGCGGGTTGTGCTTTTTGGGACTTATCGGGCTGGAGGATCCCCCGCGCCCGGAAGCGGCGGAGGCGGTTTCCGAGTGCAAGCGTGCGGGCATTCGCCCGGTGATGATCACCGGCGACCAACCTGCGACGGCCTCAGCCATTGCCGGACGGCTCGGCATTGAAAATAAAACTGTGATGACGGGTACGGAGCTGGAAAGCCTTTCGGACGACGCGCTTTTGCAGACGGTGCAGACGTGTTCCGTGTACGCGCGGGTCTCTCCGGCGCACAAAATGCGCATTATCAAGGCGTTTCGCAGGCTGAAGCTCGTCACGGCGATGACGGGCGACGGTGTGAACGACGCGCCTGCCCTGAAAGCGGCGGACATCGGCTGCGCGATGGGCAAAAACGGCACGGAGGTCGCGAAAAACGCCGCCGACATGGTATTGACGGACGACAACTTCGCGACGATTGTTTCCGCCGTGCGGGAGGGGCGGACGGTGTACGGCAACATCCGCAAGACCATCCATTTTTTGATGTCGTGCAACATCGGCGAGATCTTGGTGGTGCTTGTGTCGTTTTTGCTGCGCACGCCGACGCCGCTTTTGCCGGCGCAATTATTATGGGTGAACCTTGTGACGGACTCTTTGCCTGCGCTGGCACTGGGCAGTGACCCGCCGCAGGGCGACGTGATGCGCCGCCCGCCTACCGCGCGGGACAGCAGTGCGTTTTCAAACGGGCTCGGCTTTGCGATGGCGGCGGAGGGTATGATGATCGGCGCGCTGGCGCTTTTGGCGTTCACGGTGGGACGCGTGTTTTTTGACGCCGATCCCATGCAGCCCGCCGTGGGGCGCACGATGGCGTTTGCGGTCCTAAGCCTTTCGCAGCTCGTGCACAGCTATAATATGCGCAGTACGGGGCCGGTTTTGGGACGCGGTATGTTCAAAAACCGGGGTCTGAACGTATCGTTTTTGATTTGCTCGGCATTGATGGCGGGCGTGGTCGTGTTTCCGCAAGCGGCGGCGCTGTTCGGCTCCGTACCGCTGACCGTGACACAGTGGGGCATCGTGGCAATCCTTGCTTTGCTGCCTCTGCCGATCTGCGAAATGCAGAAAAGGATACTTTCTCGCACGGCAAAAGTGAAAAATATGACTTCCGGTGTGAAAAAGCGAGTCATTTTCAACAAATAGCCTGTTACTTTTTTAATTTTTAGCCGTCATATTGACTTCCTTTTCTTTTTTCAGCTATAATAAGGAAAAATAGCCCACACTGGTGTGCAGGCCATGGGGTCTGCGAAAACGAAAGGGGTCGATATAGATGAGAAAAACCAAGATCGTATGTACGCTGGGTCCTTCTACCGATGACGAGGCTGTGCTGCGCGAGCTGATTTTGAGCGGCATGAACGTGGCGCGCCTGAATATGTCGCACGGCACGCATGAGGAGCACAAGCGCCGCGCCGATATGGTGAAAAAGCTGCGAAAAGAGCTTGACGTGCCGGTCGCCATTCTGCTCGACACGAAGGGCCCGGAGATCCGCACGGGGCAGTTTGCCGAAAAGGTGATGCTGACCCACGGGCAGAAGTACACACTGACGACGAACGAGCGCCCCGGCGACGCGGAAGGCTGCTCTATCACGTTTAAGGACCTGCCGAAGGACGTACACCGCGGCTCGCATATCCTCATCGACGACGGCCTCATTGAAATGGTCGTGGAAAAAGTGACAGACACGGACATTGAGTGCCGCCTTTTGAATGACGGCCCCATCACGTCTTATAAGGGCATCAATGTGCCGGGCGTGACGCTTTCCATGCCGTATATCAGCGAAAAAGACCGCGCAGATCTTGAATTCTGCGTGAAGGAAGATTTTGAGTTTATCGCCGCCTCGTTCACGCGCTCGGCAGAGGATATTGTGATGATCCGCAACGAGCTTGAAAAGAACAACTGCCGCGACATCCGCATCATCGCGAAGATTGAGAACACGGACGGCGTGGAGAATATCGACGACATCATCCGCGTTTCGGACGGCATTATGGTGGCGCGCGGCGACCTTGGCGTCGAGATCCCGATGGAGGAGATCCCGGTGCTGCAAAAGCAGCTCATTCACAAGGCGTATGTCGCCGGCAAGCAGGTCATTACGGCGACGCAGATGCTCGACTCCATGATCAAAAATCCGCGCCCGACGCGTGCGGAGGCGACCGACGTGGCGAACGCAATCTACGACGGCACGAGCGCTATTATGCTGAGCGGCGAGACGGCCGCAGGCGCGTACCCGGTGGAGGCCGTGCGCACGATGGTTCGCATTGCGGAGCGCACCGAAAACGACATCGACTACGTGCGCCAGCTGGAGCAGTGGGATGTGCCGGTGCAAAAGGACGTGACCTCTGCCATTTCGCACGCAACGTGCACGACGGCGCACGACCTCGGTGCGGTGGCCATCATGACCGTATCGAAAACAGGCTTTACGGCGCGCATGATTTCGAAATTCCGCCCGGCGTGCCCAATCATCAGCGGCACGACCGACCGCAAGGTACTGAACCAGATGGGCCTTTCCTGGGGCGTAATCCCCGTGATGCTGGAGGAAAAGACCAGCACCGACGAGCTGTTTGAGCACATTGTTGCAGTTGCGGAGGAGCACGGACTTGTGCAGGCGGGCGACATTGCCGTTATCACGGCGGGCATCCCGCTGGGCATTTCCGGCACGACGAACATGCTGAAGGTACACCTTGTGGGCGACGTGCTCGTCTCCGGCACCGTTGTGAACGTACTGAGTACCTGCGGCCCGCTGTGCGTGTGCAAAACGGAGGAGGAAGCGCTGCAGAAGTTCCGCAGGGGCGACATTCTGGTGCTGCCGAAGACCACAAACGCAACGATGCCGCTGATCCGTCAGGCTTCGGGTATTGTGACGGAAATGGACGGCGTGAACTCTCACGCAGCCATCGCCGCCATGGCGCTGGATAAACCGGCCATCGTCGGCGCGGCGCACGCGACCGACCTGCTGCGCTCCGGCACAACCGTGAAGCTGGACGGCGTTAGAGGTGCGATCTTCAGCGTCAGTGCACCGAGCACGGAAAAGTAAAACGAATAGCAACGCCGCACCTTCGCAGGAAAACGTGGGTGCGGCGCTTTAAATAGGCGGTCTTTTGACCGCCTATCAGGAAACCCATGCAACCGGGTTTCCTGCGGAGCGAACGTCCACCGGAAGTTCGCTCCTACCTTCCTAGTTTTAGGTTAGGCAAATGGGTTTCGCGCTCTGCGGAGCGCGCCTCAGGGCTTTGCCCCGAGACCCCACCAACTTTTTGAAAAAAGTTGGATCAAAAACTTTATTCGTCGCTTCGCTGTGCGTTATTTCACCGCTTTTATAATCAAACAATCGTTACCGTTTTCCAACGTGACGGTGAAGCCGACTTTTTTCAGCAGTTCGGCTTCGTGCTCTTTTGTGAGCGGGATGTCGAAGTGGACGAATGCGTCGTCGGGAATGTTTTCTTCGCGGCGCTTGCGGCTCCACGTTTCGCGCAGCAGGTTTTCTTCTTCGTCACAGCAGGCGAAGTAATCGCCGTTTACAAACATGCCGCCCGGTTTCAGGCAGGCGTAAATCTTCCGAAAAAGACTGCTTTTTTGCTCCGGCAGAAAGTGGTGCAGCGATTCAAACGAGATGACAGCGTCGAACGCACCGGGGAACGGCACGGCAAAGTAGCTGCCGCACAGCAGCGTGAGGTCTTTATCCCCATGCTTTTTCATGAGGGCGTCGAGCATATCGGGCGAAAGGTCAATGCCGGTGACGGATATATCCGCGCGCAAATTGTAGAGCGCGTCGAGCTCCAATCCTGTGCCGCAGCCGAGGTCTAAAATGCGCTTGGCGCTTTGCGGCACGGCGCGTGCGAACTGCTTGTAGTCTTCGCCCCAGAATTTTGTCATGCGTGCTTCGTATTCCGGCAGGCGCTTGCGGAAAAACGCGCCCATTTCTTCAAGCGGGGCGCTTTCGAGCTCGCGGAGCCAATTTTTTAAGTCTTCCAAATATTTTTCTTTGTTTTGTGCATTGATGACCATGTTTTTTCTCCAAATTCTTTAAATGAGAACACTGCGTTATTTTGCGCAGAATTTGCGAATGGCGCCGCGCAGCAGCTGCCGCAGCTCATCTTCCTCCGCAATAAGTGAACCCGCGTACAGCGCTTCGGCGATGCCGAACGTATAAAATCGCACGTCGCGATAAACGGCTTCGGCTTCCTTTACCGTGAGCCCGTACTGCACCGCCGTGCAGTCGATGGCCTCGCGGTTCCACGGGCTTGAGATGATCTGCGGTACGGTGCGGCTGCCGTATTCGTTCGATAAAAACAGGACGCCGAACAGATTGCGCCTGTCGCGGGCGAGCAGAATGTGCGCAAGGCTGATCGTGAACAGGTAGTCCGATTTATCGAGATACTGCGCGACGAAGGATTGATACGTGCCGTCTAAATATTCGATGACGGCGCGGCGGAATGTTTCCATGCTGCCGAAGTTGCGGAAAACGGGCTGCACGGAGCAATTGAGTTTAGCGGCGACGCTGCGGACATTGAGTGCATCTGCGCCTTTTTCCAGTGTGATGGCGGCGCCTGCCTCAAGCAGCATTTCCGCCGTGATGTGCGGTGTTCTTGCCATAGTTTCCTCCCGGGTGCGGTTCAGCTGATGAGGATAAAATATCGAATGTTATTTAATTTGTCAAGCGCAAATTTGAAATAAAACGGAATTCTTTTGAAATGGGGATATATTGCAAAGTTTTGCGGCGCATGATACAATGAATTGAAGAAAATCACCGGGAGGGTGTTCTATGAATTTTCGGGAAACGTTAAAATCGATCGGGATCATCCCCGTTATTCAGATCAACGATGCGAAAAAAGCAGTGCCGCTGGCGCTGGCGCTGAAAAAAGGCGGGCTGCCCGCGGCGGAGGTGACGTTCCGCACAGACGCGGCGGAGGAAGCCATTCGCCGTATTAAGATAGAGGTGCCGGACGTGTGCGTGTGCGCCGGTACGGTTTTGAACGTAAAGACCGCAGAGCGCGCCGTGAAGGCGGGCGCTTCCGCGATTATCAGTCCGGGCACGAACCCGGAGGTGGTGCGCTGGTGCATTGCGCACCGTGTGCCGGTCATCCCCGGCTGCGCGACACCGACGGAGGTGGAAGCCTGCATGCGCATGGGACTCGATTTTGTGAAGCTGTTCCCGGCGGAGGTTGTGGGCGGCGTGAAAATGCTGAAGGCCCTCGGCGGTCCTTACGGCAATATGAAATTCATGCCCACCGGCGGTATCAGCGCGCAGAACGCGGCGGAGTACCTTGCGCTGCCGAACGTGCTGTGCTGCGGCGGCAGCTGGATGGTGCCGGGGGGGCTCCTGGACGCCGGAGATTTTGACGCCATTGAGGCGCTGGCACGCGAAGCGGCGCAGATTGTAAAGAAATGATTTTGTAAAACGAAAAACAGGACAAAGCGCATCTGAAAACGCTTTGTCCTGTCTTCTTCATTTATGGGTGCGGTGTGGGCAAATCCCCAGCGTGTCGCGCCCGTATAAACTCCCCATTGTCCTTCATCCCTTTTGGATCGGACACTTTCGTCACTTTCTGACAAAAGGTATCTTATCACATTCGCTTCCGTTTGTAAAGCCCCTTTTTAAACATTTTGCAAAAAAGCAGCAGAAAAGTTTTTGTGAGATTTAGGAAATTTTAAAGGGCGTTGTCTGTACATTTCAAAAAGAGGCTCAATGTTTGAATTTCAAAGCCTGACGCGTCAGAGAGAAGATACCGGTCATGTATTCCTCGTGGATGTCCGCCTGCATACGGAAAACGGGCATGTGGTTTTCCGGGATGCTCTGCTTGCAGTAATCGATGATGTCTTTTTCGCGCACGTTCAAGGTGGCAGAGCCGGTGAGGAAGAGGATGTCCGGGTTCAAAAGTGCAATGGTGCACACGGCGGCGGTCTGCATCAGCGGCACGATATTCTCGCCGTGAATCATGCGCGAGACGGTCTCGACTTTTGTAGCGGTGGAGTTGATGAGCGGCAGACTGATGAGCTCGCCCGCATATTTTGTACTGCCGACGATGATGTGTCCGTCCACTACGGTGCCCGCACCGGCGCTGCGGTGGCTCGGCCAGTAGAGAACGGAAAGGGAGTACGGGTGGTCGCAGGGGTTGCGCACGTAAAAGCCGTAGGACGTGAAGTGCATGTCGTTTTCCGTGATGACCGTGATGCCGAGCTGTTCTTCGAGTACCTTTTTCGGGTTGAAGCCGTTTAATGCCGGGAACGCAATGGATTCAATGGCGCCTTCGCGGTCGGTGACGCCGGAAATGCCGATGCCGACTGCGCGGATGAGCGGATCTGCCTGCACCATCTGTGTGATGAACAACGTGAGGTCCTCCGGCAGAATGTCGTTGAGCGGGCAGAATTTTTCCTGCAAGCTGTTTCCCTTTAAATCGCACACGCGCAGGGCGATGCCGCTCCTTTCCACGTCGTTGTTATCGGTATACAGGCACAAAATGTGCGCGTAGTTTGGGTTGATGGAAAAGCGGCGCGCGGGACGGCCGCCGTTCGATGCGGCAAAGGCAAGCTCCAGCACCTGTCCGTCGTCGATCATCTCGCCGAGGAGCGCCGTACAGGCCGCAAGGCTTAACCTGCATTGCTCGGCAAGCTCTTTTTTTGTGGCGAAATCCGTGTGGTACAGCGCGCTGCGCAGAGCGGCGAGGTTATTCTGTTTTAAAGCGGCAGCGCCGCCGTATTCTGTCATAATCGATTTCCTTCATTTCTGTTTCGGGCCGAGCCCGCATATTTTCAATACGAGCCTATATTAGCATATAAAATGCATGATGGCAATGGATTTACGTTTCGATAAAAAATAAGTTTCCGGGAATTCATGGATTTTTCATAGACAATGCGCGAAAACTGTGCTATACTCTAAATTACTAATGTAACGGAGTGATCATAACTTGGAGCAGAAAGCTTTTGAACTGATACAGGAAAAATTGCAGGCAGCGTTAAATGAGCAGGGCTTTGGCGAAGCTGTGGCGCTGGAGACCGACAACGGCCGCGGCGTGATGTTTACGACGGGCGAAGTGGCCTACGGCCTTTTCTATGAGACGAAGCAGCGGCGCTTTGTGCTGCGCAGCGCGACGATGAAAACCCCGAAGGAGCCGGGCGACTGGCGTCAGCTTTCCATGTGGCTGTTCGATGAAGGTGAAAACACCATGCAGGACGCGGAGAGCATCGCGAACGACTTTCTTGAGCTCGTGCAGGGCTCTAAGCGCCGCGAGCTCGTGCAGACCGCGAAGAAGCGCCGCAAGAAGGACGAAGAGAACAACGCGGATCCGCAGTTCTTTCTCAACCGCTTGGTGCCGGTGTTCCCGGAGCTGCGCGACGAAATGAACGAGGAACGCATCGTGTACGGTCAGGTGCGCACGGCACTGTTTGCTGCTGAGAAGGTTGCGCCGAAGTGCGAGAATCTTGCGAAGAACTATAAGGACAGCGAGCCCATGAAGCGCATGTGCACCATTTTCTGCGACATGTACGCCGCGGGTGATATGGACACCCGTGCAGTCATTCAGTTCGGCGTTCTGAATAATATTAAGGACGAGGCGGCTATCCGGAATATCATTGCGAACTTTACGGACGGCTGCGACTTGCAGAAGGTGTATAAGCACTCCAGAAAACTTATCGGCAAGAACATCAAGCCCGAAAAGGTAAAGAAGAAGGGCAAAAAGGTGGAGGCACGCCTGAGCAACTGAAAAACCGCATAAAATCTCAAAATAGCTCTTGACAGCGGCGTATATCCTATGCTATTATAGGTATACCTCAAGTTGGGGGCTATTTTTTTGCGCCCAAATTTTGAGGGAGGCTGGGAGAACATCCCAAATTTTTTCCGTAAAACGGGAGGTGCCGTCATGAGAGTAAAGGTCGTTTTAGCTTGCACTGAATGCAAACAGCGCAACTACAACACAAAGAAGAACAAGAAGAATGATCCCGACAGACTTGAGATGAACAAGTACTGCAGATTCTGCAAGAAGCACACGCTCCACAGAGAGACGAAGTAAAGCGAGGAACGAAGTTATGGCCGAAAAAGCAAAAAAAGAAAACGGCTTTGTTCGCTTTACGAAGAAAGCGGGAAAGTTTTTCCGCGACTGCAAGGGCGAGATCAAAAAGATCGTTTGGCCTACGCCGAAGAACGTTTTCAAAAATGTGGGTGTCGTTCTTGCGACGATCATCCTGCTTGGTCTCTTCATTTTCCTGCTGGATACCGTCTTCATGAATTTGCTGGGTCTCGTCATGCAAGTGGCGAAATAAGCAGCGCGAATGATCGCGCGTTTATTTGAGAAGCGGAGGAATCGAAATGTCGGACGAAGCAAAATGGTATGTGGTTCATACCTATTCCGGGTATGAGAACAAGGTTGCGTCAAATCTGGAGAAGACGGTGGAAAACCACTCTTTACAGAATTTGATTTTTGAGATTCGCGTACCCACCGAAAAGGTCACAGAAGTTGCCGCAAACGGCAAGACCAAGGAAGTGGAACGCAAGATTTTTCCGGGTTACGTCATTGTAAAGATGATCCTCACGGATGAATCGTGGTACGCGGTTCGCAATATCCGCGGCTGCACGGGCTTCGTCGGCCCGTCTTCCAAGCCGATTCCGCTCACAGATGAAGAAGTGGAGCGACTCGGCGTGGAGACGAGGAATGTCGAAGTCTCCTACAATGTCGGTGACAGCGTCCAGATTACCGACGGCCCGCTTGAGGGCTTTATCGGAACAGTGGAAGAGATTGATGTGGACAAGAACCACATTCGCGTCACGGTTTCGATGTTCGGACGTGAAACCCCGGTTGACCTGGAACTTGACCAGGCGGAACCGGTGGAATAACACACGGTAAATTGCGGTAATCCGCTTTTTATTGAGGGGGATACGTCCCCCTGTGGGAGGAACGCCTGAATTTTCACGGACGTTCCGCCATCAACCACGAATTTTGGAGGTGCAAACAAATGGCTCAGAAGGTTACGGGCTTTATTAAGCTCCAGATACCTGCCGGTAAAGCTACCCCGGCACCACCGGTTGGTCCGGCTCTCGGTCAGCACGGTGTTAACATCATGGCATTTACAAAGGAATTTAACGAGCGCACCAAGGGCGACGCTGGTCTTATCATCCCGGTCGTCATCACAGTATACGCAGACCGTTCCTTTACCTTTGTAACAAAGACGCCGCCTGCAGCAGTTCTTATTAAGAAGGCTTGCGGCATCGAAACAGCTTCGGGCACACCGAACAAGACAAAGGTCGCAAAGATTACCCGCGAGCAGGTAAAGAAGATCGCCGAGCAGAAAATGCCTGATCTCAACGCTGCATCCATCGAGAGTGCTATGAGCATGATCGCCGGTACTGCACGCAGCATGGGCATCGAAGTAGTCGATTGATTTGATTTTACCCGGGTGGGAGGAAACTCTCTGAGAATCCGATATCTACCACTTTAGGAGGAACATGAATGAAACACGGTAAAAAGTATGTCGATGGCGCAAAGCTCATCGAGCGCAGCCGCCTTTATGATACGCAGGAAGCGCTTGACCTCTGTGTCAAGACTGGTACAGCAAAGTTCGACGAAACCGTTGAAGTCCACGTAAAGCTGGGCGTTGACGGCCGTCATGCAGACCAGCAGGTCCGCGGTGCTATCGTCCTGCCGCACGGCACGGGCAAGACCGTCCGCGTGCTCGCAATCTGCAAGCCGGAGAAAGAAGACGAGGCTCGTGCAGCCGGTGCTGAATTCGTCGGCGGCAATGATATGATCCAGAAGATCCAGTCCGAAGGCTGGATGGATTTTGACGTCCTCATCACGACCCCGGATATGATGGGTATGGTTGGCCGTCTCGGTAAGATCCTTGGCCCGCGCGGCCTCATGCCGAACCCGAAGGCCGGCACCGTTGCTCCGGACATTGCACGTGCAATCACCGAAGCGAAGGCCGGTAAGATCGAGTATCGTCTCGACAAGACCAACATCATCCACTGCCCGATCGGCAAGATTTCCTTCGGCACAGAGAAGCTGACGGAAAACTTCAACACGCTGCTGGAAGCCATCAACAAGGCAAAGCCGGCTGCTGCAAAGGGTCAGTACATCCGTTCCTGCGTTGTTGCTGCAACGATGGGCCCGGGCGTGAAGATCAACCCGAACAAGGTTGGCTAAGATTCGTCTGAATCTTAAATTTAAGGCTTGACAGAGTTCTTCTGCCATGCTATAATTACAAAGCTGTTTACCTAAGACAGCAGGTGCACCGGTTTTCCGGGCTGAAAGGTTTTGCCGCCTGCCGAGGGAGCGGAAAAGTTACTTTGTACTTTTTATGCCTTCCTGCGGTAAGTGGGAAGGCATTTTTAGTTTTCGCACCGAGGAAAATCGTTCATTTTGGCGCTTTTCCAAATCATAACTGAAAGGCGAGGTGAATATTTTGCCCAGTAAAAGCGTTTTGGAAACAAAGCAGGCAATTGTTGCTCAGCTGAAGGATAAGGTCGCTAACAGCGTATCCGGTGTTGTCGTAGACTACAAGGGTATCACTGCAGAGGCCGACACAAAGCTCCGTAAGGAACTGCGTGAAGCCGGCGTTGAGTACACTGTCGTTAAGAATACTCTTCTCAAGCGTGCTATCGAAGGCACCGAGATCGAGGGTATGTCCGAGGTTCTCGAAGGCACAACCGCTCTGGCTGTTTCCCACGAGGATCAGATCGCTCCGGCAAGAATCCTGAACAAGTTTGCAAAGGATTCCGACGGTAAGTTCGTGATTAAGTCCGGCTACATGGACGGTAAGGTCATGTCTCCGGCAGAGATCGCTGCAATCGCAGATCTCCCGAGCAAGGAAGGTCTTGTTCAGATGCTGCTTAGCGTTCTCGTATCCGGCCCGCGTGGTCTTGCTATTGCACTTAGTGAAGTTGCAAAGGCTCAGGAAACTGCATAAGTTTGCAGGATAATTTTCAATTCAAAATTTTAGGAGGATATTACAATGGCTGATATCGCAAAGTTTGTTGAAGAAATCAAGTCCATGACCGTTCTCGAGCTCAACGAGCTGGTCAAGGCTATCGAAGAGGAGTTCGGCGTTTCCGCTGCTGCTCCGGTTATGGTCGCTGGCGCTGGCGCTGCTGCTCCGGCTGCTGAAGAGAAGACCGAGTTCGACGTTGTTCTGAAGTCTGCTGGCGCAAACAAGATCAACGTTATCAAGGTTGTTAAGGAAGCTACCGGCCTGGGCCTGAAGGAAGCTAAGGCTATGGTTGACGAGGCTCCGAAGACCATTAAGGAAGGCGTTTCCAAGGACGACGCTGAGGCTCTTAAGACGAAGCTCACCGAGGCCGGCGCTGAGGTCGAACTGAAGTAATTTACTTCACCTTATAATTGCCTAATTCAAGATCCGCAAATGCAGTTCGCTGTGTTTGCGGGTCTTTTTTTATTTTCGGTTATATGGTTTTCTGAAATATAATTTGGCATCTTTGTTCACAAAATAGTCATTGCTTTTTTGTTTTTATCGGTTTATAATATGTTCATTCCTTAACAGTTCAAAAATGAACAATTTAGTTTTAAACTGTTTCCGGGAATGGACATCGTTAAGAACTTTTGGCGATGTTCAGCAGTAAGCAACAGGAGGTGCGAGGAATGAAGCGAGACGAGCAAGCGTGTACGGCCGTGCCGTTTCACGACGGGCTTGCGGAGCACTTAACGCAGATCGCGCGCATCATCAATACGGAGCTGCGCAAGGTGCTGGCGGATGAAGACCTTTCCGCGGTGGAATCCGGTGTGATCATGTGCCTTTCCACAACAAAGGTCGATACGGCCGGGCGCATTGCGCGGCGCATGGGTGTTTCGCGCTCATTGATGAGTAAGGCGGTAGATCACCTTGTGCGCGGCGGATGGATTGAAACAAAACCTGACCAAAACGACCGTCGCATGGTACATTTGGTTTTGTTGCCGAAGGCCGAGCCGGCTGTTAAGCGGTGCAGAGAGCTGAAGCATGAATATTATGAAAAAATGTGCGCCGGTATCAGCCCGGAAGACATGCAGGTCTTCCACCGCGTCATAGAGCAAATGCGGCGAAACCTTGAAAACTTTACCGAGACAGGCAGATACCCGGAGATGAGAAAGGAGAAAACCGAATGAAATTGCTGAAAACGTACCTAAAGCCGTTTGCGGCGCTGGTGCTGGCGTGCATTTTGCTGCTTTTCGGGCAGGCGATGTGTGACTTGACATTACCGAACCTGATGAGCGACATTGTGAACACCGGCATTCAGCTTGGCGGCGTGGATGAGGCTGCACCTGCGGTTTTGAACCAACAGGCCGTTGACTTATTTACGCTGTTTATGAACGACGCGGAGGCGGGGACGTTCAAAAACGCCTACACGCCCGTGGAGCACGGCAGCGATGAAGAGACGAAGCTTGCGAAAACCTACGAGAATATCAAGGACATTGATGCGGTCGCTTTAAGCGAAGATGCAGACGTGCAGGCGGTAGGCGATGCCTACGGTAAAGCGGCGTATGCGTTCATGACATTTCTGAAGGATTACGGCGCGCAGACCGGCCGGGCGGTGGACACCGAAAGCGGCGTGCAGGACATGGATATGCGTCAGCTTTATGCTGTTATCCCCATGTTACAGCAGATGCCGAAAGAGACGTTCAGCGAAGCGATCGATTCAGCCGAAAGCGCGCAGTCGATGATTGGCTCGCAGGTGGGCGCGACGTTTACAAAGCTGTTCTATAAGGAACTCGGCGTCGATTTGGACGCGAAGCAGATGCACTACATTGTGATGAAGGGTCTCGAGATGCTCGGCATTGCGCTGCTCGGCGTGCTGGCGGCGGTGCTCGTCGGCTTCTTCGCGTCGCGCATTTCGTCCGGCGTGGCAAAGCAGATGCGCAGCGATGTGTTCCGCAAGGTGGAAAGCTTCTCCAACACGGAGTTCGATAAATTTTCCACCGCCTCGCTCATCACGCGCACGACGAACGACGTGACGCAGGTGCAGATGCTTATTTCCATAGGTCTGCGTTTGATGTGCTACGCGCCGATCATGGGCGTGGGCGGCATTATTTTCGCGCTGCAAAAAAGCGTTTCGTTAAGCTGGATCATCGCGCTCGCGGTCATCGTTTTACTGGGGCTTGTCGTCGTACTTTTAAACGTTGCAATGCCGAAATTCAAGAGCTTGCAGCGTTTGACGGACAGATTAAACCTCGTCAGCCGCGAGAATTTGAGCGGCATGCTCGTGGTACGCGCGTTTACGAATGAGAAATTCGAGGAGGCGCGCTTTGATAAGGCGAATGAAGACCTCACCCGCACAAACCGCTTTACCCAGCGCGTGATGAGCATTACAATGCCGATCATGATGCTCATCATGAATCTTGTCACGCTGCTCATTATGTGGGTGGGTGGGCACGCCATTGCGGAATCCACCATGCAGGTAGGCGACATGATGGCGTATATCCAGTACACAATGCAGATCATCATGTCGTTCCTGATGATTGCGATGATCTTCATTATGGTGCCGCGCGCCATGGTTTCCGCAGACCGTGTGCAGGAGGTGCTGACGACGGAGCTTTCCATTAAAGAGCCGGAAAACCCGGTTACACTCGGTAATGAAAGCGGTGAGCTGCGTTTTGACGACGTTTCCTTCCGCTATGGCAACGCCGAGGAAGATACCTTGAGCCACATTTCGTTTACCGCAAAGCCCGGCCAAACGACGGCGTTTATCGGCGCGACGGGTGCGGGAAAATCGACGCTCATCAACCTCATCCCGCGTTTTTACGACGTCACCGGCGGCGCAGTTTACCTGAACGGCAAGGATATCCGCACGCTTTCGCAAAAGGAACTGCGCGATAACATCGGCTACGTGCCGCAGAAGGCCGTGCTGTTCTCCGGCACAATCGATTCCAACATCAAGTACGGCAAGGAAGATGCCGATGTGAACGAGGTGCTGGCAGCGCTCGACTGCGCACAGGCGACGGAATTTGTCAGCGAATTGCCGAACGGCGTGGAAAGCTCCATCGCGCAGGGCGGCAGCAACGTTTCCGGCGGCCAGAAGCAGCGCCTTGCCATTGCCCGTGCGCTCGTGAAAAAAGCGCCGGTGTATATTTTCGATGATAGCTTCTCCGCGCTCGATTTCAAAACGGATGCAAAGCTGCGCCGTGCGCTGACGAAATACACGGAAAATGCTGTCGTGCTCATCGTCGCGCAGCGCGTTTCCACCATCATGAACGCCGAGCAGATCATAGTGCTGGATGAAGGCAAAATCGTCGGCAAGGGCACGCACAAAGAGCTTTTGAAAACGTGCCCGGAATACCGCGAGATTGCGGAAAGTCAGCTTTCAAAGGAGGAATTGGCATGAGCGAACCGAAAAGAAACGCACCGCGTCCGCACGGGCCCGGCAGAGGTATGATGCCCACCGAAAAAGCCAAGGACTTCAAAGGCAGCTTTAAAAAGCTTATTTCGTATCTTTCCCCGTTTAAATTCAAAATTCTCATTGTTGTCATTTTCGCGGCGCTTTCCACCGTGTTCACGATCGTCGGCCCGAAGATCCTTGCAAAAGCGACCGATGAGCTGACGGCCGGCTTGATGCGCATCATCACCGGCGCTGCGGAGGGCATTGACTTTGGCTATATCGCGAAAGTTTTACTGTTCCTTGTAGGGTTATATGCGTTGAGCGCGCTGTTCTCCTACATTCAGGGATTTACGATGTCCGGCGTTTCGGCGAAGGTCTCGTACAACATGCGCCGCGCCATTATGGAGAAGATTGACCGCCTGCCCGTCTCGTATTTTCACAAAACGAGTCAGGGTGACGTGCTTTCCCGCATCACGAACGATGTTGATACGCTCAGCCAGAGTCTTAACCAGAGTATCACGCAGCTTATCACGTCTGTGTGCTCCATCATCGGCGTGCTTATTATGATGCTTTCCATCAGCTGGCAGTTGACGCTTGTCGCACTGTGCATTGTCCCGATTTCGTTGCTGCTTGTCGGACGCATCGTGAAATCCTCGCAGAAATATTTCGTCGGCCAGCAGGAATACCTCGGCGCGGTGAACGGCCACGTGGAAGAAATGTACGGCGGGCACGTCGTCGTGAAGGCGTTTAACGGCGAAGCGCGCTCCATGGAGAAATTCGAGTGCGAAAACGAAAAGCTCTATAACGCGGGCTGGAAGTCGGAGTTCCTCTCCGGCCTGATGCAGCCGATCATGGGCTTTGTGGGCAATCTCGGCTACGTTGTGGTGTGCATTTTGGGCGCATCTATGGCGGCAGGCGGTAGCATGACTATCGGCGGCATTCAGGCGTTCATCCAGTATCTGCGCAGTTTCACGCAGCCCATCACCCAGATGGCAAGCATCTCAAGTCAGGTGCAGCGCACCATGGCGGCGGCAGAGCGCATTTTCAATTTCCTTGATGAGCCCGAGATCGTCGAAAAAACACCGAAATACACCGTGGAAAACAGCAATATCCGCGGCGACATTCGCTTTGACCACGTTTGCTTCGGTTACGAAGACACCGACGAGACTGTCATCCACGATTTCTCCGCCGATGTGAAAGCGGGCCAGAAGATTGCTATTGTCGGCCCGACGGGTGCAGGCAAAACGACCATGGTAAAGCTTCTCATGCGCTTCCACGACCTTAAATCCGGCAGGATCTACCTTGACGGCAAGGACATCACGGAGTTTGCCCGTGGCGACCTCAGAAAAGAATTCGGTATGGTTCTGCAGGACACGTGGCTTTACAGCGGCACCATCATGGAAAACATCCGCTACGGCCGCTTGGACGCGACGGACGAGGAGGTCATCAAGGCGGCAAAAGCGGCGCAGGTTGACCACTTCGTGCGCACGTTGCCGGACGGCTACAACACGATCCTCAATGAAGAAGCGACGAATGTCTCGCAGGGACAAAAGCAGCTGCTCACCATCGCCCGTGCGATTTTGTCTGACAGCCGCATCATGATCCTTGACGAAGCGACAAGCTCCGTCGATACGCGCACCGAGCTTTCCATCCAGACTGCGATGGATAACCTGATGCGCGGCCGTACAAGCTTTATCATCGCGCACCGCCTCTCGACGATTCGCAACGCTGACCTCATCCTCTGCATGAAGGACGGCGACATCGTGGAACAGGGCACGCATGAAGAATTGCTCGCAAAAAACGGCTTCTATGCAAACCTCTACAACAGCCAGTTCGAGCACGCAGAGGAAAGCGCGTAAAACGCCTGTAAAACAAAACGAAGCTGTCTTCTCTGACAAAGAGAGGGCAGCTTTTTTGGTGGTTTTGAAGATTGACAAACGCCTAAAAGGACGGCTACAATAACCGCATAAAGGGGGCGTTTGTATGTTTATGAATGAACTGAAAAAGAGGAATGTGCCGAGTTTGAAATCGCGCACGGAGATGCTGGAGCTTTTGCAGCGGGAGGAATACGGCTGCTTGCCGAAGGCGCCGGAATCGTTCGTTTGGGAAGCGGAGCCCGGCGTTGCGGATAATTTCTGCGCGGGCAAGGCGACGCTGGAAAAGCTGACGTTTCGCGTTGTGGTAAACGGCAAAGATTTTGCGTTCCCGGTGTATTTGGCTGTGCCGACCGCAGAGGGGCCGCACCCGTTTTTTGTCCACATCAACTTCAGAAGCGATGTGCCGGACCGCTACATGCCGACGGAGGAGCTCATTGACAACGGCTTTGCGGTGCTTTCGTTCGGCTATGAGGATGTGACGCGCGACGACGGCGACTTCACCTCCGGCCTTGCGGGTGTTCTGTATGAAAACGGAAAACGCGCGCCGCATGACGCGGGTAAAATCGCACTGTGGGCGTGGGCGGCGATGCGCTGCATGGATTACGCCGAGCACGACGAGCGGTTGGACTGCGCAAAGTCCGTTGTGTGCGGGCATTCGCGCCTCGGCAAAACGGCACTGCTCACTGCTGCGCTGGATACCCGCTTCGCGTTTGGCTACTCGAACGATTCCGGCTGTGCCGGTGCGGCGCTGTTCCGCGGCAAAAAAGGCGAGCAGCTTGACGATATTTATAGGCAGTTTCCGTTCTGGTTCAGCGAATCGTTCGGGCAGTATGTCGGCAAAACGGACGCGCTGCCGTTTGACCAGCACTACTTGCTCGCGAGCATTGCGCCGCGCTATGTATACGTGGCGTCTGCGGCGGGCGACGACTGGGCAGACCCCGCGTCCGAGCTTTTGAGCTGCTATGCGGCGGCAGCGGGGGACAAGGAGGCGTTTCCCTATGAAGAAACGTCAGAAGACTACGATTTTAACCTGTACGCGGGCCGCATCGGCTATCACCGCCGTCCCGGTCTGCACTATTTCAGCCGTGAGGACTGGAACCGGTTTATTGCATTTTTTGAAAGCAAGCAATAAGGCGGTGTATAGCAAAAGGGCGGCATGCCGCCTTTTTGGGAACCCATACGACTGAGTTCCCTACGGTTCAAACGTCCCCCGGACGTTTGAACCTACCTTCCTAGTCTTTGGGGAGGCAAAAGGTATTTCGACTTCTGCGGAAGTCGACCAAGGGCTTTGCCCTTGGATTCTGTAACCGAACGTGTGCGTTCGGTTTAAGCTTCTTGAAAAAGCTTGAGCAAAACTTTGAGGTTCATAAGACGAAAAAACGGCGAAATCCTGAACAGGACTCGCCGTTTTCTTATGCTTTACTTTAATTCTTGCGGTTAAAATTGATGAGGCAGCCGGCTTTGACGATTTTCTTTTCGTCTTCCGTCATCGGGGCAATGTAAAGCTCGATCTCCTTTACTTCATCGCCGAGCACATACGCTTTAATGCTCTGCATATCGCCGTCCATGGCATCCAAAACGTTCGGGACGAGGATATAATCACCGATCTCGAAGGCGGGTTCCTTCTTCATCTGGAACGGCAGCATGCCCCAGTTCATCACGTTGGAGCGGTAGCGCTTGGTGGCATACTCGGAGCAGATATTCGCAAGGCCGCCCAAGACACGCTGGCAGCTTGCCGCCTGCTCGCGCGCGGAGCCGTCACCGGGCTTCACGCAGTAAATGACACTGCCGATTTCGATTGTCTTTTCATCGACGTCGGGCAGGATGTTTTTCACTTTCCCGAGTGCGCTTTTCAGAGCTTCATCGCTTTGTGCTTCGCCCGCAAGTCTCGTTTTTTCGAGTGCACGGACATCCTTTGCACGCTGCACGTAACCGGGGTCGCGGCGGGAGAGTGTGAACTCCGCAAGCCCCAGTGGGTTAGAGCGGTACGAAGACGTTTCGCCGGACGGGATCAATTCGTCGGTCGTTGTGACCTTATCCATGATCTTCGAGCAGACGCGCAGCAGAATGTTCTGCGCAAGTGCCTCCTGCTCCGGCCAATCCTTGATGTTCGGGCCGTAGATGAGCTTATCCTCCGGCTCTGCCTTGCCGAAGCCGTTGTAAATGCGGGCGCGGTAGGAGGAATCATCGTAATTGTATTCCGGTGCCTCGTAGTCGTCCGCGTACTTTTCGGCGGAGGTCAAAATGCCGCCGTTTGCCGCCGTTGCCGCGATAGAACGTGCGTCCATGAGTGCGACGGCGCTCAGTTGGCCTGCGCCCGGCTTGGAGCCTTCGCGGTTCGGGAAGTTGCGTGTGGCGTGGCGGATGCTCAGCGCGTTATTCGCCGGTGTATCACCTGCGCCGAAGCACGGGCCGCAGAATGCGGTCTTCACGATGGCGCCCGTCGCCATGAGGTCGGAAATGGCACCCTTTGCGAGCAGGTCCATAAACACCGGCTGTGAGGACGGGTAGACGTCCAGTGTGAATTCGCCCTGACCGCACTGCGCGCCCTTTAAGATGTGCGCTGCTGCCATGACGTTCGTATATGTGCCGCCCGCGCAGCCCGCAATGATGCCCTGCTGCACCTGCAAGCCCTTTGGGGTGATCTTATCCGTCAGACTGAATTCGATATCCTTGCCTTCCGTCAAGCGCGCGGCTTCCTTTTCTACCTCGCGCAGGATGTCGCCGAGATTCGCGTTCAGCTCGTCAATCTCAAACGCATTGCTCGGGTGGAATGGCAGCGCGATCATCGGCTTTACAGTGGAAAGGTCTACATAGACCAAGCCGTCGTAGTATGTCACGTCGGCCGGCTTTAACTCGCGGTAATCGTCCGCGCGGCCGTGCTTTGCAAGGTACGCCTTCGTGTCGTCGTCTGTGCACCAGACGGAGGTGAGACATGTGGTCTCGGTCGTCATGACGTCCACGCCGTTGCGGTAATCGGTCGTCATGCTCTTGATGCCGGGGCCGACGAACTCCATGACCTTGTTTTTTACGTAGCCGTTTTTAAACACCGCGCCGATGATGGCAAGCGCGATGTCCTGCGGGCCCACGCCCGGGCGCGGCTTGCCGGTGAGGTACACCGCCACAACGCCGGGATACGCGACATCGTACGTGTTTTCGAGCAGCTGCTTGACGAGCTCGCCGCCGCCTTCGCCGATAGCCATGGTGCCGAGCGCGCCGTAGCGCGTGTGGGAATCGGAGCCGAGAATCATTTTGCCGCAGCCCGCCATGGCCTCGCGCATGTACTGGTGAATGACCGCCATGTGGGGCGGCACATAAATGCCGCCGTATTTGCGCGCGGCGGAAAGGCCGAACACGTGGTCGTCCTCGTTGATGGTGCCGCCCACGGCGCACAAGCTGTTGTGGCAGTTTGTGAGCACGTAGGGGATGGGGAACTTCTCCATGCCGGAGGCGCGCGCCGTCTGAATGATGCCGACGAACGTGATGTCGTGCGAGGCGAGCGCATCAAATTTTAAGCGCAGGTTCTGCATATCCTCTGCGGTGTTGTGTGCTTTTAAAATGGAATAGGCAATGGTACCCTGTTTTGCCGTGTCTTTTTGGTAGGTCTCGGGTGCAGCGGCTTCCGGCACGATCTCTGTGCCGTTCACAAGGTAAACGCCGCCGTCATAAAGCTTTACCATATTCATTCACCGAAGCTTCCGAAGGAGCCCGGAAGCGATCCTTTCTTTTAGCATTGCATGGCCGCGCAGAAAATCCTGCGCTTAGTTGCTTTCAGTATAGCATAATAAAGGCGGATTTGCAATTTGCATTTCAGCTTTTTCATTTTGTTCAAAAACGGTTCAGTCTTCCGCGATGACTTTTGCTGCGGCGGAGCCCGAAGCGGTCTTCCAAATGCGGATCATCGTCGGGATGCGGCTTTGCAGTTCCGAAACGTGAGAGATGATACCGACGACGCGCCCGCTTTGGCGGATGCTCTCGAGCGCACGCATGGCGGTATCGAGTGTGTCGGTATCGAGCGAGCCGAAGCCCTCGTCGATGAAAATGGAATCAAGCCGCACCGCGCCCGAGTAGCTCTGCACGACGTCCGAAAGCCCGAACGCAAGGGAAAGTGATGCCAAAAACTGCTCGCCGCCCGAAAGTGTCTCTACGGAGCGGCACGTGCCGCTCATGCCGTCCAAAACCTCAATGTCAAGCCCGCCGTAGCCCGCGCCGCTTTTGCCCTGCTTGTGCTGCAAAGCGTAGCGCCCGCGGCTTAAAACGGAGAAAAAGCGGTTTGCGCTCTGAATGGTTTCATCAAGCATCATGCCGAGTACGTACTGCAAAAGCGGCACGCGCAAGGCGTTGCTGCGGCCGGTCACGTACCCCGCAAGCTTTGCTGCGCGGCTGTACTGTACGTCGAGCGCGGCGGCTTCCTCCGTGTATTGCTGCACGGCGGCGGCGCTTTCCGCAATGGTGCGCAGGTCGGAGCCAAAGCGCCCAAGCTGCACGGAAAGCGTCTGCGTTTCGGTGCTTTTCGCGTCCAGCTCCGCTTTGCTTTGCGGGAGGTCCTTTTCCGGCGCTGCGCCGAGGGCATTTTTCGCTTCCTTTGCGGCGAACATCTGCTGTGCGGCAGCTTTTACGGCCTCGTTTGCGGCAGAAAGCGCGTTTTCCGCGGCGTGGAACGCTTCATCAAGCGCTGCGGTCTCCTGCTCAAGCACGCGAATGCGCTTTTGGATTTCGGCCATCTCCAAGGTGATTTGCGCCGCATCGCGCACGGCGTCCATGGCGCTTAATTGGCGGCGCTTTTCTTCTAAAGCGGCGCGGCAAGCGGCAAGCGCGGCGTTGTGGCGGCTTTCGACCTGCATAAGCGCTTCACGTTCCGCTTTGAGTGTCTCAAGTTTCTTGTGTGCGGCCGGTGCCTGCGCTGCAAGCTTTTGCGCTTCGTTGAGCGCCGTTTGCGCCGTAATGTAGGTCGCGGTAAGCACCTCTTCACTTTCTGTGATGCTTTTTGCGGCATCGTTTGCAACGTTTAGCTGCGCGAAAGCGACCTCGTGCCGCGCTTTTGCGGCGGCGGCCGTCTGCTCGGCGCGGCTTTGCTCCTGCCGCAGGTCTTCAAGCTTTTTGCGCAGCGCATCAAGTTCTTCTTTTGTCGTCTCACCTGCGCACGGCACGGCGAGCACGGGGTGGTGCACCGCGCCGCAAACGGGGCAGGGCGTGCCGTCCGTGAGCCCTGTGGCGAGCGCGGCGGCGCTGTTCTGGTTCCATTTGGCTTCTGCCGCCGAGAGCAGCTTATCCTGCCCCACGACGGTCAGACGCGCGGTGCGCGCCGCGTCTTCGGCAGCTCCCCACAATTTTTTGCACTGCGCTTCGGCTTTGGCGGCGTCACTGCGCGTTTTCAGCGCGGCAAGCTGTTCGCTTAAGATGGTCTGCGTCTGTAAGAGCGACGCGAGCCGGTCTTTTGCGGCATCGGCCTTTTCGGTGAATGCTTCGCCTACCGCGATGCGCCGCAGTACCTCCGGCAGCTTTTGGCGGTCGTCCTCTGCTTGCTTCTGCACGGCGCGTTCGCGCTCCTCCTCGGCGCGCAGTTCTTTTAAAAGCTGCTCCTTTTGCAGGCTGCGTTCCTGCTCTGCGCGCAGCTGTTCGCTTCGTTTTAAAAGCGTGTCCTTTTCGGCGGTCAGCTTTGTAAGTCCCGCGCGGTTCTGCTCGGCGCGCGTATACTGCGCTTTGGCGGAAGCTGCCCGCGTTTCGGCGGTTTTCAGCTGCGCTTCGGCATCGGTCTCGGCTTTTTGGCACTGCTCAAATTGCAGTGCACGGGTGTATTGCTTTTGTGCGAGAGTCAGTGCTTCTTTCGCGGCGGCGAGCGCTTTTTCGGTCCGTGTGCATTCTGATCGAAGCGCTTCCGTTTGCACGGCGAGCGCCTCGGCGGTCTCCGCGCCATGCTTTTCGAGCAGCGATTTCAGTTTTGTCTCGCACGTTTCGCGCTTTGCGTACAGCTTTTTTTGCCGCTCCGTAAATTTCATCGCAATGCGCTCCCATAGCTCGCAGGAGAAAAGCGTTTTTAAAATGGCTGCTTTTTCGGTGGAATTCGCGCGCAGAAGCTGCATGAATTTGCCCTGCGGCAGCACGATGACCTGCGAAAATTGCTCGGCGGTGAGGGAAAGCAGATTTTCCGCGTAGCCTGTCACATTGCGCGCCGCACCCGAAGCGGCAAGCGCCCAGCCGTCTGCCGTGCGGCGCTTACACTCGTTTTCTTCCTCGGTGATAAAATCGTCGCTGCCGCGCTTTTTGCGGCGGTACAGCGCGCGGCGGAAGCAATATTCGTCTTCGCCGAGCGCAAAATGATAGACGACCTCGGTGCGGTCGCTGTCTGCGGCGGCAAGGCAGCGCATATCTTGAAACGTGCGCCGCCCGCCCGTCGATTTATAAAAGAGCGCGATGCTCATGGCGTCGAGCAGCGTCGTTTTGCCGCCGCCCGTCTGTCCGGTGATGAGGAACAGCCCCGCTTCGTTCAGCTTTTCAAAATCAATGACGGTGTGCTCCAGATACGGCCCAAACGCCGAAAGCTCCAAACGGATCGGTCTCACGTTGCATCGCCCTCCAGTTCCTTTAGAATTTCCGCAAGCAGCGCTTCGTCCTCCGGCTGCGCTTCCTCACCGCAGACCTCCTTTAAAAAGCCGCGGAAAAGCTCCGCGCGGCTTCGGCTGTGCAGATCGGCTTCCGCCTGCGTGCCTGCGTGCTGCTTTAAAAACCACGTGCTGCGCACGCCGAGTACATTCGGGTAATAGGGGCGCAGGCGGTCGGCCGGGCGGAAAACCGGCTCGTCGTCGGTGAGCAGAATTTCCACATAGTCTTCATTGGGCGCTGCCTGCCCGTTTTCGAGCAGCGCCGCAAACGTACCCTCTATGCGCTTTACGTCGTGCAGAGGGGTTACGGGAATGCACATTGTTTCCACCGTGTCGCCGAGCGTGACGAGCGTCATGCTTTTTTTCTGGTGCGCTTCGTCTACGGAATATTTGAGCGGTGAGCCCGCGTAGCGCGCCGTGTCGCCTGCCCTTTGCGCCGCGTGCAGGTGCCCGAGCGCCGCATAGTCAAACGGGGAGAAGACATCTGTCGGCACATCGCCCGCGCCGCCGACGAAAAGGCGGCTTTCGGAATCGGAGGTGGAGGCCCCCGCCGCAAAGCAGTGCGCGACCAAAACGTGCTTTTTCGCGGGGTCAAACGCTTTCTCCATTTTTTCTACCGCCGCGCGCATGCAGGCCCCCGCGCCGCGCAGCGTTTCATCGCCTAAAAAATCGCGCATCTGGGCGTTTTCAAAGTACGGCAGCGGGAAAATCTGTATGTTGCCGATCTCGACCGGCGTAAACGCGTCTTTAAGCTCCGTGATGATATGGATGCCGTGCCGCGCAAGCAGGTTTTTGCCCACCGCAATGCGGTCCGGGCTGTCGTGGTTGCCGGAAATGATGACGGCGGGGATGCTCCGTTCGCACAGCGCATCGATGAGCTCGTCGAATAAATGAATCGCATCGACCGAGGCAATCTGCCGGTCGTACAGATCGCCCGCAATGAGCAGCGCATCGGGCTTATATTCATCCAGCGCAGGCAAAAGCGACTGCCGCACAAAATGCCGCTGGTCATCCATTAAGCTGCGACCGTACAAAAGCCTGCCGAAGTGCAGGTCTGCAATATGTAAAAGCTGCATAGCGTCTCCTTTCAAATTTTTAATCTGACTTTTTTCTGAATTTGCCGGCGAGCACCTTTTCAGGGGTGTCAAACCGTGCTATAATAATAAAATAGTTAACAGTATTATATCATGTCCGTTGGAGGATAAACAGTGAGAAAACATAAATTTTTATCGATATGCGCAAGCGTTTTGCTGTCGCTTTCCGTTTTGACGACCGGCGTTTTGGCCGATACAGCCGAAAGCACCGCGAGCGAAAATTCCACAGCTTCCGATACCTCGACCTCGGAAACCGACACAACGACAAACACGGTCGTGGCCAAAAGCAGCGAAATGGGCTTTCCGTGCGATAAGCTCACAGACCCGAACAGCGCTTCTATCTATATGGTGAGCCTCGACACCGATACCGTTGTCTATACATATAATCCGGACGAGCGCCGCCCCATGGCTTCCATGACGAAGATCATGACGTATATCGTCACGGCGGAAACGGTCAGCGACCTGCAAAACACGCGCACTACGGTGCCGGAAAGCGTTGCCGAGGAGCTTGAGGGCACGGGCTCGTCTTTGGCGGAAATTCAAACGGGCGAAAGCTTTACCATCTATGAGCTTTTGAACCTGATGATGGTGCCATCCGGCAATGATGCCGCGCTGACGCTTGCAAAATATGTGGATTCTTTGAATATCACGGCCGACGACCCGCAGTATGACGAAAACGGTGACGGCAAAATGAGCTGTGTGGAGCTGATGAACAAGAAGGCCGCGGAGCTCGGCTGCACGAACACGCATTTTGTAAACCCGCACGGCCTGTATGATGAAAACCACTACACCACCGCGCGTGAGATGGCGACCATTACGGAGTATGCGCTGACAATGCCGTATTTTACGGACGTCACCTCGCAGACGTATTACACGCAGCCGCCGACGAACATGACAAGCGAGGAACGCACCGTCACCACGACGAACCGCATGCTTTTGAGCTATGACGATGAGTATTACACCTATGCCACCGGCGTAAAGACCGGCTCCTTGAATGAATCCGGCTACTGCATTTCCGCCACGGCTACGTATGACGGGTACAGTTACCTTGTCGTTTGCATGGGCAGCCCGTATATCGACAGCGAGGGCAACCATATCGATTATCACGGCGAAATGTACGATGCTGCGACGCTGTTCCGCTGGGCATTTTTGAATATCGAAAACAAAACGCTCGTTACGGACGGCGAGCTTCTCGGCGAGGTGAGCCTCAAATACGCGTGGGGCAAAGACCGCCTGCAGGTGCTGGCGCAGGGCAATCTCACCGCAACACTGCCGAGCAGTTTGGAAAGCGGCGCCATCACCACAAAGCTCGATCTGCCCGAAAGCGTGAAAGCGCCCATCAAAAAGGGCGATTACGTCGGTACCGCCACGTTCTATTATAACGGCACGGAGCTTTCCACCGTTGCGCTCGTCGCCGCGGAAAGCGTGGAGCGCAGCGAGATCGTGCAGGTTTTGCAGCAGGGGCAGGAGGTGCTCACCTCCACGTGGTTTATCGTTACGGCCACCATTTTGCTGGTCTTGGCTGCCGCGTATGCTATCCTTGCCATCCTGATGAACCGTAAAAACAAAAAAGTCCGCCGCGTAAAGAAATACAGAGATTTATAAGTACAGAACAAAACCCCGATCCGTTTAATGTGCGGAATCGGGGTTTTAACGTTCACGGAGCGAACAATTCACTTGCCGTAAAGCAAATTTCACCATAATCTCCTACGTTCTCACCTGCCGGCTCGGTCGGGGCTGGACGGTCGCCATCGGTTTATTTTTAGTGAAATATTTTGCTGACGCAAAATGTGAAATAACGCTTCGCACACAAGTGTGCTGTGCATTGTGATATATTGCGTCTTCGCCGCAATATGAAATGAAATAAATCTCCTCACGCCCGCAGGCATTTCACAACAACCGAAGGTTGTTCAGCTTGTCGAGAAACCCGGTTGCATATTACGCAGCAACCGGGTTTTTGGCATATTCGCAGAAGAAAGTGTGGAAAATCAAGAGATGGTGCTGGTCGTTCCACCTCCATGTTGCCAGCTTTTTCAGGTTCATGGCAGCAAACTTAAGCTTCACCCAGTTTGTCACCTGTGTGAGGCCTCTGTACTGTGTATAACGCATTGCGTGTTTTTCTTTTGCATCTGCAAAGACACGTTCAATCGTCTCTTTGCGTTTTCTGTAAAGCTCCTGGCACGCTGGCGTATATCTGGCGTCATCTGCCAGTTCTTCATAGTCCTTCCAGATATGCCGCTGCACTGTTTTGCCACAGTCCTTGGAATGGGTACACAGTTCTCTGGTCGGGCAGTTGGCGCATTTCTTCGGATCGCTCTTGTATTCCCGGTATCCGTCACGGTTTGTAGTGCTGTATTTTAACGGCTGGTATTCGGGGCAGATCACGCAGTCGTAGAATTCGTCGTAGACATACTTCCACCACTCGTGCCCGCCCTTCATGGTCTGGGGCCGCTTATAGGCTGTGGATAAAACTCGCCCATCGTCAAACACTTTCTTGCAGATATGGGGTGTTTTGTAGGCAGCATCGGCCACTATGGTCTCTGCCTGTGGAAAGTTCTCCGTTACCTTGTCGTATATATTTGGATTTCATTTTTTTACTATGGGAAATCTGTTATAAAAAGTCAAATTTTGGATTGGCTTCTAGCTAGCACAGAAAATGTTTTGGTTTTAACTTCCCAATACATTTTTGTCTTGGTGTTGAGATCCCCTGTTTGGATGATGAAACGGCACAGTGGAATTTCTGGGCCAGAGAATCCGCCCACAACAGGCAAAGTGGAATCGGCGGTTAGAATTAAAGCATCCTTTTCCATGTTAAAAAAGAATTGCTTCCGATCATAGAATGAAGCAGATACTTTTGCCA
Source organism: Neglectibacter sp. CSJ-5 (assembly GCF_032490475.1). Lineage (NCBI taxonomy): Bacteria > Bacillati > Bacillota > Clostridia > Eubacteriales > Oscillospiraceae > Neglectibacter > Neglectibacter sp. CSJ-5. The sequence continues at coordinate 58,625 of NZ_JAVYJC010000003.1, read as the reverse complement.
CTCTGCCTTGATTATATAGAAATCCACGGAAAACAAAAGGCAAGATTAAGGGAGTATTTTGCGCACAGAATTTCTATACTCCAAATAAGGCAATATAATGTGGTGATCCACCTGAGTGTAGCGGCCGTCGATAAGACCGGTCAGGCGATCTACGGCGTATTGGACCACCTCTTGGTCGTCATGCTTAATGACCGTGATTCCCATAGCCTGAGTCCAGGCAGTGTCATCGAAGACGATCAAGCTCACATCCTGAGGAACTCGCAGGTCCAGCCGGGATAAGGCGCTGTAGGTGGCCAGGCCCAGCATTTCGGAAACCGCGATAATGGCCGTGGGGCGAGCCTTTTTGATGCACTGGAACACCTCTTGGGCGGTGACCCCTACAGGCAAGGGGACCACAGGAATTTCCGGGGAAGTGATGCCTGCTTTGCGGTAAGCCTGGTGACACCCCTGAATGCGATCCACGTCATCTGAAACAATCAAAATACGCCGGTGGCCCTGACTCAGCAGGTAAGAGGTAGCCATATCCATACCCAGCACATCGTTGTAGGCTATGGAATCCACCTGGGGATAGCACTTGCTGTGAAGCTGTAAAAACTTACAGTCTTGCTCCTTAGTCAGCAGTTCTGAGAGCTGGGGGATTAAGCGACTCATTATGGGGGAGAACACAATAGCCTCCACCCGGTAAGAGAGAAACGTTTGAATGGCGGGGATCAGCCGCTTGTCATAGTGGGTATCAGGCGCCATCAACAAGGAAAAGCCGTACTGTTCTTGGAGGATCTCCCCAATTTGAGAGATCATTTGGATGTAAAAGGGATTGCGAGGGTCAGGATCTAAAAAGGCCACTGTATGGTTGTTGTTCTTTTTCAATATACTGGCGGCGTGGCTAGGGGTGTAGTTCAACTGGCGGGCTGCCTCTAAAACCAACTTGCGGGTCTTTTCCTTCACCACTGTTTCCCCTCGGAACACCCGGGACACTGTGGCTGGGGACACTCCCGCTAAAACGGCAACATCTTTGCTGGTTGGCATATTAAAACCTCCATTGTGAAAAAAATAGACAAAAATTTCAAAAAATTTTCAAAAGCTCTTGACACACGGACGAATTGCGACTATAATAACTACATAAAACGATTTGACAACGTAATCATTGTGTAAAACGCTTAGCAAAAAAGCAAGCTCTGTGCTGTTTAAAGGTAAAGAAAAGAATGATAAAAAGACCTCTTTCCTTTAAGGTGTATTTTAACTCAAATTGACAACGTTGTCAAGCGGAAATTTACAAAACCACATTTTTTTGAGAACAGGGGTACCTCTGTTGGCAAAAAAGAAAGGGGAGGCGTTTGGCGTATGGAGTTGTTTTACGAGCCCAAAAACGCGGTGGTAGGAGATGTGATTCCCTTTTACGATAAAGGCTGCTTTAAGCCCTTTTATCTCAAGGGGAACAGAGGCTACTTTGGAGATGATAGCACCTCTGGTTGGACTATGCTCACCACCCAAGACCATCTGCACTTTACCGAGACTCCCACGGGAATTCGAGGGGGAACAGGCTCTGTGCTGCTGGTGGATGAAATGTATCATCTCTTTTACTGCACTTTTAAGCAAAATCCAAAACGGGAAACGGTGAAGCATGCTGTTAGCAAAGACCTGGCCCACTGGGAGACCTTGGAGGAAGAGAGCTTTACCGCCGACGGGGAGATCTACGAATTGACTGATTGGCGCGATCCTTTCGTCTTTTGGAACGAGGGCGCAAAAGAGTGGTGGATGCTGCTGGCAGCCAAGGAGCGAGGCAAAACGGCCCGCCGCGGATGTACAGCCCTGTGCGTCTCTCAAGACCTACACCATTGGGAGATTCATCCGCCTTTCTATTCCCCCCGTATGCACACCAGCGCTCACGAGTGTCCCGATCTGTTTAAAATAGGCGACTGGTACTATCTCATCTATTCCCAGTACACGGGGCGTTTTCAAACCTATTATCGTATGAGCAAATCTCTTAATGGTCCGTGGATCGCCCCGGCTAACGACAGCTTCGACACCCGCTGCTTCTACGCGGCCAAAACCGGGACCGATGGCCAAAACCGTTATCTCTACGGATGGAACCCAACCCGGTATTACAACAACTGGGATTACAATCCTCCTATTTACCCCGGCAAGGATTACAATTCCTTCGATTGGGGTGGGGCTATGGTGGTTCATCGGTTGGTGCAAAATCCCGACGGCACGTTGGGTGTCACTGTGCCCGACGCGGTGGACCAGGCCTTGACAATCCACAACAAAATTCCGTTGTCCCCCATGAACGGCCCCTGGGAAGTGGGAGAGACCTTTGCCGCCACGGGAAATCCCCACGGATTTAGCACACTGCTGTTCCAAAACCGGGTACCGGAGGTGTGCAAGCTAGAAATGGACCTCACCTTCTCTGAAACAGTGCGGGAGATTGGCGTGGCCCTTCAGGTGAACCGGGAGTTCGGCACGGGATATTACCTCAGCTATCAGCCCCACAGGGCTCGGTTGGAGTGGAAATCGGGCCTGCGGATGTATGACGAGGGCGGCTGGACTTTCCCCTTCGATGTGGAGATGGAACGCCCCATCGCCCTAGAACCCAATATGCCTCATAAGCTGAAGGTGTTCATCCAGGGCTCTATCGTGGTGGCCTATTTAGACGGGCAGGTTGCCCTGAACACCCGAATGTATGACTACAGTCACCAGCTGTTCGGCCTGTTCGCCTCCAACGGAACGGCCCGTTTTGATAATATCCGCCTGTGGACCTGATAAAATATCGCATGAGAAAGAAGGGGAACCTATGGAGTTGTTTTACCGACCTGGAAAAGCCGTTTTGGGAGATGTGATCCCGTTTTACGATGATGGTAAGTTTAAACCGTTCTTTTTGAAAAATACTCGGGGTAACGCCGGCCACGAGGACGGCTGGCATATGCTCACCACCCAGGACCACCTCCACTTTCAAGAGCATCCTACCCACATCAAAGGGGGTACGGGTTCAGTTATTAAGGTGGACGGTGTGTACCATATGTTTTACTGCACCTTTAAAGATAACCCCCGCCGCCAGTTTGTCCGCCATGCGTTGAGCAAAGACCTGGATTCCTGGGAGATCCTAGACGAAGTGCTCCCACCTGATGGGGAAATTTATGATTTGTCCGAGTGGCGCGACCCCTTTGTCTTTTGGAATGAAGAGGCCGGGGAGTGGTGGATGCTGTTGGCCACTTCGGTGATAGGAAAGACTGAACGCCGAGCCTGTGTGGGTCTGTGCGCCAGCAAGAAGCTGGATTTGTCTGCGTGGGAGTACCGGCAGCCTCTGTACGCTCCTATGGCTGCGGACGGCGCTTGCGAGTGTCCCGACCTGTTTAAAATGGGCGACTGGTATTACCTGGTGTTCTCCAACTACTGCGACCGGTTCACCACTATGTATCGCATGAGCAAATCCTTAAACGGCCCGTGGATCACCCCGGAGCAGGACACCTTCGACTCTTGCGCCTACTATGCCGCCAAAACCGGAACCGATGGAAAGGACCGGTATATCTACGGCTGGAATCCCACCAAGGAGCTGCCCAAAAAGATGTTCAACCCGGCCAACCGCATTAGTCAGGACGTGTGCGCCTGGGATTGGGGCGGCAACATGGTGGTACACAAGGTGTTGCAAAACCCCGATGGCACGCTACGGGTGGCGCCAGAGCCCCATGTAGACACCGCCTTGGGACATAAAGCTTCGTTGAAGGTGGAGCCCCTGCTAGGAAACTGGCAGCCGGCGGGTCAGGGAGGCGTTCTCTCTTCGCCAACAGGCTTTGGTGGTATACTGATGAACCAGGTGCCACGGCAGTGCAAACTGGAGGCCACTTTAAAATTCAAGCCAGGGACCCGACAGTTCGGCATCGCCCTGCAAGTGGATGAAAACTACGACACTGGCTACTATCTGGTGTTGGAACCGGCCCGCAATCGTTTGGAGTATGTTTCGGGCATTCGCTTTTGGGGCGAGGACGGAGAGGGCGGCAAAATGTTCCCCTACGCGGTGGAAATGGAGCGTCCCCTTCGGCTGGAAGCCGGGAAGGAATATAAGTTGAAGGTTTTTGTGGAGGGGACCGTCCTGGTTGTCTACATCAACGACGACATCGCCATGAACGCCCGGATGTACGACTATCAGGACCGCCGGTTTGGTCTGTTCGCCATCGACGGGGAAGTGGAGGTCGAGGCCCTGGAGCTGTTTACCTTGTAATGCGTTTCGCGTTACTAGAGACAAATCGGAAAGGATGGAGCCCGATATGGAGGGTAGAAAACACAAGTACACAGTCAGAAAAGTGCTGGAAAAGTGGCAGTTGTATGTGTTGCTGTTGCCGGCCGTGGTTTGGTTGATTTTGTTTGCCTATTATCCCATGTATGGCCTGTTGATCGCCTTTAAGGATTACAAGGGAAACATCGGCATTTTGGGAAGCCCCTGGGCAGACCCGATCTTAAAGCATTTCGAAACGTTCTTTAGCACCAGCATCGCGGTGAACGCCATTTGGAACACAGTGATCATTAGTTTGCTGACGCTGGTGGTCGGGTTCCCAGTTCCCATCATCTTTGCCCTGCTGCTTAACCAGATTCGCGGAGGAAAGCTGCGCAAGACAATTCAAACTATTTCCTACGCACCCTATTTTCTCTCTACGGTCATCATCGTCAGCATTATCTCGCTACTGTTTTCCGCCAACGGCCTCATCAACAGCATCATCACCGACCTGGGTGGAAAAGAGATTTTCTTCACCAGCTTGCCCGAATGGTTCCGGCCTTTATATGTGGGATCATCGGTGTGGCAGAGCATGGGCTTTAACGCTATCATCTACATTGCGGCTTTGGTGGGTATCAGCACCGACTATTATGAGGCGGCCATTGTGGACGGCGCCACTCGGTTCCAGCGGATTCTCCGCATCGATTTGCCGTTGATTCTTCCTACCATCATCCTGATGCTAATTTTAAACGTGGGTAACATTATGAACGTTGGCTACGAAAAAGCCTTTTTGATGCAGAATAACATGAACACCACGGTCAGTGAGCTGCTTTCCACCTATGTGTACAAGGTGGGCTTGCAGCAGGCGCAGTACAGTTTTGCCACAGCGGTAGGCCTGTTCAACTCAGTTGTCAACTTTATCCTGTTGGTCTTGGTGAACTTTGTGTCCAAGCGCTTCAGCGATATCAGCGTGTTTTAGGGGAGGAGGGAGCATTATGGCGGTTTTTAAAAAGAATACCAGACCGATTAAGCAGTCCGCGGGCGACCGTGTGTTCGACATTGTCAATGCCATCATTATGACGCTGATCACCATTGTCATTGTCTATCCGTTGTATTATGTGCTGCTCGCCTCCATTACAGACCCCACGGTGGTCAACACTGGCAAGCTGTTGCTGTACCCGGAAGCCCCCTATATCGATGGATACAAGCGGGCTTTCAGCTATGCCCCTCTGTGGACGGGCTATAAAAACACGCTGATTTACACCTTCGTGGGTACCATTATTTCGCTTATTTGTACCATTCCAGCCGGCTACGCTCTGTCTCGCATGGACTTGCCGGGCCGCCGGGTGATTATGTTCCTGTTTACCTTCACCATGTTCTTCAACGGCGGCATTGTACCCCTGTACTTGGTGGTGCAAAACCTACATATTTACGACACCATTTGGGCGGTGGCGCTGCCGGTGGCTGTTTCGGTGTACAACCTGATTGTGTGCCGGTCGTTTTTCGACACGGGTATTCCCATAGAGATGCTGGAGGCTGCCAAAATTGACGGGTGTAACGACTTTGTGTTTTTCTTCCGCATCGTCATTCCCCTGTCCTCCACTATCATCGCAGTGATGTGCCTGTTTTACGCCACCGCACTGTGGAACCAGTTCTTCAACCCGCTGATGTTTCTCTCTGGGCAGGACAAGATGCCCTTACAGGTAGTGCTTCGCAACCTGGTGTTATCCAACCAGGTCAACTCTATCACCAGCAACGCTCAGGAGATCGCCATGCGCCAGCGCTTGGCGGAGCAGCTGAAATATTGTACCGTCGTACTTGCCGCGGCCCCGCTGCTGATAGTTTACCCCTTCTTGCAAAAATACTTTGCAAAAGGCGTGATGGTCGGCGCGGTGAAAGGGTAAGTAAGAAGGATAGAAAAACTTTTTTGCAAGGAGGAAAAAACAATGAAAAAACGTTTGTTGGCCATGTGCCTGACGCTCAGTCTGCTGGTAGCAAGCCTTGCCGGCTGCGGCGGAGGCGGCGACTCTTCCACCTCATCCGGCGGGACTTCCAGCGCAGCCGGTGATTCCAGCGTTTCCAATGGCTCCGCTGCGGAGGTGGACGAGACCCAATACCCCGGTTTGACCGACCAGGAGAAGGAGGCCGTAAGCCTGGGCTTAATCAACCTGGACGGCACTATGCCCATCATCCCCGACCCCGATGCCTTTGAAGAAAAGTATGGGAAGATCAGTATGTTTGTCCACTACACCGGAAGCCGTACCCGGGGCGTTACCGAGCTGGAGATGGTCAAGCAGTGGGAAGAACTCACCGGAGTTCGTTTTGAATGGCAGGATGTACCCTACGACGGCGTCGCCGAGAAGATCAACCTGACCCTGTCCGCCGGCGGTGACCAGCTGCCTGACTGCTTCTGGAACTTTGTGGACGGCCAGTCCAGCAACTTTGTCACCCAATATGCGGACCAGGGCGTGTTCCTCCCCACCGAGGACATCATCGACAACTATATGCCCGAGTACAAGGCCCTGTTGGAGAGTAAGCCCGAATACCGCAAAATTGCCACAGCGCCAGACGGCCATATATACGGTTTCCCCTACATTGAAGAGATGACGGGAATGGTGCTGACCCCCGGCCCCTTTGAGATCAACACCGATTGGTTGGAGCAGGTTGGCTTGGATATGCCTACCACGGTTGACGAATGGGTAGAAGTCCTGAAGGCTTTCCGCGATGCCGGCGACTTGAACGGCAACGGCGTGGAGGACGAGTATCCCCTGGCTGTGCAGTTCGGCGCCCACGACACCTTCGGCTCTAACGACCTGTTCTACCGCTTCACCGCTTGCTTCGGCCAGGCCGATTCCTACTGCGGCGGCAACAACTACGCCGATCACCTGTACATTGACGAGAACGGCAAGGTCGCCTTCTCCGCCACCGACGAGGCCTTCCGCAAGACTGCGGAGTTCTTCAATATGCTGTGGAACGAGGGCCTGATCTGGAATGGCTCCTTCGAGGCCGACACTAGCCTGTCTTTCGAAAACTCCCTGCTGAAGCAGGATGTGGCCACAGTGGGCACTTTCAGTACTTGGGGTGGCAGCGCCTCCATCAACAACATCGATGTACGTAACCAGTATGAGGCCCTGCCCCGCTTGGAGGGTGAGAGCGGCAGCACCGGTTTCCGCCTGAATTACTCCGAGCTGCAAGACACCTCCAACACTGCCATCACCACCAACTGCGAGTTCCCACATGTCATCGGCCTGATGCTGGAAGCCATCAACCGTGATCCCAAGCTGGCTATCACCTCTAACTGGGGCTCTGTGGGCTCTGTATTTGTGGAGGAAGAGGACGGCTTCCTGTTGAAGCCCACCGATGAGAACGGCAACACACTTCCTCAAGGCGAGTTCGCCGACGGCCAAAATTCCGCCCGCGAGAACACCACGCCCTGCCGTGGTTCCTTCATCATCAAGGACTCCTACTACGATATGTGTACCTTTGACGCCCCCATAATTATCAATGGCCAAATCACCAACGGCAAGGAAGAGATTATGGAAGAATACGCTGACAGCGTTATGCCCAAGGTGATGCTCTCTGTGGAAGAGTCCTCCCGCATTTCTCAAATCCAGCCCACCATTTCCGACATTGTGGACCGCTATGTGGTGGATTGGGTTCTCAACGGCGTGACCGATGAGTCCTGGGAGAGCTATCAGAGTGAGCTGGAAGGTGCCGGTTTGGCTGATCTGCTCTCTGTGTGGCAGAGCGCCGTGGACCGCTATAATGCAGAGTAAAATGCATCTTTTTGTTAAAATATAGGGATAACGTCTAGCAGAAACCCTATTAGTCAAAGTGAATGTTTGGCTGATAGGGCTTTCTGCATAAAATAGGCATTTAAAAACGTTTCATTGACATTTCGAAATCGCTAAATTCAAGGAAAAACAAGTGTATCGTACAAACGCGGGCGGGAAATAACCTTGCCCTTTCTGGACCGAAGAGCCTGGAGAGAGCTAGGACCGCTCAAAAAAGAGAGGAGCGAAAGGAAATGAACTATAAAGAGCTGGGTAAAAGCGGAGTAAAGGTATCGGAGCTTATCCTGGGGTGCTGGGCCATGGGAGGGGACTACTTTGGGGCCACGGAGGACGAGAGCTCCCTGGAGGCGCTGCGGGTGTCCTATGAGAACGGGGTCAACACCTTTGACACGGCGGAGATCTACGGCAGCGGGCGCTCCGAGCGGGTGGTGGGAGAAGCCGCCCGGCGAATCGGCCGGGACAAGGTGAAGATTATCTCCAAAGTGTTCAAGCCGTCCATGGACCACGACAAGATGGTGAAGGCCTGTGAGGACAGCTTGTCCCGCCTGGGGACGGACTATCTGGATGTGTACTTCCTGCACTACCCTATCCCTGAGGAGGAAGTGAGCATTCAGGAGCGGATGGAGACCATGACGGAGCTGAAGAAAGCGGGGAAGATCCGTGCCATCGGGCTTTCGAACTTCTCCCTAGAGGAGATGAAGGCAGCCATGGAGTACGGGCAGGTGGATGTGATCCAGCCCTGCTACAGCCTGCTATGGCGGTACGACGAGGAGCTTTTGAAGTTCAGCTTGGAAAATGACATCGCGGTTATTCCCTACAGCACCTTGGCTCAGGGCCTGCTGACTGGCAAGTATCAAAAGGGTGCCACTTTCACGGACGGCCGCAGCCGCGCCGCCCTGTTTCAGCCGGAGAACTATGATCGCGCCCTGGAGGTGACCCAGGTGTTGAAGGAGATCAGCGCCAAATACGGCAAGACCCCGGCCCAGGGGGCCATCGCCTGGCTACTGCAGGCGCCAGGGATCACAGCTCCCATTGTGGGCGCGAAAAACGGGAAGCAGGCAGCGGAGAATATCCAGGCCTCTGGGTGGCAGTTCTCAGAGGAGGACTACGCCGCCATCGACCGGGCCAGCCGGGAGTTCACAGAGGGCCTGCCCCATTACACCCTGTTCTTCAACACCAACACAGCGGACTGAGAGAAAGGAGTCGTTTGAGATGCCATTGGTAAAGGTCAACGACCTGCTGCGGCACGCCACGGAGGACCACTACGGCGTGGCGGCGGTGAACGTGTGCAACTATGAGACCATCAAGTGGGTGGCGGAGGCGGCGGGCCGGGAGCGGATCCCTGTAATCATCCAGTTCTACCCGGGGTTTGAGAAGTACATCGCCTTAAAGCATGTGGCGTCCATCGCCAAGGACTTCGCGGAGAAGTCGGAGGTACCCATCGGAGTACACCTGGACCACTCGGCGGGGTACGGCATCGCTGTGGGCGGCGTGCGGGACGGGTTCCCCTCGGTGATGGTGGACGGCTCGGCCCTGCCCTATGGGGAGAACGTGGCGCTGACCGCGGCAGTGGTGCAGGCGGCAGGCGTGTTCAACGTGGACGTGGAGGCGGAGCTGGGCCATGTGGGATCCGGGGCAAATGTGGACGACATTGTCAACGCGGACCACTACACCAACGTGGAGCAGGCGGTGGAGTTCGTGGAGCGGACCGGGTGCGGGTCCCTGGCGGTGGCGGTGGGCAACGCCCACGGGGCCTACGTCCAGACGCCCAACCTGGACTTTGAGCGGATCGCCGCGCTGCGGAAAGCGCTGCCCATCCCGCTGGTGCTCCACGGGTGCTCGGACATCCCCCACGAGCAGCTGCAGGAGAGCGTGCGGCTGGGCATGAGCAAGTTCAACATCGCCACGGAGTACTTCCGGGCCTGCTACGCCAGCGTGGAGAAGCAGGTGGCCGCGGGAGAGGCCAAGGGGAACCTGTTCGGCCTGATGAACGCGGCGGCGGAGGACGCCATCGAGTTTGTGCGGGGGAAGATGCGGCTTTTAAACCCCAACAAGTTTTCATTTTAAGGGAAGGCCCACAGGGGGCCTTTAGGAGGAATTGTTTTGAAACGGTTTGAAGTGGCAGGGTACGACATGCCCTGCGTGGACCTGGCGGTGAACGTGGACGTGTTCCCCAAGCCCAACGGGGGTACAGGGGTGCGGGACATGAGCTGGCAGGGCGGCGGGAAGGTGGCCTCCGGGATGGTGGCCTGCGCCCGCCTGGGGGCCAAGTGCGCCATGATGGGCGCGGTGGGCAGCGACGACTACGGGCAGTTCTGCATCCGGGACTTTGAGCGCCACGGCATCGACGTCAGCGGGATGAAGGTGCGGGAGGGGGAGACCACGTCCCTGTCTATCGTCATCAGCGACCGGGAGACCAACGGGCGCACCATCGTGTACCGGCGCGGGACGGCTCAGCCGCCGACTTTTGAGGAGCTGGATCAGGAGATATTGGAGGACTGCCAATGGTTCTTCATCTCCCATGTGACGGCGGTCTCGCTGGAGGCCATGCGCCGTGCCAAGGCGGCAGGCGCCGGGGTAATCGTAGACGCGGACAGCTACTCCTCGGAGATGATGGAGAACATCGGACTCATCGATGTGTTTATCGGATCCGAGTTTTTCTACCACGCCCTGTTCCGGGACCTGGAGTACGAGAAGAACTGCAGGTTCCTATGTGAAAAAGGGCCGTCCATCGTCATCTTTACCTTGGGACCCAAGGGATGCGTGGGGTATAGCCCGGAGGATGGGTATTTTGAAGTACCCTCTTTCCAGATTCCAGTCGTGGACACCGTGGGCGCCGGGGACGTGTTCCACGGGGCTTATGTGGTAGGCCTGTTGCGGGGTCTGCTCCCCAAGGAGGCCGCGCGGCTGGCCACGGGTGCGTCTTGCATCAAGTGCACCCGTATCGGCGGCCGGGCGGGGATCCCGGATTGGGACACGGTGCAAAAGTACTTACAGACCGGAGAGATCGACTACGCGGAGATCAACCAGCGAGTAGAATTCTACGGGAGGAAATTGCAGCTATGAGAAAACAGCGGCTCGTGCTGAAGGTGGCCCCCACCAAGCGGAGTTTTCTGAGCGTGGAAGAAGCCAAACGGAAGAAGAACAAGGTTATGGAAGTCATCGCGGCAGGCACCGCCATCCGCGCCCAGGCGGCAAGTATCCTGATGCGGTTTGACCAGGACCTGGTGAAAAACTGAATTTTATGCGGAGGCTGGAAGAAGTTCCAGCCTTTTGCTTACCCGGAAATAGGGGAGGGCCACCTCAAAATTTCATGCAGAGAGGGGGTGATACTTATGGGAAACAGCCGCGGGGCGAAAGCTCTGCGCTTTGCAATATGCTTGGCCGTCGTTTTGGCGCTGGCCATAAGTGTTTGCCCCAAAAGTGTGCTAGCCGCTGGCGGCAACCAGCGGCTAGCATTTGTCCAAAAATGTTAACCAGTTGGGGCTAACCGTCACAAGTTTGCAACAGCGCCCTTTCTGCTTCTATTATACTCGGCGAGGTGGGCGCAGTCAACTGCTTGAAAGAAAAATCCAAGGGAAAGAGGTTGCGGCTGGACCTGACGCGGAGTTATACTAAAAAGGGCAAAGCCAAACCCTTGAGCAAGAGGTGTGGATATGGCGAATTATCGATCTACCCAAGAAATGGCGGAAAAATGGGGCGTGTCGGAACGGAGAATAAACCAATACTGCGCCGAGGGGCGTATATCCGGCGCACAGCGGGTGGGGAAAGCCTGGGCTATTCCCGCCGACGCGGAGAAGCCCGCTGACCCCCGCCAGACGCGCAGGCAAGGGAAGTCTGCCCCGGTAAAGACCGCTTCCGGCGCGCTGATAGACCAGGCAAACTTTATGCCCCTGATGAATACGGCCTTTGCGCCGGGAAAGTGCCGGGATACGGTGGAGGTCATGGCTCCCGGCCCACGGCGGGACATAGCCACAGCGGAATACCACTACTTCACAGGCCACCCGGAGAAAGCGGCAAAAGAAGCGGAAGCCTACCTCACAAGCCCCGACATGGGGGCGCGGCTGTCCGCCTGCCTGCTCTATGCCTATGCAAACCTCTCCCTGAAACGGATTCAGCGGGCCGAGTTTGCCCTGGGGGAATTGAATGTTTCCCTTGCAAACGCGGGGGAACAGGTGCCGGAGTTTCGGGCGGCTGCGGCGTTTATCTCGTTTACGGGGACGGTGCTGCTGCACCTGCCGCTGCCGGAGGAAATGCCCCAGGCCAAGAGCTTCCTGCCCCTGCTGCCGCCGGGACTGCGGGCTTTTGCCCTGTATGTCCAGGCCCACTACCTCTATTTGAAGCAGGAGTACGACCACAGCGCCGGGATTGTGGAGGCCACCCTTGCCATGGGCGCGTCGGACTATCCCATTCCCGCCATCTATTTACATCTGATCGCGGTCATGGACTACATGAGCATGAAACAAACGGACCGGGCCGAGGCCCATCTGCTCGCCGCCTGGGAGATTGCCCGCCCCGACGACTTGATCGAGGGCTTTGGGGAACACCACGGGCTTTTAGGGACCATGCTGGAAGCGGTTATCAAACCAAAATGGCCGGAAGATTTCAAAAGGATTATTGACATCACCTATCGTTTCTCTTCCGGGTGGCGTAGAGTTCACAACCCCAGAACAGGCCACGATGTGGCCGACGATCTGACGACTACGGAGTTTGCAATTGCCATGCTTGCGGCCCGCGACTGGACGACCCAGGAGATCGCGGAACACCTGAAAATATCGGTAAATACGGCCAAAACCCACATTTCCGAGGCCATGCGGAAGCTGAATGTGCAGAACCGAAAAGACCTGAAACAATATATGCTTTTATAGGCAAAATGTCTCCTGAAAGCTGTTCCAGGGGTCATCCATTTTAGGGGTCAAAATGGGTGATGGTATTCCCTCTTTTTTCCCTGTATAATAAAAATGCGGCCATAGAACCACCGCCCCAAACTGCGGCGGAGTCTGCCGCAGAAATGCAGGTAAAAAAGAGATGGAGATTTGCAAAATAAGTCTTGACAAACGGGATTTCTCCCCCATAATCAGACAGACAGACAGACAGACAGACAGACAGACAGACAGACAGACAGACAGACAGCATAAGTCTGTCCTTTTTTCCTGCGTACAAAAAGAATCTCATAACGCCGTTTCAAGGGGCGCGCTGCGTCCACGGTTATTCCGTGGGCGGGGCGCGCCCTTTTTGCGTTTTGAAAGGCCCGGCGTTTGGGGAGAGGGGGGTCCGCAGAGTGTATAGCCATGAAACCCGCGTCGCGCTGGTAAAGGAACGGGTCAAGGAAATAGAGCGGCAGCGAAAGCGCCGCGCCCGCTCCGGCGCTTTGATATTGGCCGCCCTTGCTGCGGGGACGGCCCTGGGCGAGAGAAAGGGGGATAAGGTATGGAAAAGGTCAAGCGGCATGAGTTTGAGGGGGAAGTGATCGAAGTTCCCGTATATTGGGACGACCATCTCCAAAGAGAGGCGGAGAGCTACGAGGGCTACTATAACGGGCCTGTCTACACCACGGCGGGCCGTCCCATTCTGTTAACCATTGAGGACGCCTGCCCCCAGGCCGAGATGGTGGACAATGACCCAGCAAGCATTGACTGCGGCTCCTGCCGCCATTACCACCAATTTCCCGGCTCCCTGCTGGGAGTATGTAACAATGAGCAACGGAAGAAAACGGGCCGCTCCCGCGGGAGCGGCCCAAACCCAGGAACCAAGGAGGAATCGCCATGCGAAAACGATTGACAGCGGTGCTTTTGTGCTTTTGCATGCTGTTTGCGCTGCTCCCGGCGTCCCCGGCCTGGGCGGAAACGGCAGATGATGTAAAATATATCTATTATAATTTATTATCTGATGGAACACTAACTCGTATAGAGGGTAGTGCGAAAAATGCGACCATCGTAGAGAGCAGCGATAGTGTAGAGAGAATAACTTGGAAGGGCGGCTGGTATGTCGTCAGGAAGGGAGACGCTGTGACGTTTAACGCACCCATCGAGATCCAAGGGGACGTTTGTCTGATTCTGGAAGATGGCTGCAGCATGACCACGAACAAGTCGATCATTGTCAATGAGGGCAACTCTCTGACAATCTATGGGCAGAAAGAGAGCAGCGGCAAGCTGAAAATTGACGGAATTGCAAACGCCGCTGCGCTGGGCAGCGAAACGGGCCAAAACTGCGGCAAAATCATCATCTACGGCGGCGATATAAAAGTTACCGGTAAAGGTAACGGCGCCGGTATTGGCGGCGGCCGTGTTGGAGATGACGGCAGTGGTGGAGACGGCGGCGATGGCCACGATGGCTACATCTCCATCTACGGCGGCTCCAGCATCGCCGGCTTCGGCGGCGGCCAGCTCTATGAATCCCCCGCGAATGACGGCACCATCACCATCTTCGGCGGCGATGTGACGGCCACCGGCGGCTCACGCGAAGGTGGTACCATCAACATCTATGATGGCACGATAACAGCCACCGGAGGAGAATTCGCCGCCGGCATTGGCGGCGGCACCGGCGGCGACATCACCATCACCGGCGGCACGGTAAAGGCTACCGGAGGAAGGGACGGCGCCGGCATCGGCGGCGGCACCGGCGGCGACATCACCATCACCGGCGGCACGGTAAAGGCTACCGGAGGAAGGGACGGCGCCGGCATCGGCGGCGGCTCTGGCGACAGCGGCGGCGACATCACCATCACCGGCGGCATGGTAACGGCTACCGGCGGCGGTAACGGCGCCGTCACCATCTCCGGCGGCGGTAACGGCGCCTGCATTGGCTGCGGCTTCGATGGCGACGACTACTGGATTACCATCTACGGCGGCATGGTAACGGCTACAGAAAGATGGACCGGCATCAATGGCGACACCTTTTCCACCGGCACGGGTGGCGATGCCATCCTCTACGCGAGCAGCATCAACCCCAGCAGCGACCAGTCCCAGTGGAGCGGCATCATCTTTCAGGGCGGCAGCGGCCAGGTGTACGGCCGTCAAACCCTTGCAGGGGGCTTTACCGTTGAAGAGGGCCAGACGCTGGCCATCGCCGATGGCGCCAGTTTGACCATCCCGGCGGGTATAACGCTGACCAACGAAGGCACCATCCCGATCACCGACAGCGGCGTCCTGACCAACCAAGGCACGCTGGACAACAGCAGCGGCCTGGTGACCATAGCGGGCAATAACTCGGTCGTCAATACCGGCACGATCATCAGGGGCCCCCAGACCGCGCCCGTTGCCGGTGAGGGCTATACCATTGACTACGAAAAGGAGACCCTTTCCATCCACAGCGGCTATGAGGTCTTTACCGCCCAGAGCGGCGGGACGGAGATTTTTTCCGGCGGTCTCTCCGACTCTCTCGGTGAGACATTCTACATCCGCAAGGCGGAATACATCACCCAAAATCCCTCTGGTTGGACGGAGTTTACCATTCCCATCCGGCGCGGGGCCCCGGATGCGCCCACGGTCACGGATCGGACGGACACGACCATCACCATTACCGCTGAAACCGGCATGGAGTACCGGCTGGAGGATAATGACCAGTGGCAGACGGGCACGGACGGCAGCTTGACGTTCGGCGGCCTGACCGCGGAGAAGACTTATACCATCTACGCCCGTTACGCAGCGGTAACATCGGGTGAGTCTCCCGACTTCGTCAGCGAGGAATCCCGTGCCCAGGCCACCACGAAAGCCGCTCCGGGACAAGCCCCCGCTGTGACCGGGATTGACGCGACGGACACCACCATCACCCTACCCTATAATGCGGAATGGGAATACAGCACCGACAAGCAGAATTGGAACAGTACCCATGAATTTACCGGCCTAAAGGCGGCCATGGAATACACTTTCTATGTGCGCGTGGCGGAAACCGATGACGCCGAGGCGTCCCAAATCGCCGATGTCACGGTCTACACTGCCTATGCCGCCCCGCAGACGGGCGAGGGGTATTCCATTAACTACACAGCGGAAACCATCACGATCAATAGCGGCTATGAGGTCAACACGGCGGTGGACTTCACCGGCACGGAGATTGCCGACGGAAGTTCCCTGGCTGGCTACACCGGAAAGATCCTCTACATTCGCCACGCGGCGGATGATGACGGCGCGCCGGCCAGCGCGGCGGCGGAACTCCCGATCCCCGCCCGGCCTGCTGCGCCCCAGGGCGTCACCGGCGGCACCCTGAAAATCAACGGTGCAGACACCACGATGGAATACAGCACAGATAATGGCGCTACATGGACGGCATTTACCGATGAAACAGTATCCAGCATCAGCGCGGGTACCTATTGGGTGCGGTACCCAGCAGCGGCCGGGACCAAGTTTGCCAGTGAAAGCGTCGAAGTCACTGTGACCCGGCGTTCTTCCGGCGGGGTGACCACCTATCCCGTGACCGTGGCGGACACGGAGTACGGCACCGTCACCGCATCTCATAAGAGGGCCAGCCGGAGCACCCTCATCACCATTACCGCCACCCCCGACCTGGGCTATGAGCTGGAGAGCTTGACCGTCCTGGACAGCCGGGGCGAGGAAATCACCCTCACGGATAAGGGCGACGGCAAGTACACCTTTACCATGCCCGCCAGCAAGGTGACGGTGGAGGCCAGCTTCCTCCCCACACCCCTGCCCTTTGAGGACGTGACCCCCGCCACCGCCCTGACCCGGGCTATGGCCGCGCAGATTCTTTACAATTTGGAGGGCCAGCCGGACCTTTCCGGCGAGAACCTGGGCTACCCCTACGAGGACGTAAACGCCGAGGAATGGTATGGCAATGCCGTGTATTGGGCCAGAATCACCGGCGTGGCCACCGGCTACGGGGACGGCACCTTCCAGCCCACAGACAGCATTACCCGCCAGGAGTTTGCCCAGATGCTTTATAACTACGCCAAGTACAAAGGCTACGACTTGACGGCAGAGGGTGATTTGAGCCAGTTCCCGGACAGCGGCAGCGTAGCCGATTGGGCCGAGATAGCCATGAGCTGGGCCAATGGCAATGAGCTGATTAACGGCCACGACGATGGTACCATCGACGCGGGAGGCACCGCCATCCGCACCCAGGCGGCAAGTATCTTGATGCGGTTCGACCAGAACCTGGTGAAAAATTGAATTTTTATGCGGAGGCCGGGAGCAATCCCGGCCTTTTGCGTACCAAAAAAGCAGGGCCTGCCCCCACGCAAAAGTTGAGCCGCATTAAACAAAAAAAGGCTTCGCAAAACAAAATTTGAAAAACGGGAAGGAGGACGGCTGAAAAAATATGAGAAAAACTTGCAAGAGAAAACTACGGCAGGGAGGATTTTTTCTTTTGCCTAACGAAATCTTCACCCTGGAACTTTCCCCCGGTGAGCTGTCGGTCTACGCCTACCTAATTTTCTGCGAGGACAGAGAGACACACGTTTGCTACCCTAGCTTTCGGAAAATCGGAGAATGTACAAACATATGTACGCTTTTCCCGGGGTGACGAGCTGGAGGGAGAGAGCAACTCCATTTCCAACCAAAAGGCCCTTCTTCTGGATTACGCCTGGCGGCACAAATTCAAGAATGTTCGCATTTTCGTGGACGATGGTGTTTCCGGTGTCACCATGAACCGAAATGGATTCCAGAAGATGATGGCTTTGGTGGAGGCGGGAAAAGTCTCCACCGTGATTGTCAAGGGCATGTCCCGTCTGGGACGCAACTATCTGGAGGTTGGGCAGCTTACGGAGACCGTTTTCCCCATGCACAACGTCCACTTCATCGCGTCAACGATGGGGTGGACAGCGAAAGGGGAGAGGACGATTTCACACCATTCCGCAATATTATGAATGACAACCTCGAATAAAGAATGACACAAAATCAGCAGTGCGTTAGCAATCAGTAAATCTAAACCGCCTGTCCCTTTGGCCGAGCTGATCGGCCAAAGGGACAGGCGGTTTTCTTTACCTTGAATGGGTAGATAAACAGGGCGATTTAATTGTCAAGATAAAGGTCGATTTTGGGCGGTTTCTTTCGCTATAAGCGGCTTTTGAACGGCTTGCCGTATCTCGTATTCATACCTCGGCTAACAGTTCTCAGAGGCCATAAGGATTATTTTTCTGCTGTCTCCGTGTGGCAATATCCGCACAGGGGAAATCCACACGCGGATAATCCGCATCTGGGAAACCCGTACACGGGGAATCCGTATACGGAAAATCCCGCACAATAAAATACTAAATGGCCTCGTCGTCCCGCACCTTGAACGGATGGTTGGGAAAGTCGTGCAGTCTGGAGAGTGGAACATGAACGATCACTTCCTGCTGTGGTTTCGGCTTTTTGCCCGGTTCTTTCTGCACTGCTTTTTCAGGCATTGTGTTCCTCCTGTCGGCATCTGATTTTGGGTACAAAAAAAGGACATTTCTTCTTTTCAGAGGAAATGTCCTGATTTCTTGGACGGGCTGACAGCCCGCCCAAACGGTATTTTATTTTTGTCGTTACTATAACACCCCCTACAATATAACTACTTCGGGCTCGATTTTTCGGTTTGGAAAAGGATGAAAAACCTTGCCAGATAACCGAAAACCCTTGATATACGGGGCTTTTCCGGTTTGTCGTAATTATACCGTAAGGGCACACTTTCGCCACCCTGGCCCTGCAAAACGGGGTAGACGTGAAAACCGTCTCCTCCGTCCTGGGCCACTTCAGCGCAGGGTTTACCCTGGACACCTACGCTCACGTCACCACCACAGCCCAGCGGGAGGCAGCGAAGAAGATGGATGGGGTGCTGGGGCAGAGGATGCCGTGAGAAAAATTCCAGGGGCTGGTATGCGGTGGTATCCGCTCCAGAGTTTGACCCAAACCCAGGGAAAAACGGTATGGGTCAGATATGGGTCAGGACGAAAAACCACCCCGGAGCCGAGAAGCTCTGGAGTGGTTCTTTGCTGTCCGTTTTGGCGAAAAAACAGTGCTGATTGCACAGCAATTACCGAAATGAAGACAGTAGCTATTGGCAATGTCCGACAAAAATACAAGAGAAAACCCCAGGGAACAAAACCTGGGGTTTTTGGTTGCGGGGGCAGGATTTGAACCTACGACCTTCGGGTTATGAGCCCGACGAGCTACCGAACTGCTCCACCCCGCGATATATTCACTTCTCAAGTGCTCAATTATTATACAACAGCTAAACGAAAAAAGCAAGTGTTTTTTTAAAAAAATTTAAAAATTCGTAAAGTGCTGTATTTTGTATGAAGGCGCGGTAAAGGAGGTCGAACACATGGACGATTTGTAAGGCTTTGCCTATGTGCGAGAGGTTAAAAATAACCCGGTGTTGCCGGGATCCCATAGGGGTGAGGGAAACCACATGAACGGTGGGGGAATTTATTTCTCTTTCGCCAGCATCTCCGAGAGTCGCTTTTTAACGGTCGTGTACTTCTTTTCGGGGATGGGCAAAGTGATGCCGTTTATAAGCGTCAAATGAAAGCGGGTGATTTCCGTCACGCGGTCGGGGTTCACAAGGTAGCTTTCGTGGCAGCGCAGAAACAGTCCCGGGTAGCGCTTATCGATCGCCGTCAGTCGCTCGGTCGATTCCCGTATGTCGTTTTGTGTGTGAATATAGGTGTGCATGCCGCTTGTCTCTAAGTAATCGATATACGCGGGGCGCAGGTACAGCATGGCCTTGTTCGCGCCCTTTAAAACGATGCGCGGCGTGCGGTCCTCGCCGGAAAGCACCGCCAGGCGCACACGATCTTCTCCATAGTGCACGGGGTAGATCACATCGCGGTCATCGTAATCGAGTGCATTGGAAACGTGACACACGCGGATGAACGGCTGCACGCCTTCCACCACCCACGAAAGCTGAATGCGCTGCTTTACACGCTGCATGCTGTTGTCCGGCCAAATGGTGTCTACGTCAAAAAACAGCAGCACCTCAAGTACCTTGCTGCTGGGCGTCATGAGCGGCACGGTCACAAGGTCGTGCATCTCAAAGCGCAGACTGTGGTGCTCTTCGGCAAACGCCTTGATGAGCGTTTCGCGCGTGCGGATAATCTGTGTATTTGCCGGGCCGATCCACAGCACGTCCGGGTGGCAGGCCGCCAGAAACGGCTCGATCTCATTATTGTAATACCGCGTTATAATGTCGGCGGAAAGCCGCAGCAAAGCTTGTGTAGTCATAGTGCACCTCGCAAAAAAACGTCTTATTTGTCGAAAAACAAGTTGTATTTATTAAAGTATATTGCAATACCCTGCTAAAATCAATACGATTTTTAAAAAACTATGAGACCGGCAGAAGTTTCTATGGGAACGTAAGCGGCTATTCTGATCTCATCTATTCCAATTTGATCAATCTGTCAAGGGCAATACCGCGCACTGTCGAAAGTTTTATGTGCGGTATTGTCCCTTTTTATCGGGAATGCAAGGCGTTTTTCCCTTTACGGAATTGACGAATGTGGCGATTCATATTATACTTGTTTTTATAGATATTTTCCCGAAAAACAAGGAGGAAACGACCCTATGGAATATACCCCCAAGCGTTTTCACTGCCCTGCCTGTGGCTTTGAGCCGGCGGAAAACGTGCCCGAAAGAGAATATGCCCACTGCCCGCGCTGCCTTACCGCTGTCCATGAAGCGGACAGCGAGGGCTATGAATGCGGCGGTAAGCTACAGCCCGTTTCCATTTGGGTGAAGCCCGATGACAGCTGGGAGATTTTAGGCCGGTGCAGCCTTTGCGGCGAGATTGCCTCTACGCACGTTTCGGACGAGGACGACCCCGTTTTGCTGCTTTCCATTGCCGGGCGGCCGCTTTCCATGCCGCCGTTCCCACTGGAAAAAATAGAGGAGCTTACCCGCATGATGGGCGGCGCGGGCGACAAAGGAGGATATGGCCGTGAACCGTGAAAATAAGCGCAGAAAATACGAAAAAGGCTACTACAAAAAGCATGCGTGCTTAGACCCGTTCACGTGCAAGGTCTGCGGGCGCGAAATTCTGCCCGAGGGCGCAGGCAGCGACCACCGCAACCATTGCCCGTACTGCCTTTCGAGCGTCCATGTGGATAACGAGCCCGGCGACCGCGCGTCCGCGTGCCACGGCGTCATGGAGCCCATCAGCGTGTGGGTGCGCAAAAACGGGGAGTGGGCTGTCATTCACCGCTGCACGGTGTGCGGCAAAATGGGCTCTAACCGCATTGCGGCGGACGATAACCCCATGAAGCTGATGGCTTTGGCCCTGCGCCCTTACGGCAGCCCGCGTCTCGACCCAAAGCGCATCAAAAACATGGTGAAAACCATGGAAGACAAAGCATAAGAGGCGATAAACGTGACCATAACCCGAGCTTCACGTTCACGTAAACGCGTATCCTGCACGCTTAAAAGGAGCCAATATGTCTCAAAATTACAGCTATTTTGCGCATAAAGAATGCGAGTATTTTCCCTGCCACAAGGGCGCGGACCCGGAAAATTTCAATTGTCTTTTCTGCTACTGCCCGCTTTACGCTTTGGGCCGCAACTGCGGCGGCGCGTTTCAATATAAAGAAAACGGCATCAAGGACTGCACGAACTGCCTTTTTCCGCACCGACGCGAAAACTACCAAAAGGTTATCGCGCGCTACAAGGACATCCTGGGCGTATTAAAACGGCTGGAAGCGGAAAACAGAACCGAAAGCGGGGAGAACGCATGACGCTTACGCAAATTCAATATGTGCTTGCCGTGGCGGAAACAGGCACCATCAGCGCGGCGGCAAAGCGGCTTTTCATCGCGCAGCCCAGCCTCACCGCGTCGATTAAGGAGCTCGAAAACGAATTGCAGGTCACGCTTTTCCGCCGCACGAACAAGGGCGTGACCTTAACGCCGGAGGGCGAGGAATTTCTCGGCTACGCGCGGCAGGTGAACAGCCAATTAGACCTTATGCGTGAGCGGTATTTCGGCGGCGCGCCCGTGCGCAGACGTTTTTGCGTTTCCACGCAGCACTATTCATTTGCAGTGGAGGCCTTCGTAGCGCTTTTAAAGGAGCACGGCGGCGAAACGTACGATTTTCACCTGCGCGAAACGCAGACGTATGAGATCATCGAGGACGTGGCGTTATTAAAAAGCGAAGTCGGCGTTTTGTATTTAAACCCGTTCAACGAGACGGTCTTAAAAAAGACGATTAAGGCGCACGGGCTGGGGTTTCACCCGCTGTTCAAAGCGGGGCCGCACGTGTTTTTGGGTGCAGAAAATCCCCTTGCAAAGCGAAAAAGCGTCACACTGGAGGACTTAGCGCCGTACCCGCGCCTTTCCTATGAGCAGGGCGACCACAATGCGTTTTATTTTTCCGAGGAAATTCAGAGCACGCTTGAGTGCGCCAAAGACATCCACGTCTGTGACCGCGCAACGCTGTTCAATCTGCTCATCGGGCTGAACGGCTACACCATTTGCAGCGGCGTCATCAACGAGAGTCTAAACGGCAAAAATATCGTCGCCGTGCCGCTCAATCTTGACGATTACATGGAAATCGGTTATCTCACGCGCGAAAACGTGGAGCCGAGCTTGTTTGCGCAATATTATATCGACGCTTTAAAGAGGTTCACAATGCAATAATGCGAACCGAAAGTGGCTTGTCATAGCAAAAACCTATGGCAAACCGCTTTTTTCTTGTATTTTACAAGACGGAAATTTGCCTGTATACTGTAAGCACAAACTCAAACAGCAGGTGATTAACATGAAAAATATCAAACTTCCGTATCGTTACGATTATGTAGGCAGCTTTCTGCGTCCGAATGATTTGAAGAAGATTCGCGCCGATTATGAAGCCGGCAAAACCACTTACGAAGCACTGAAGGAAGCCGAAGACACCGCCATTCGCGACCTTGTCGCCAAACAGAAGGCGGCGGGTTATAAGCTGCTCACCGACGGCGAATTCCGCCGCAAGACATGGTATCTCGACTTTATGTGGGGCTTTGAGGGCGTCAGCCACTCTGCGCCCAAGGGCGGCATCCCGTTCCACGATGTCCTTGCGGTCGTCGATGACACGTACCTTACGGGCAAATTAAAGCTGACGGGTACGCACCCTTTTGTGGAGCACTTCCGGTTTGTGCAGGCGCTTGAGGACGAAAACACCGTCGCAAAGCAGACCATTCCGTCTCCGGCTCAGTTCTACGAGCAGATGATCTTCCCGATGAACGCGGAGACGACGAATAAAATCTACCCGAACCGCGAAGAACTGCTCGAGGACGTTGCAAAGATCTATCGGGCGTTCATCAAGCAGCTCTACGACGCAGGCTGCCGCAACCTGCAGCTTGATGACTGCTCTTGGGGCGTTTGCGTAGACCCCGCCGCGCCGTTTGTGTTCGGCGTGGAGCCGGAAAAGATGGGCGACATCATGGATCAGCTTTTGAAGGTCAACAACCTCGCGCTTGAGGGCAAACCGGATGATCTCACCGTTGCAACCCACATTTGCCGCGGCAACTACAATTCCTCCTGGGCCAGCCGGGGCGGCTATGAGCCGGTCGCAGAGCGCCTGTTTGCGCATGAAAATGTCGATGCCTATTATCTGGAGTTCGATGACGCGCGTTCCGGCGGTTTTGAGCCGCTGCGCTTCGTCACACCGGGCAAAAAAGTCGTTTTGGGACTGATTACGTCCAAGCGCCCGGAACTTGAGGATAAAGACGCCGTCATCGCACGCATTCACGAGGCTGCAAAGTATGTGCCGCTCGAGAACCTCTGCCTCAGCCCGCAGTGCGGCTTTGCTTCCTGCGAGGTCGGTAACAAGCTCACGGAAGAGCAGCAGTGGGCAAAGCTCGCGCTTGTAAAGGAGATCGCCGAGGAAGTCTGGGGCAAGTGATTTCTATTTAAATACACATCGATCAAACAGGATTTCAAGAACCGCGCAGCGCCGAAAACGCCCTGCGCGGTCTTTTTTTGAAAAGATGTCCGCCAAAATTGCAAACAAATGTTCTAAATTGACTTGACATTTGCGGCGGAATCATTACAATAAGAAATAGAGAGGTACCGCATAAGCTGCATGCGGCATCTCAGTTTTCATTTTTCAGCGCGAAAATGAGAAGCGGGAGAAGGACAGGGGAGAGAATATTCTCTCCCGCGCGGCGCAAAAAACTGCGCATTCTTGCAAAAATTGACACGCATAATGCTCCTTTCATCATGCACAATAAGAACAACAAACGCGAAAAAAGCAGTGCGGCGCAGCGTGAAGCGCCGCCGAAAAAAGGAGAATGAAACATGAACAGCAGCAATAAGACGATGGTACCGGAAGCACAGGACGCGATGAACCGCTTTAAGATGGAAGCCGCAAACGAAGTCGGCGTCAACCTCAAGCAGGGCTATAACGGCGACCTCACCTCCCGCCAGGCGGGCTCCGTCGGCGGCCAGATGGTCAAAAAGATGATCAAGTCCTACGAAGAAAGCATGAAGTAAAAGACATTTAGGCAAATCGGGGGCGTCCGGCAGCGGGCGTCCTCTTTTTGCGGTTTTATTCATAGTCTTCAATCAGCTTGCAGGCTTCCGAGAGCGTTTCGGCACGAATGCCGCGGGCGAGCAGGCGGCGGTCTTCCTCCGTAAGGCTGCTAAGCGGCGTTTCAATGCAGTAAAGGGGCACATCGTTTCCGTCTTTGAAAACAGCCACGCTGTCGTTATAGGCGCGCACGGTGAAGAATGTTTCGTATTCCTTAAAATTTGCTGAATTTGCGGCGCTCTCCCGGTCGGTTTCTTGACTTGCCGCATCGTTTGGGCTATAATAAACGGAAGAGTCGCTTTCTGCTTTTGCGGGGTCTGCCGCAGCTTCCCGCGCATCGCGTGCGGAAAACACGGAGAGCGTGCACAGCGCGGCGAAAAGAATAAAGATCGCCGCCCATGCGCCGTACCGCTGCCGAGCGGAGCGCACAAGGGACTCAAGACGCATTTTCATGACTATACATCCTTTCTAAGTAGGATTTGCCCTGCGGCTTTAGTATCGCCAAGGTTTGCCAATTTATGCAGACAAAGTGCGCTTTTGCCGCGCAATTTGATTTTTCAGGAGGTCAAACGTGCTGAAAAAAGACATCAATAAGTACAACACGGCGCAGCCGAGCGGAAGACCCATGGGCCGTACAGACGGCGAAACGGCCCGCGCGGCCGGCGGCACGGCACATGCGGTGCTTACCATGTTCGGCAAGCTCCTCAAGACAGTGCTTTGCATCTGCATCATTACCGGCTGCCTTGTGGGCTTGAGCGTGGCGGCTGTCATCTGGAGCTACCACGATGCGGAGATGAACGCAAGCCTTGCTTCCTTTAAACTGAAGGAATCGAGCTTTATGTATGTGACGGATTCCCTGCACATAGACAGCGTGGACAATGCGGAATGGACGCAGCGCCTGCGCTATAACGCCGAAGAGATCCGCACGCGCGTTGATTTCACGCAGATTCCGGACATTATGAAGGAAGCGATGATCTCAATCGAGGATAAGCGCTTTTACGAGCACCACGGCGTAGACTGGAAGCGTACGTTAGGCGCCGTATACGGTATGGTGACCGGCAACGATACCGCCGGCGGCTCCACCATTACGCAGCAGCTTATCAAGAACCTGACGGGCGAAAATCAGGTGAGCGTCATGCGTAAGGTGAAGGAAATCTTCATGGCGCTGAACCTTGAAAAGAAGTATACTAAGGATGAAATTCTCGAAGCATACCTGAACCTTGTCAACTACGGCAACGGCTATTACGGCGTGGAGGCCGCGGCAAAGGGCTACTTCGGCAAGGACATTTGGGACTGCAACATTGCGGAGTGTGCGACCATTGCCGCGACGACGCAAAACCCGGCCGCGCTGTGCGTGTTCTACCACCCGGAGGCGAACCGCAAGCGCCGCGAGCTTGTCATCTCCGAAATGTACGACCAAGGGCGTATCACGCGCGCGGAGTACGACGAGGCAATGGAACAATCCGCAAACCTGAAGCTGCGCGGCGTGGACTTTGAAATGGACGACGAAGAAGAGGAGACCGATACCCAGAGCGTTTCCACCGAGGTGTGGAACTGGTACGAGGAAGAGGTGTTCAACGACACCGTTGACCTGCTTATGCAGTATGCAAACCTCGACCGCGACATGGCAATCGACCTCATTTATAACGGCGGTCTCAAGATCTACTCCGCCGAATATGTGCCGATGCAGGAGGCGTTTGAAAACTACCTGAAAAACAACTGGCAGGAGTTTACGAGCGACAACGGCATTTGGAGCGGTGTGTGCCTGATGGAATATGACGGCAGAATCCTCTGCGTGAACACGAACCAGGCAAACGATGACAACGAGCTTTTAAAAAAGACCGGCAACCGCGTGCTGAACAACGTTTCGTACTCCACGAACCAGCCGGGTTCTTCCATTAAGCCCATCAGCGTGTATGCGCCGGCGTTGGAAAACAATCTCATCACGTACGGCTCCGTGCTGAAGGATGAGCCGTTGCCGAACTACTTTGATGACGGCAGCGAGGGCCCGAACAACTTTGACGGTACGTTCGCCGGTACGGTGAATGTGGATCAGGCCATTACGGAATCTCTGAACGCCCCGGTGGCGCAGCTCATCAACCAGATGTCGCCGCTTGTAAGTTACCAGTTCCTCACGCAGAACCTGCACATCACGTCGCTTTCGGAGGAAGACTCCTATAACGTCGGCGGCGTGGCCATCGGCGGTTTGACGAACGGTATTTCCGTGCGCGAGATGACCGGCGCGTACCAGATCTTCGGCAACGGCGGCAAGTATTACACCCCGTACACCGTGTACCGCATTGAGGATAACGACGGTAACGTGATCTACGATTACCAGCAGAACCACAAAGAGGAGCAGGCAATCTCGTTTGATACGGCGACCATTATGAATAAGCTGCTGCACCTGCCGATCAACGGTACGGATACGGATGCATACCCCACGGCAAATATGGTGCGCCGCGACGACCTTGACCAGATCGGCAAGACCGGTACGACCGAAGACAGCAACGACGTGTGGTACATGGGCGGCACGACCGCTTTCGTGTGCGGCATCTGGAACGGCCACGAATATAAGGAAGAGATCTACGACACGAACAGTGCAAAGAAGATGTATAACGGCATCATCGACTGGATGGAAGCGAACTACTACGACTTCCTCCACAGCGGCAGCTATGTGCTGAGCGACAACGTGGTGCAGCTTTCCTACTGCCGCGACAGCGGCCTGCGCCCCGGCCCGAACTGCGTGCACATTGCAAACGGCTGGTATTCGCAGAACAACATTCCGAGAACGTGTGACGGAGGATCCGACCACATTGCAAAGACGAGCGCCACGGCAACGCCGTCGCCCTCGCCTTCGCCGAGTGTAGAACCGAGCCCGTCCCCGAGCGCGGAGCCTACGGCATCGCCGACGGCGGAGGCCACGCCGACCTTGGCCCCGACCGCAACGCCGGAACCGACGCCGGAGCCTACCCCGGAACCGACGCCGGAGCCTACCCCGGAACCGCCGGTAGAGCCTACCCCGGAACCGCCGACAGAGCCGGAAACGCCGGCGGCGTAAAGCGGTTTGCAGAACGCGGATCACGATAAAAATTTAACGTGCATTATGCAGGACTCACTCATTTTAAGAGTGGGTCCTGTTGCTTTTTGTGCGAGATAGACCAAAATAAGAAAAAAGGGGAAAGGAAAGAAATTTGGGTTGAATTTTGCCGAAAAGTGTGCTACACTGTTTATCGACGCAATACAAACGTACTTAGGTGGTGGACAATGGAAAACACATCGTTTCTTTTGATCGACGAATCCGTTCTGCCGGAGGTATACCAGAAGGTCATCCGCGTGAACCAGCTTCTGGAGACCGGCGAAGCCTCGAACACCTCAGAGGCGGTCAAGATGGCGGGCATCTCCCGCAGTGTATATTATAAGTATAAAAACGCCGTTTTTCCGTATACAAAAAAGGAAACGGGCTCCATTATGACGGTGCAGGTTGTGTTAAACGACAAGCCCGGCGTGCTTGTGAACCTTTTGACGGTATTCTATAAGGCGAACGCGAACATTCTGACCATTAACCAGAATATTCCGGTGAAGGGCAAAGCGTTCGTTTCGGTCTCGGCGCGAAGCGAAAATATGAGCATTGAGATTGATGAGCTTTTGAAGCGCCTTTTTGAGGTGCAGGGCGTTATTAAGATTGACAGCATCGTCGGTTAAATTCGCGTGGAAAGGAAAATGGAAATGGCAAACATAGCAGTTCTCGGCCACGGCGTGGTCGGCTCCGGCGTTTTGGAGGTGCTTACCTCTCACGCGGCGAGCATCGCGAAGCGCGCGAAGGAAGAGATCCATGTTAAGTATATTCTGGACTTAAAGGAGTTCCCGGGCCTGCCGTACAGCGACCGCTTTACGAAGGACTTCAACGTCATTTTAAATGACCCCGAGGTGCAAATCGTCGTGGAAGTGATGGGCGGCCTGCACCCGGCGTATGACTTTGTGAAGGCGTGTCTGGAAAGCGGCAAGAGCGTTGTGACCTCCAATAAAGAGCTTGTGGCACAAAAGGGCGCGGAGCTGCTCGCGATTGCGCAGGCGAATAACCTCAACTTCCTGTTTGAGGCGAGCGTCGGCGGCGGCATTCCGATCATTCGCCCCATCAGCCAGTGCCTTGCCGCAAATGAGGTGACGAAGATTGCCGGTATTTTGAACGGCACGACGAACTTCATTTTAACGAAGATGATTCGCGAGCAGATGAACTTTGAAGATGCTTTGAAGCTTGCACAGCAGCTCGGTTACGCGGAGCGCAACCCGAGCGCCGATGTGGAAGGTCTGGACGCCTGCCGTAAAATCTGCATTTTGGCGTCCTTGGCGTTCGGCACGCACGTGTACCCGGATTCCGTTTACACAGAGGGCATTACGAAGATCACGCTGCAGGACGTCGATTTTGCAGACGTTTGGGGCGGTGTCATTAAGCTTATCGGCTCTGTGAAGAAGCTCGAAAACGGACAGGTGCATATTATGGTTTGCCCGATGTTTGTGCACCGCGGCAGCCAGCTTGCGAGCGTGGACGATGTATTCAACGGCATTATGGTGCGCGGCGACGCGACGGGCGACGTGGTGTTCTACGGCAAAGGCGCGGGCAAGCTGCCCACGGCGAGTGCCGTTGTGGCGGACGTCATCGACTGTGTGAAGCACTTTAAGGCGCGCAAGTACCTCTTCTGGGAGGATGCGAAGCCGAACTACGTGGCGGATTTCGGCAGCATGGAAACGTCCGCATTCGTGCGCGTTTCCGCCAAGGACAGCGATACGGCGCTGAACACGGCGGCGGACGTCTTTGGCAAGATCACACCGCTGCTTGCGAAAAGACCGGTACAGGGCGAAGCGGGCTTTACGGTGGAAAACCTTACGGAGAAGGAACTCAGCGATAAGCTGGCAGCGCTGGAAGCGCGCGGCGTAAAGGTTGAAGGCCGTATTCGCATCTCCGATTATTGATAAAAGCGGAAAGGGGAAAGCATTATGATCCGAATCGATATTCCGGCAACCAGTGCCAACCTTGGCTCCGGTTTTGACTCGCTCGGCATTGCGCTGACCATGTGCAACCGCGTGTGGATGGAAGAAGCGGACGAGCTGAAGATCACGACGACGGACAAGATCAAAGTGCCGACCGATGAGACGAACCTCATTTACTGGGCGGCGCGGCATTTGTACCAGATCTGCGGCAAAACGCTGCCGGGTCTGCATATCATTCAGGAAAACAACATTCCGATGGCGCGTGGCCTCGGCAGTTCTTCGGCGTGCATCGTGGCCGGTATTTTGGGCGCGAATCGTATGCTTGGCTCGCCGATGTCGCAGAGCGACCTCATTAACCTTGCAGCGCAGATTGAAGGGCACCCGGATAACACGAGCCCGGCAATCTCCGGCGGCCTTGTCGCTTCTGCCATGGAGGGCAAGCGCGTGTACAGCGTTTCCGTGCCGGTTTCCGGCAAGATCAGCTTTGCGGTGATGATCCCGCCGTTCGAGCTCAAAACGGAGAAAGCCCGCGGCGTGCTGCCGACGGAGTATTCCCGCGAAGACACGGTGTTTAACCTTTCGCGCTCCGCTTTAATGACGGCATCGCTGTTCTCCGGCGATCTGCAGAACCTGCGCGTGGCGGTGCAGGACAGAATCCATCAGCCGTATCGCTCGGGCCTCATCGAAAATTACGACCAGGTGTTCCGCATGAGCTACGAGCTTGGCTCGCTCGGCACGTATGTGAGCGGCGCAGGCCCGACCATCATCTCCATGATCCCCACAGAGGGCGCGGAGGAGTTTATGAGCGCGTGCGATTCACATTTACAGGACCGCGGCATCAACGGCTGGCGTGTGGAGCTTCTGCATACCGACCCGCAGGGCGCGCGCATCATCATTGAATAACGAGAATTATCCCACAGGGGTTATGGAAAGGGAAGTGTTTCTATGGCATTGATCGTTCAGAAGTTCGGCGGTTCCTCCGTTAAGAACGCCGAGCATTTGAGAAATGTCGCCGATATCGTGACCGGCACATATAAGAACGGCAACGACGTGGTCGTTGTGGTTTCTGCGCAGGGCGATACAACGGACGACCTCATTGATAAAGCGAAAGAGATCAACCCAAACCCGTCTAAGCGCGAAATGGACCAGCTTTTGACGGCGGGCGAGCAGATCTCTGCTTCGCTGCTTGCTATGACGATTGAAGATTTGGGCTACCCGGTGGTCTCTTTGCTCGGCTGGCAGGCGGGCTTTTCCACTTCTACGGCTTACGGCAGCGCGCGCATTAAGCGTGTGAATCCGGAACGCATTAAGGCGGAGCTTTCAAAGCGCAACATCGTTGTTGTAACGGGCTTTCAGGGCGTCAACAAGTACGACGACATGACGACGCTGGGCCGCGGCGGCAGCGATACGAGCGCGGTGGCCATTGCGGCTTCCATGCACGCCGACCTGTGCCAGATCTATACGGATGTGGACGGCGTTTACACGGCAGACCCGCGCAAAATTCCGGCGGCGAGGAAGCTCGACGTCATCTCCTACGACGAGATGCTGGAGCTTGCGACGCTGGGCGCGCAGGTGCTGAATAACCGCTCGGTTGAAATGGCTAAAAAATATCATATTGAATTAGAGGTTCTTTCCAGCCTGACACGGGCTAAGGGAACGATCGTTAAGGAGGCTACCAACGTGGAAAAAATGCTCATCAGCGGTGTTGCAAAGGACGAAAACGTCGCCAGAATCTCTGTCATCGGCGTGCCGGATAAGCCGGGCCTTGCGTTCCGCATTTTCTCTAAGCTTGCACAGAAGAACGTAAACGTCGATATTATTTTGCAGTCCATCGGCAGAAACGGCACGAAGGACATCAGCTTCACCGTGGAAAAGGACAAGATGGACGCGACCATCGAGCTCATGCAGTCTTACGTAGAGACCATCGGCGCGAGCAGCGTTGTGTTTGACGACGACGTGGCAAAGGTTTCCATTGTCGGCGCGGGCATGGAGTCTCACCCGGGCGTTGCTTCCGATATGTTCGAGGCGCTGTTTGAGGCAAACGTGAACATTCAGATGATCTCGACGAGCGAGATTAAAATTTCCGTGCTCATCAAGAAGGAAGACGCGAACAAGGCGGTTGCCGCCATCCACGCGAAGTTCTTCGAACAGATCGGTCAGTGAGTTGACGAAAACACGCACGGCATTTTTTGAATTTGTAGGGAAATGAATTTGAAGTCACCCCTTGGCGCATACTAAGCCCGGGGGTGATTTTATGTTTCCGAACGGTTTTGGCATGAACGGCTACTGGGGGCCGGAAAACTACGTTTTGGGCGCGGCGCTTTTCGACTGGCACAAGGATTTCGACGACCTGCCCGAGGAAGTGAAGGAATACCTCACACAGCACGAGTACGAAATTCACAGCGAAAACGACGTGGACCGCTTAGTCCGCACGTATAACCAGAAAAGGTAAAAAGAAAAGAGAAAGCGTGCGCCGGGGCGAGCTCGGTACACGTTTTCTCTTTTCTATACACAGTATTTGATTTTAGAGATTTATTTTAGAGGGTGAGCACGAGCTCGATTTCATCGTCATATTTGACATTTATACAAGCTCAGTCTCGGTGTGACCGGTCCTGGCGAAATCGCACAGACCTTCTATGCCGCAGAACACCATACTCTGCACGGCGGCGTCAGTGTAAAACGCCATGTGCTGTGTCATGATGACGTTCGGGAACTGGCGCAGGTAGGCCATATCGCGGTTTGAGAGGATGTCGTCGCGGCGGTTCTCGTGGTAGATGCCGTCTTCTTTATCGAAAACGTCCAGCGCGAGCGCGCCGATCTTCTGTGTTTCAATGCCGCGGATCATATCCGGAATATTCATCAGCTCGCCGCGGGCGCAGTTGATGATGGTGACGCCGTCCTTCATTCTGGCGATGGTCTCGGCGTTCACAAAGTGGCGGGTGCTGTCTAAAAGCGGCATGTGCAGCGAGATGATGTCGCACTCTTTGTAGAGCGTTTCGTTATCCACATAGGTGCAAAGTCCCTTGAGCGACGGGTTTTCGCGGATGTCGCTTGCTAAAATGCGGCAGCCGAAGCCGCTCAAATTTTTGATGACCGCCGCGCCGATTTTGCCGGTGCCGAGGATGCCGACGGTGAGGTTGCGCAGCTCGCGGCCCTGAAGACCCGCAAGGGAGTAGTCGTTGACCTGTGCGCGCCACAGGGCGGGCTTATACTTGCGCAGGCTAAGAAGCATGAGCATGACGGTGTAATCTGCCACGCCGTTCGGCGCGTAGTTGGAGTTGCACACCTTGAGGCCGAGCTCCTTTGCGGCGGTGAGGTCGATGTGGTCGGCGCCGATGGTGCGCGTGGAGATGTATTTTACGCCGCGCTCCTGGACGGCGGTGAGCAGGGCGCGGTCAAAACGTGTGCGACCGAGTATTGTGACGCCCTCGGCCCCGTTTACCGTATCGATGTTTTCGAGCGTCAGGTTATCCTCTGTTTCGGTGAGCTCCACGCCGAGCTTTTCGGCGATGAAGGCAAAGTCTTTCTGTTCGTCCCGGCGGACTTCATAAGCGGCAATTTTCATTTTCATATTCCTCTTTTCGGTAATGTGCAGGCGGATTACAACGTCTGCTTTTGCGCGTTGAAGTGCTTACACCACAGCGCTTTAGTGTGAGCTTTCGCGTATTAGTGCATTACTATGTGATTATTATATATGCTGCGGTTTTTCACGTCAAGAGGGGAAAATGTTTAGAATACAGGTTGTATCTGTGCGGATTTTGTGCTAAAATGACTGTGAAATAAAACGAATGAAGTCAGGTGCTTTATATGACGGACTGGGAAATGAAAGTGCATAATTTTATGTGCCTCAATAAATTGGTGAAAAAGGGCGAGATCGTATTTACGGGCTCCTCGCTGTGCGAGCTGTTCCCGATCAACGAGATGCTGCAAAACGTGGATCCGCGCATCCGCGTGTACAACCGCGGCATCGGCGGCGACGTGACGGACGGACTTTTGGAGCGCATGGATGAATCGATTTTTGACCTCGAGCCGAAAAAGGTGTTCATCAACATCGGCACAAATGACATTAGCCGCCCGGAATATAAGCGCGAGCGCCTGATGAGCCAGTACAGAAAAATTTTGATGCAAATTCAGGCGCGTCTGCCCGAGACGAAAATTTACGTGATGAGCTATTACCCCGTGAACCGCGAGCTGCCCGGCGCAGACCCGGAAGCGGTGAAGGCACAGTTCGGCGCGCGCACGAATGCGGAGCTGAAAGAAGTGAACGCCGAAGTGGAAAAAATGGCAGAGGAGCTGAACTGCACATACATCAATGTGTTCGACTGTCTGCTGGATGAAAAGGGCAATCTGAAAGCGGAATACACCATTGAAGGTATGCACATGTACGCAAACGGCTACGCGGTGGTGCTCGAAAAGCTGATGCCGTATCTGCTGGAGGAATGAACCCTTTAGAGGAGGTTGTTTTGTATGATCAACGGTATTGAAAAGAAGAACATTTCCGTAAAAGAACTGAAAAAAGACGGGCGGTACTTAAACGCCGCGCTGTACACGCCGAAGACGGAGCCGGGCAAAACGTACCCGCTGGTGCTGTTTTTGCACGGCGCGGGCGAGCGCGGAGACGATTTAAATTTGGTGCTCGATTTCACGCCGGGCGCGGACACATTTATGACGGACGCGTGGCAGGCGGAGCACCCGTGCTTTGTCCTCGCGCCGCAGTGCCCGGAAAACCAGTGCTGGGTGCCGTATGTTGATTTACTGGCGCAATCGCTGCTCGAGATGGCGGCGCAGTACCCGGTGGACATCTGCCGCTTGTACGTGACGGGTGTTTCCATGGGCGGCGCGGGCACGTGGGAACTGCTCACGCGCTACCCGCATAAGATCGCGGCGGCCATGCCGATTTGCGGCTATGCGGAGCCGTTTAAGCTGCGCGCGGCAAAAGATGTGCCCGTGTGGGCGTTCCATGCCGAAGACGACCCCGTGGTGCCGGTGACGGGCTATTACCACTCGCCGCACGGCGCGGTGGGTGTGGGCTCGCGTATGGCGATGTCCTCGCTGCGCTCCTCCGGCAACCGTGACGCGCACTACACGGAGTATCCCGCGGGCGAAATGGAAAACGTGTACCACACGCACCCGCACGGTTCTTGGACGGCGGCGTACCAAAACAAAGAAGCGCTGGAGTGGATGTTCGGCAAAACGCGCTTTGACCGCTATGAAATCGAGTTTATCTGCCCGGGCGTGTTCTATATGGAGGACTACAACAACGACTCCATGTACCTTGTGGAGGGCAAAGAAAAGGCGCTGCTTATCGATACCGGCCTTGGCGGCGGCAACGTGAGGAAAATGGCGGAGAGCCTGACATCACTGCCCGTAGAGCTTGCCGTAACGCACGCGCATATTGACCATCTCCTGAGCGGCGATGTGTTCGAAAAATACTACATGAGCAAAAAAGACGTGCCGCTGCTGCCGCGTTTAAACGACGGTACGGGCAAGAATTTTACGGAAAAGGACGTTATCGACATCAAAGACGGCGACGTCATCGACCTTGGCGGCGATGTGAAAATTGAAGTTGCCGAGGTGGAGGGGCACACGCCGGGCAGCGTCGTGTTCATCGACCGCGCGCATAAGTGCATGTTTACCGGAGACGCATTCGGCCTTTGGATGCAGGTGCCGCTTGCACGACCGATTTCGGAGTATAAAGCCGCGGTGCTGCGTCTGAAAGAAAAATTGCAGAAGCCCGGCTATACGGAGCTTGCGTTCCTCGGCGGCCACAGGCGGCAGGAGGGCGGCGAGGATCCGCAGGACAAATATGTGCCGAACAGCTATGAGAAGATTGACGACATGCTGACGCTGTGCGACCTCATTTTGGAAAAGAAAATCGAAGCGAAGCCGTACCCGATGAATTTCGGCGAGCCGGCATTTATCTCCACCTATAAAACCGCGTACATGGTGTTTATGGAATCGGTAAGAAAATAAAAGAATAGACAAAACCGCGCCCTCGGAAGTTTTCCGGGAGCGCGGCTTTGCTTTAAGGGAGCGTAACGATTGATTCGTAGAAATCGGTTTATAGAAGGTTATTCAAAAATCTCTTTATAGACGAGCTTTTTGAATAGGACGACGGCGAGGATGGCGCTGAGAAAATCGGCGACGGCCTGCGAGAACAGCACGCCCATGCAGCCGAAAAGATTGGCCGCGACGAACAGCACCGCCATAAACACGATGCCCTGACGGCTGACGGAGAGGATGGATGAGCCCACCGCCTTGCCGGTCGCCTGAAAAAGGATCGTCATAAGCAGCACGACGCCGACGAACACCATGGAGACAACCTGCAGGCGCAGCATCAAAGCGCCGTCTGCGATGATGGTTTCATTATCCATGAAAATGCGCATAAAGGGCTTGGCTAAAATGAACACGACCGCCGAAAGTGCGAGCGCGAGGCCGCTGATGAATTTCAGACAGAAGCGGAAGAGCTTGCCGAAGCGCTGTTTGTCGCCTGCGCCGTAGTAGTAGCCGAAAAGCGGCTGCCCGCCGAACGAGAAGCCCGTGAGCAGGAGCAGGACAATCATGCTGACCTTGAGCGCGATGCCCATGGCGGCGATCTTCTCGTTGCCGTAAGGCAGAAGAAACTGGTTGACGAGTACGGCGCTGACGCTGGACATGATGTTGACGACCGCAGCCGGGATGCCGATTGCGAAAATATCCTTGACATGGTCGGCGGGGATTCTGGTTTCTTGGATGTCGAGCGTTAAGACCTTGCTCTTTTTCGCGACGACGACCGCGAAGTATACGTCCGAGAAAATGTAACCGATGACGCTTGCCATCGCTGCGCCGCCGGCATTCAGACCGAGCACGGAAATGAAAATGGGGTCTAAAAGGATATTGACGATCGCGCCGCCCATGGTGCCGATCATAGATTCCTTCGACATGCCCTCCGAGCGCAGGAGATTTGAGTGGATGAACGAGAGCACCAGTGCCGGTGCGCCGATTGCGAGCCACGTATAGTAATCGCGCGCGAAGTTAAACGTTTCTTCATTTGCGCCGATGACGTAGAGCAGCGGCGTGCGGAAAAGAAGCATGATAAAGCCCATCAGAACGCCAATCAGAATCGCACCCCAAAAGCAGAACGCGCTTACGCGCCGCGTGGCAGTTGTATCGTTTTTGCCGAGCAGACGCGAAATGAGAGAGCTGCCGCCCTGCCCGAAAATATTGCCGAGTGCCATCAGCGTTGTGAAAAGCGGCGCGCACAGAGAAACGCCCGCAACAATGTTCGTGTTCTGCGTCTGCGCCACAAAGAAGGTATCCGCAAGATTGTAGATCAGCGAGACGGTCATGCTGAGCACCAGCGGCAGGGATAACTTCATGTACGCTTTAGAGACCTTTTTCTCCTCAAAAATTGCGTTTTCCATAGTTCACCTCAAGTTATTTCTGTTCTTATTATAAAGCGCCGCCTTGACAATTATTGTGCCACATGGCACAATAAAATAAAAATGAGGTGATTTTTTTGCGGCGTATTCGAGATAAAAAACAGGTGGAGTATTGGCTTCAAAAAGGGCATATCCGCGAGAATTTTGATACGGAGAATCTGCCGTTTTCCGTCTGCCGATTTGAAAAGGGCGAGTATCTGACGAGGCAGGGCGGGCGGCTTGCGGAGCTTTTGTTCCTCATCGAGGGTGAGGTGCAGATCTACGGCATACGCGAGGACGGCAGTGTAACACCCGTGAACCGGCACGAAGCGCCGGCGCTGCTCGGCGACGCGGAATTTGTGATGGGCGGCGCTTCGAGCTTATTTACCGAGGCGCGAACAACGGTTATTTGCGCCGCACTGCCGATGGAGCCGTACCGCGCAGAACTCGACAGGGACGTGAAGTTCCTGCACCTTTTGCTGCGCTCGTATGCGGGGAAATTTCACACGATGGCAACGCTGGAGGCTTCCGCCAAAACGATTGAGGAGCGCGTGCTGCTCTACATGCGGCATGTGTGTCCGAACGGGGAGATCGGCGGCATAGAGACTGCCCTTTTGCAGCTAAGGTGCAGCCGAAGACAGCTGCAAAGGGTTTTGAAAAAGCTGTGCGAGGAGAATACGGTGGAGAAGGTTGGGAAGGGAAAGTACAGGCTGAAATAAACAACCGCGCCCTCGGAAGTTTTCCGGGAGCGCGGCTTTGCTTATAAAAAATCCGCACGGTCTGAGCGTTTAACAGGGGCCGGTGCGGATTTACTCGTAATTGGATGGATTGGTTTAAAACCGGATCATCGCAAATATGGATGCGCCGACGACGGTTAAAAGGCCGCACACGGCGATGGAGAGGCCGCTCATGGCTTCTTCAATCTCGCCGAACTCACGCGCACGGGAGGTGCCCATGGCGTGCGCACCGGTGCCGCAGGACACGCCGATGGCGACCGGGTGCTTGATGCGGAACA
Source organism: Neglectibacter sp. CSJ-5 (assembly GCF_032490475.1). Classification (NCBI taxonomy): domain Bacteria; kingdom Bacillati; phylum Bacillota; class Clostridia; order Eubacteriales; family Oscillospiraceae; genus Neglectibacter; species Neglectibacter sp. CSJ-5. Next base: position 20,806 of record NZ_JAVYJC010000003.1, on the reverse strand, counting down.
GCTTGAAGATGGCGGCTGCCGCGACGTTGCCGAAGAGACCCGTCACGATGATGGACGCGACGGTGACGGACACCATGCCGCCAAGCTCTTCCGAAAGACCCATGCCGATGGCGGTGGTGATGGACTTCGGCAGCAGTGTGACGTACTGGGTGTGGTCAAGCCCGAATGCTATGCTCAAAACAAGCACGCCGCCGAGGCACGCGAACATGCCGGCCAAAATGCCGCCGATGATGGCGACCGGGTACTTTTTGAGGTACACGAGCTTTTCATACAACGGGATGGCAAGGCAGACGGTGGTGGGGGTGAGCATGTTCTGGAAGAAAATGGCACCCGTGCCGTCGTATGTGCCGTCGGCTTTCAGCTTGCCATACAGGTAGACGTTGTAATCGATGCCGCTGACGAGCATGAAGATGATGAGAATCACGCAGGAGACGAGCAGCGGGTTCAAAATGGACGACTTAAAGCGCTTTTGAATGGCGCAGGCGAGCACATAGGCGACGCCGGTGATGAAAATGCCGAAAAACGAGGTATTCGACGCAATATCATTTAACATCGGTTTGTTCCTCCTTTTCGCATGCTTCAAGCGCTTCTGCGCGCTCTTCCTTTTCTTCTTTGGTCTGTAAACGGATGAGTCCCTGTGTGGTCAGGCCGGAGACCGCCATGGTGAGGACGGTAGTCGCGAGGGAGATGACAATGATGGGAATGAGAATGTCTTTGTAGCTGTCGTAGCTCGCAATGAGACCGACAGTGGGACCGACGAACATGACGGGCATGAGGGTGATGAGCCAATCGGCCGTGGTTTTTACGTGGTCAAGCTTTACGATATGCGTGACGAGCAGGAGCAGCATGAGCAAAAGACCGTAGATGCTGCTCGGCACGGGCAGGGGAATGAGGTAGTGCAGCAGTTCACCGATAAACGAGACCGTTGCGATCAGGGAAATTTCGGAAAAGTGCTTCACGCGGTGACGGCCTCCTTTGCTTCTTTCTTTTCGGGAGCAGGCTCGGCCTCTTCAGGCAGCGGCTTTGCGGCGAACATGCTGGCAACGATAGGCCCGATGATCTGGTGGACGACCGTTGCGATGACACAGGGCAGGATGGCCATGGTATCCGGGAACGCGGTCTTTGCGAGCGTGCAGGAAAGGCCGGAGTTCTGCAGACCAACCTCAAGCGACAGCGTGCGGACCTTCTTTTCGTTGAAACGGAACACCTTGGCGGTGACGTAGCCCGCGAGCAGGCCGAGCACATGGTGCAGCGCAACGGCGAGCACGGTAACGAGCACGACGGTGACGCCGTGGGTTGTGAACTGGTCTCGGTTCGGGCCGACGCACAGACCTTCCACGAGGATGATGCAGGCGGTGGAAGCCTTGACGAGGAAATCTTTAAGGCCGTTTACGCGGTCGCCGAGCGCGGTGTGTACGGCGATACCGAGGAGGATCGGCAGCAGGACGACGAGCACGATGCTGATGAACATGTTCCAGAAGTTGACGTCAATCCACTGACCGGCGAGCACGAGCGTGAGGGACGGGGTGAGCACCGGCGCAAGCAATGTGGTGCACATGGTGATGGTGATGGAGAGCGCCACGTCACCCTTTGCAAGGAACGTCATGACGTTTGACGCGGTGCCGCCGGGCACGCAGCCGAGCAGAACGAGGCCGACGGCAATCTGTGCGCGGACGGTGGGGTCACCCACACCCGTGAGGGACAGCAGCGATGCGACAAGCCAGCCGAAGCCTGCCATGAAGACGTACTGGCTGCAAATGCCGATAAGCACATCGGTCGGCTTTTTGAGGATGTACTTGAAGTCGTCGGCTTTAAGCGTCATGCCCATGCCGAACATGATGACGCACAGGAGCATGTTGACGAAGCCGAAGCTCGGGAAGTTTTCTTTCAGGAACGGGATGCCGGAAAGGTCAATCGAGATGTTCTGACCCATCCACACAAACGGCTGCGGAACAAGCAGGGAGAAGACGACCATGGGGACCGTCAAACACAGGAGCACATTTTTGGAGAAGAAAGTTTTGAATTTCTGTAATGCGGACATTGGAAATTACCCCTTTTTGAGCGTAAAACAGGCGGCAGAGACGAACTCGTGCCGCCCTGTTTCGTTTTTTCTTACCTTTTATAGGATCCTTAAATCATTTCTTTGCGGCTTTGAAAGCACGGCCCTTGGCGTTTTCGCGGCGCATGGACTCGAGGAAGTTCTCACGCGTAACGCCCTGCGGCATGTGCGCCCACTCGGTCGTCTGCATGAATTTATCCGCCATTTTGTCGAACTCGGATTCCTGGATTTCCACGTCGTCGAAGCAGACCGGCAGGCCGATGGAATCGTTGAACTGCATCAGGCGGTCTTCTTCCTCGAACTGGCCGGCATGCTCTAAGAGGCACAGCACGCCGAGCGAAACGACCTCGCCGTGCAGGTGATGGTGGCCGTGCTCTGTGACGGTGGAGCCGTAGTAGACGCAGTGGGCGAGCGTGGAGTTGTAATAATAATCATTTACGGTGGTCATCATGTTGGAGACGATGCCGGTGGAAACGATGATATCCAGCGTGACCTGGTCGAGCGCGAAGGATGCCGTTTTGTTGCGGATGGAAGCGAGCGCCTCTTTGCCGTACTGCACGAGCGGATCGGTGCAGACGCGGCTGACCTGACGGCCCATGAGCGGGGTGTGGGCGAGCGTGTCGTCTTTCGATGAGAAGATGGCTTCACACTCCTTGCTCAGCGCGTCGCCGATGCCGGCCCAAAGGAGCTGCTCCGGGGAATCTGCGATGACGGCGGAGTTGATGAAGCAGTGGTTTGTGAGCTTCGGGTAATAATACTCGCGGAAGGAGCCGTCTGTATTATAGATCACGTAGATGGCGGTGACGGAAGCGCAGTTCGACGCAACGGTCGGGAAGGTAAAGAGCGGCTTATCGAGCTTATCGGCAACATACTTGCCGGTATCGCAGGCGCGGCCGCCGCCCATAGCAAAGATCATGTCGGCTTTCTGCACGAGCGGGTTTGCGATAAGGGCATCGCCGTTTTCGTAGGTGGAATCGCCGCCGTAGGGGAGGAAGCCCAAAAGCTCGACGTCGGAGCCTTCTACGCCTTTAAGCAGAGCCGGCTTTGCTTTTTCCATAGCGGTCTCGCCGCCGAGGACAACAGCCGTTTTGCCGAAGAAGCGCGTGACATACGGCACTTCGTTGTAGCAATCCGGGCCGATGGAATAGCTCGGCAGATGTACGCTGTAATTGACATTGTAGTTTTCCATGATAAACGCTCCTTTGGATCTCCTTTTGAGATCGCTTAAATAAATTGAAATAAGAAAATGAAATAAAAAACGCTTTACTGGAAGTTAGGGTGTGGAACAGTGGAGTAAAGAAGCAGTACCACGCGAAGACAGTGCACAAGATGCGTAAACAGATTTTTCGTCAGGGCGTACAGAAATTCCGCAGGCAGGCTGGCGCCTGTCAAGGGATTTATGTGCGGAATGGCGGAAAATATGCAAGCATATTGTGTGCTGAGCCGTCAGGCGTTCTTTGCGCGGTATTGCTTCAAAATAAAAAAGTCCTGAAAGTCTCTTTAAGACCTTCAGGACGTGTAAATCACGCGGTACCACCTGAATTCAGGGCGGTTGCCCTGCACTTAACGGAATCCAGCAATTCCTTCTTCTGTAACGGGAAGATCCCGTCAGCCTCTACTCGTTCTCTTTGGAAGCTGCTGCTCCGGAGGGATGATCACACGGGGTTGCCTGCGGCGCTTTCACCACCCGCCGCTCGCTTTGAGGAAGATGCCGTGCGCTTGTCTCCATCAACACTTTGTGACTATTATTTTATACGTCTTCCGGCAAAAAAACAAGCATCATAATTTGAAAGATGTTTAAACTGAAATTGCATTTATTTGTGGATTTCATCAAAAAGCACTTTGAATTTACAAGTTGCATCGCTGCTTCCTGCTTATTTGGGGTGGCAGGTATGCAAATTTTCTGCCGCGGCACGGTTTATGCCAAAGGGGCAAAAGGCGACATTTTCATGTACAATAACACAGTTTGGCCCCAAACAGGCGCGTTATGCGGCTTTGAACCGGAAAAATTTGCGCAGTCTGCACAAAGGCATTTGCTGCAACTAACTTTGTGTTTGACTAAACGCCGAAAATGGGGCTGCGTGCGTCTTTTTGGGGCAAAAAGTGTTGACAAATTATGAATAAGGCGGTATGATTAGTGACGGTTAGAGTGATCTAACCTATTTCACAGCATCTGGGTTAGCAAAAACTAATTTGTGCAGCCTAACCGTGCCGTTTCGGCGCGGAGAATTTTCAGGAAAGAGGGAAAAACTGTGATGCCGTTGTCATTTGCCACAGAGGGCGAAGAAAACATCATCAAGCAGGTAGGCGGAAAAGCGGAAGTCCGTGCTCACCTCGAAAACCTCGGCTTTGTAGCCGGTGCCGCCGTGAAGGTCATTACCTCCATGGGCGGAAATATCATTGTTAACATTAAGGACTCTCGTGTAGCAATCAGCCGCGAGATGGCCGCTAAGATCATGATATAAGGAGGAAGAACCAATGAAGACACTGAAAGAAGTCAAGATCGGCGAGACCTGCAAGGTTGTTCGTCTGCATGGCGAGGGTGCCGTAAAGCGCCGCATCATGGACATGGGCATCACGAAGGGTGTGGACGTTTTCGTCCGCAAGGTTGCGCCGCTCGGCGACCCGGTGGAAGTAACGGTTCGCGGCTATGAGCTTTCCCTGCGCAAAGCGGATGCCGAGATGATCGAGGTCGAATAAGCCCTCGCAAAACACCGACTTAGTTATCTTTTACTTGAAGGTTAGTAAATTCTAACCTTTGGGTTTAATCTTATCGGAAGGATATGAGTAACAGATGAAGATCAAAATTGCCCTTGCCGGCAACCCGAACTGCGGTAAAACAACGCTGTTCAACGCGCTGACCGGCTCCAACCAGTTCGTCGGCAACTGGCCGGGCGTTACGGTCGAGAAGAAGGAAGGCAAGCTGAAGAAGCACGACGACGTTGTGATCACGGACTTGCCGGGTATCTACTCCCTTTCTCCGTACACGCTGGAAGAAGTTGTTGCACGTAACTACCTCATTCAGGAGAGACCTGAAGCCATCCTTAATATTATCGATGGTACGAACCTTGAACGCAACCTCTACCTGACCACCCAGCTCGTTGAGCTCGGTATTCCGGTCGTTGTTGCAGTCAACATGATGGACGTCGTAAATAAGAACGGCGACAAGATCGACACCAACGCACTGGGCAAGGCGCTCGGCTGCAAGGTCGTTGAGATTTCCGCTTTGAAGGGCACCGGCATTGAGGAAGCAGCAGAAGCCGCTATCCATGCAGCCCAGAACACGAAGACGGTCCCGCAGCACAGCTTCAGCGGTGTGGTTGAGCACGCGATTGCACACATTGAAGAGGTTGCCGTACATACCCTCCCCGAGGAGCAGCAGCGCTTCTTCGCGATTAAGATCTTTGAGCGCGACGAGAAGATCATTGAGCAGCTGGGCCTTACGCAGGACAATCGCAAGCACATTGAAACGGACATTGAAGCGGCTGAAAAAGAGCTTGATGACGACGCGGAAAGCATCATCACGAACGAGCGCTATGTTTACATTGCTTCCATCATCAAGCAGTGCTATAAGAAAAAGAACAACGGCGGTCTTACCGTTTCCGATAAGATCGATAAGGTCGTAACGAACCGTATTCTGGCTCTGCCGATCTTCGCAGTTGTTATGTTTATTGTTTATTACATCTCCGTTACGACGGTCGGTACGGTTGCGACCGACTGGGCGAACGACGGCGTGTTCGGCGACGGCTGGCATCTGTTCGGCATCGGCGCAGGCGAGTACGAAGACGTTTCCGGCGAGTTCGGCGATGCGGCAAATGTCATCGACGCATTCGTAACGGCTGAAGGTGCGGACGACGTTGCAGACGCCATCGACACCGAGAACGAAGCGTTTGACGCGGCGGCAGCGGCTTCTGCGCTGGATACGTTTGCAGAGTCTGTTCCGGACGATGCAACAGCGGATTACACCCTCGTTGATGAAGAAACGCTGGCTGAAGAGGATGTCACTTACACAGGCGCAGAGCTCAAGGAAGCGGTTGCGACTTATGAGTCCTACGGCTGCGAAGAGCCGGATCCTGCTGACTACGGCGTTTGGGTTCCGGGTCTGCCGGGTATCATCGAAAGCGGTTTGGACGCTGTAAATTGCGCAGACTGGCTGAAGGGCCTCATTCTTGACGGTATCGTAGCCGGTGTTGGCGCGGTTCTCGGCTTCGTTCCGCAGATGCTCGTTCTGTTCATCTTCCTTGCATTCCTCGAGTCTTGCGGTTACATGGCGCGTATCGCGTTCGTTATGGACCGTATCTTCCGTAAGTTCGGCCTTTCCGGCAAGTCCTTCATTCCGATCCTCATCGGTACAGGCTGCGGCGTGCCGGGCATCATGGCTTCCCGTACGATTGAAAACGAGCGTGACCGCCGTATGACCATCATGACGACCACGTTTATCCCCTGCGGCGCCAAGCTTCCGTTTATCGCAATGATCGCGGGCGCTATCTTCGGCGGCGCACCGTGGGTTGCTCCGAGCGCATACTTCCTCGGCATTGCAGCGATTATCTGCTCCGGTATCATTCTGAAGAAGACAAAGATGTTTGCGGGCGATCCGGCTCCGTTCGTTATGGAGCTGCCGGCTTACCACTGGCCGACCGTCAGCAATGTGCTCCGCTCTATGTGGGAGCGCGGCTGGTCCTTCATTAAGAAGGCAGGCACCATCATCCTTCTGTCTACCATCATTGTTTGGTTCACCACCTATTTCGGTGTTGTCGACGGCGCGTTCAGAATGCTCACCGAAGACGAGATCAGCAACAGCATTCTTGCTACCATCGGCAACGCGATTGCTTGGATCTTTGCACCGCTTGGCTGGGGCAACTGGCAGGCTGCTGTGGCTTCCATCACCGGTCTTGTTGCGAAGGAGAACATTGTCGGTACGCTTGGTATCCTCTATGGCGGCGGCGACGGCACGGTTTACAGCAACATGGCTTCCCACTTCACGGTGGTCAGCGGCTATGCGTTCCTTGCGTTCAACCTCCTGTGCGCACCTTGCTTTGCGGCAATCGGTGCAATCAAGCGTGAGATGAACAACGCAAAGTGGACCTGGTTCGCAATCGGTTATCAGTGCGGCTTTGCTTATCTTGTAGCGTTCGTCGTCAACCAGCTCGGCAGCATTGCACTCGGCACGGCGAATGTCTTCGGCATCATCGTTTCCATCGTGCTCATCGCGCTCTTTATCTTCCTGCTGGTTCGCCCGTACAAGGAGAGCACCACGCTGTCCGACAGAGCTGTTAAGGTTAAGTAATCTTACTCCGTAATTTAAATTCGCAAATTCAGGAATTATCCAAGCCGAAAGGAGAGATCGTTATGCTGACTTGGCTTTCGCAAAACATAGGAACAATAATCGTGTTGCTGGTCGTTGTTCTCATCGTCGCTGCGATCGTAAAATCGATGAGGCGGGATAAGAAAAACGGCAAGTCCTCCTGCGGCGGCAACTGCGCGGCTTGCCGCGGCGGCTGCGCGCACGCACAGAAGTAAAGACCGCGAGGCCTCCGTTAACCATAAACATGGAGGCAGCACCGATAGGCGTTCTTTGTTCGGTGTTGCCTCTACCTCCTGAAAGGCGGGCACAGCTTGGAAACAGGTTGTGCCCGTTTTGCGTATTGTAAGAAACTTTTCAGTTGAATTCCCCAATTTGCGTGCTATAATGAAAATGCAGAGATATGCGCTGCATTCGGTTTGTTTTACAAAAGACGGGAGGTCTTTTTAGTGGAGAATAAAAGAAGCGTCACCGTAGTGGCGGCGCTTGTGCGTGAGGGGAATCAATTTCTCATCGGGCAGCGGCCGGAAGGCAAAGCCCGCGCAGGTATGTGGGAATTCATCGGCGGCAAAACGGAGCCGAATGAAACGAACGAGGAAGCCCTCATCCGCGAGTGCAGGGAAGAGATCGGCGTTACGGTAGAAGTGGGCACGCTTTTTATGGACGTGCTGCATGACTACCCGGATCTGTTCGTACACCTGTTTGTCTATAACACGAAGATTACAGAGGGCGAGCCGCAGCGGCTTGAGCATCAGGATTTTCGCTGGATCACGCCCGGGGAGATCGACGACGTTGTGTTCTGCCCCGCAGATGTGGATGTGCTCGCGAAGATCAAGGCGGAGTTTCCTGCCGGGGGAGCAAACTGATGCGCCCCACTTTGCGCACGCTGTTTTTGCACGGCGGTGATATTTTGAAATCCCCGGGTATGCAGATTGCAAAAGAGAACATGCAGCACGGGTCTGTGAGCGTGTTTGAGCACTCCGTGTGCGTGGCTCTTGTGTGCCTGTGGCTTGTGCACCGACTGCACCTCAAAGTGAACCAGCGCGCTCTTGTGCGCGGCGCTTTGCTGCACGATTATTTCCTCTACGATTGGCACACGCCCGACCCCGCGCACAGGCTGCACGGGTTTCGGCACGCCGGAACGGCCCTGCGCAATGCCGACCGCGACTTTGAGCTGAATGACACGGAGCGCGACATGATCAAAAAGCACATGTTTCCGTTAAATCCCGCCCCGCCGCGGTTCAAAGAAACGGCTGTTTTGTGCCTTGCCGATAAATACTGCGCGCTGCGCGAGACCGTTTTGCAGCGGAAAAAAGCGAATAAGTGAAAACAACAAAAGCTCCCGCGGAGAAAATTTGCGGGAGCTTTTTTGTATCCGGCTGATTTTGAATATCCGATTTAAATCAAGTCGTGTGTTTCGATGGAGATGCACCTTGTTCCGTCAAAGGTGAAGTGCACGATCCACGGTGCTTTGGAGCGCATACGGATAAAATCTTCATAGCCGAAAGCCGAATCATAGAAGTTGATGATCGTGCTCAGCGCTGTACCGTGACCGCCGATGACGATGTTCTGCCCGGCGCAGGTCAACAGAATTTTTTGCAGCGCATCGATGTTGCGCTCCTGCACCGTGTGCAGGCATTCGCCGTCTGTGTAGCGGTAGTCAAAGTCTGCCCACTGTGCTTTGCAGAAGCTGTCGAAATCATCGATCCAAGCGGAATCAATGCGGCGTTCGCGCAGGTCGTCTATCAGGGTGATGGGAAGATGCGCCTGTGCGGCAAACGGCTGCACGGTGTCCACGGCGCGCTTATAAGGACTGGAGAACACGCGATCAATAGACTTGTCCGCAAGAAAAGCGGTCACAAGGGCGCAGTCGCGCATACCTTTTTCGGTCAGCGGGCGGGTCAGATCGTCGTGAACACTGTAATCCGGCTGCGCATGGCGGACGTAATAAAGATGGGTCATGGAAAAACCTCCTAAAAGTATACGGTCGCTGCACACTGCAAATAGGGTTCGTCAAAAAGCACGCGAGAGAACGTCTATCTGTGTGATGATATCGCGCAGGCGGTCTCCGGCAACGATGTATTCCAGCGCGTCGTCCGGCGTATCAAAGTATTGTTCGGTATCCGGCTGGTTCCAGAGATAGGCCATGATCCGATGCTCCGGTTTCGGTTGGCAGCCGCTCATTCCGAAATGAACGCCTTTCCATTCGAATTCAATTTCATCTCCGCGCCCTATGCAGTCCTTGAATTCCGCAATAGATTCAAAACGATCGTCTTCCAGAGTGTTGCAAGCAGGAAAAATAGTGTCCATATCGTTACCTCCATATTGTTTGAATTCGGGGACATTTCCGTCCCAATAATTTTTAGTGTCGCCCCAATGAAAATGGTTGTGTTCCCAGACTAGTTCGTGGTCGTGCGGTATGGAATGGTGGCGTGGGTAACCGTGATCCGAAAAATGTCGTTCTGAAACCGCTTTGCCATCTTCACCGATTTTGGTAAGTCGAAGATTTCCATTTTTGTCTTTGGTAGTTTTAATTTCTCCCGGTTTACCTATAAATCTTTCATCGTCCGGTTTCTTAGGTTTCCATTCGCCGCCATAAGCACTGCCCATGCCTTTTTCTTCTTGCTGGGGGAATACATAACCTCTTTTTATCAGTATAGCACGGCTTTTGACAGGAGACAACTGTCCTGTGAGATATTTTGCATATTTTGAAGACTTGCTATGGTTTTGATATTTCCAAGAAGAAAGTTCATAATCTACAAAAATGATGTTGCCTTCCATTTCAGGAAATGGGGTATTGTAACAAATAATCCGTTCGGGTTCGATTTGCCGAAGCATTTCGCGATAACCTTTTAGGAAAAAGTCTTTTTGATCGGCGTGATTGCCATGCTCAGAAACCATGTAAGTGGATACCGCCACAACACTCCCCTTTGGAATGCCCTTGAAACAGAAATCAAAGGTATTTTCGTCTCCCCAACTTACGGTTGGAATAACCCGAATTCCTTTTGAAGCAAAATATGCGCCGCACCAGCGGTTTCTAAAAGTGTTATAAAGCTGCATTGAAGGGTTCATCTCTCTATAGATACTGAAATCTGGAGATAGAACGGCTCTGTAGCGTTTCAGTTTTTCTATATCATAGTCCGGTTTTTTCCATATCCGTTCAAATTTATAATCATATAAAAAGAAATGAACCATGCGGTTTAAGTGATGCTCATCTCTGATGTTGGTGCGGTCAAAGCCGATTAACAGCAGATTTTGAAAGTCTTTATCCCCGAAATTTCCTTTGGGAATAATAGGAATCTTAAATTTGTCTTTGCCATGAAACTGGTTTCTTAGCATGATTTGACTTGTGCGATATTCTCGATTCTCTTCAGTCATTTTTACATCTCCTCTATAAGTAAAATGAAGTCTTTCTACCTATAGAGGAAAACACGGCAAAAGTTTCCCTGAAAAAGGAAACTTTCGCTGCATTTTCTGCAAAAAATATTTTGATGAATAGTTTTAGAAACGAAACGGCATTCACTAACGATTTTGGAAAAGAAGAAGCTTTGAAATGTGCAAAAGCTTTTTTCAAAAGAAAAAACCACGAATCAAAAAGACTCGTGATTTTTGGAGCGGGCGAAGGGAATCGAACCCTCGTATTCAGCTTGGGAAGCTGATGTTCTGCCATTAAACTACGCCCGCGTATTCATTTTGCTATATTATCTATTCTAATATAAATTGAGGAAAAAATCAAGAGGGAAGTTCGTTTTGGGGCATTTTTTTGTTTTGCGTTGTAAATAGATATGACCCACAGAAGGTAAAGAAAAGAGGGATATAAAAGAATCAGGCGTTAGAAAGAATTTCACGGAGGAGATCAAGAGGGCTTTTGCTGCCCAGCGTGCGCATGGGCTTTCTGTTGCTCCAGTGCAAATGATCTTTGAGCTTTCGGTTTAGATCTTTTACACTTGCAAACTTTTCCCAGTTGTAAAAATAGCGCCGGTCGTTTCGATGACTCCGCTCTACCTTGCCGTTGTGCCAAAGCGTTCTGGGTGGGATCAGCTTGTGCCGCACATTGTGAACTTTAATCACTTTTTCTGTTCAAAAGTTCTATCAACTCCTGCTCCCTTTCTGCGGGGCTGCACCCCGTTTTTTTCAGTATAACACAGCGTTATTTTCCGTGCAATGATTTTTCAAAAGAAAAAAGTGCAGGTTTAACAATTTTGTAAAAAACGCATAACACAAAAAGCGAAAAGTACCACTATACTGATAATCGAAAAGAAAAGATGAATACAAAGAGGTGGTTCCCTTGGAACATAAAGTGAACACGATAAACGTGAAAACATGCAGCTTTTAAGACGAAAACATCACAACAAAGAGGAGAATGACTTATGTTTGACATGAGACCGTATCGTAACAATAATGATAGAAGAAACAACCTGAGTGCTTACAACCCGTTCCGTGAAATGGACGCGTTTGAGCGTAATTTCTTTAACGATCCGTTCGGCAGCTGGTTCGACCACAGCGCGCTCGCATCGTTCAAGACCGACATCAAGGATAACGGCGACAGCTACACGCTGGAGGCCGACCTGCCGGGCTTTGACAAGAAGGACATCCATCTCGATGTCAACGGCGACACGCTGACCATTCACGCCGAGCGCAAGGCAGAGCAGGAAGAAAAGGACGACAAGAACAACTACGTCCGCTGCGAGCGCTCCTTTGGCTCGTACAGCCGTCAGTTTGACCTGAGCAGCGTAGACGCCGACCACATGAAGGCGACCTACGACAACGGCGTTTTGAAGCTTGAAATGCCGAAGAAGGCCCTGCCGGACAGCGCGCGCCACATTGAGATCGAATAAGCCTACCGTCCTTTGACGCAGAATAATATAGAATGAAATGGGGAGCCGTGCGTGTACCTTGCGCGGCTCCCCGTTTCTGTTTTATTTCAGCGTTTCCACTGCGGATTTCTCCACCGGCAGTGTTGCCTTATAGCGCCCCAGGAACTTCTCAAAGCCCTGCATGTCGGTTTCATCGGGCTCTGCGGTCTCGCTCTTTGCCTCGGCGAAAACGTTCTTATCGAGGTAATCTTCCAGCGTTTCGCCGTCCTCTGCGTTCACAAGGTAAGAAGCCAGCAGCGCCATGCCCCACGGGCCGCCCTCGCCCGCCGTTTCCATCACGGAGACCGGCGTATGCAGCGCACCTGCCATCAGCTTTTGACCCACGCCCTTCGCCTTGAAGAACCCGCCGTGGCCAAGCAGCGAATCAACCTCCGCGTGCTCCTTTTCAATCAGAATATCCATGCCGATTTTCAATGTCGCCATCGCGGAGTAAAGCTGCGTGCGCGCAAAGTTCTGGAACGTAAACGCGCTGTCCGGCAGGCGCATAAACAGCGGTCTGCCCTCCTCCATGCCAGTGATCGGCTCGCCGGAGAAGTAGTTGCACGAAACGAGCCCGCCGCAATCGGCGTCGCCCTTTAAAGCCTCAAAGAACATCGTATCAAGCGCCTGCGGCATGGAGCACTTCGCGCCGATGAGCTCCGCAAACGACTTAAACAACCCCGCCCACGCGTTGATGTCGGACGTGCAGTTGTTGCAATGCACCATCGCAACGGGCTTGCCGGTCGGCGTCGTCACCATGTCGATCTCCGTGTGTACTTTAGAAAGTGCCTTTTCGAGCACGATCATCGCAAAAACAGACGTGCCTGCGGAGATATTGCCCGTGCGCACACGGACGCTGTTCGTTGCCGTCATGCCCGTGCCGGCGTCACCTTCCGGCGGACACAACGGCGCACCGGGCTTTAAGGTGCCGGTGGGGTCAAGCAAAAGCGCACCCGCGTCGGTCAGCTCGCCCGCGTCCTCGCCCGCAAGGCGAATCTGCGGCAGAATGTCGCGCAGCCGCCACGGCAGGTTGTGCTCCTTGTGCAGAATATCAAACGTGTCCATCATGCCGGAATCGTACACGTTGTGCTCGCTGTCAATTGGGAACATGCCGGAGGCATCGCCGATACCGAGCACCTTCTCACCCGTCAGCTTCCAGTGCACATAGCCCGCAAGCGTCGTGATGAACGCAATGTCCTTCACATGCGGCTCGTTGTTTAAAATCGCCTGATGCAGATGCGCAATGCTCCAGCGCTGCGGAATGTTAAAGCCAAAGCGCGACGTAAGGTCGGCGGCAGCCTCCTCCGTCATCGTGTTTCGCCATGTGCGGAACGGCACAAGCAGCTCACCCTCGCGGTCAAACGCCAAATAGCCGTGCATCATCGCGGAAAACCCCAGCGCCTTCAAATGCGTGATCTTCTCGCCGTATTTCTCCTCTACCGATGCCGCAAGGTTCTTGTAGCTCTCCTGAATGCCGTGCCAAACGTCGTCCATGTGGTACGTCCACACACCTTGCTCCAAGCGGTTTTCCCAGTCATAGCTGCCGGAAGCCAGCACCTCGCCGTGCGGCCCGATGAGCACCGCCTTAATGCGCGTAGAGCCAAGCTCCAAACCGAATACCGCTTCGCCCCCGCGGATCAGCGCGGCAGTCTCGTTGCGTTCCATATATACCCGTCCTTTCACGGCAAACCCGCCGTTTGTATGATTTTCTCATTCCGTCACTCGTATCACTTGTACGAACAACTCTATATAATCATACCGAAAATCATCGCATTTTTCAAGAGAAAACATTGCCGAAATTCCTCTGCGGAATTTGTATCGTGTGTGAAACCGTTTGCTTCAAAACAAAAAATGTCCCAAAACGAACTTCCTGTCCGTGCTAAAATGATATGACCCAAAAAAAGAAGAGAAGTAAACCTCAAAGTGGTATAGTAGAATCACCACAAACCACCAAAACGCCACAAAGAGGTAACTTCTCATGAACAGGATAACACAAGAAGCATATAAGCGCCAAGCCGTAGTGAAAACAGCACAATAACTGCCTGAAAGGCGCAGCGAGACGGGACGAAAAGCACTTATACCGATGGACAGCCATAGACGAATGCACCTGAATACGATTTATTTACGGGTTTGAGGAGCATACACTGGAAAACTCGGTAAAGTTCTTCAAAATGCTTCAAAAAGTATTTCCGTTCAAGATTCAGACAATCCAGACGGATAACGGGACGGAGTTTACATACAAGTACATCAGCGATACGGAACTCTGTCCGTTTGACATCGCTTTGAAGAACGCCGGCGTGCAGCACAAGCTGATTCCACCCAGAACGCCATGGCACAACGGCAAGGTAGAGCGGAGTCATCGAAACGACCGGCGCTATTTTTACAACTGGGAAAAGTTTGCAAGTGTAAAAGATCTAAACCGAAAGCTCAAAGATCATTTGCACTGGAGCAACAGAAAGCCCATGCGCACGTTAGGCGGCAAAAGCCCTCTTGATCTCCTCCGTGAAATACTTTCTAACGCCTGATTCTTTTCTATCCCACTCTTTTTATCTCTTTGTGGGTCATATCTATTTACAACGCAGACAAAAAAAGTGATTAAAGTTCACAACTTATTGACAGTGTGCTCGGCGATTTCTATACTGAAAGCAATATAAAAATGATTTGCGGGAGGTGCACTATGAAGAAGCACGACTTTGGCGCGTGGTTTCTTCTGTGTGAACTCCTGTTTCTTTTTATACCGGGTGTTTCGGCCATGGCAGAAGAGACGGAGCCGCTGTTCGCATTCGCAGCACAGGCAGAAGAGGTGCGTCCCGGCGGATCGTTCGCCGTGACCTGCACGCCGGCGCGCGGGGACATCGGCGCGTTCGTTCTGTTTGCGGATTTTGACGCGGAAGTCATAGCCAATGCGAAGGCCGAGTTGCCGGAAAGTGTGAAATCGCGTCACGTGTATACCTCGCAGCAGGACGGACGTTTTGCGCTCGTTTACACGGCGAAGGACGGCGGCGTACTCACGGAGCCGTTCACGCTGGTGTTCCGTACGGAGCGCGGCGCGGAGTTTGATGCGGTGACGGTCAGCTTTTCCGTGACCGATGCGGCGAACGCTGTGGGGCAAGAACTAATAGATACGGTGCAGACGGCGGAAAAGACGTTCACTTACGTAAAAGAGCCGGAGATCGGCGCGGCACTGCTTTCGCTCATCCCGCCGACGGGCACGCTTTCCCCGAGTTTTGACCCGGAGAGGTTCCAATATTCGCTCTCGGTGCCGTTTTCCGTCACGTCACTCGTTTTCGACGCCCAGCCGGCTGAAGACTGTTCTGTGCGCGTGAACCGCAAAAATCTCGGCGCGGGCGGCAGCACGGTCGATTTTGAATTCACCGTGACGTCCGAAAGTGGCGAAACGGCAGTGTACACCGTGGCCGTCACGCGTGAGACAAAACCCGTGACGGCGGTGGCAGGAAAGACGGGCACGTCGTCCGCCGCAAAGGGGAAAGACGCGGCAAGCAGTGAAAAGCCTGCGGAAAGTGAGGCCGCCGAAGCCAATGCAGAAGAAGCACCGGCCGAAACAACCGTTGTGACAGGAGAAGCGCGCGACGCGAATCTGACCCATACGGAAGCGGAGAAAAACGCCCGTGCGGCACAGACAGACCGTCTTGTTACGGCTGCCATCGTGCTGCTTGCGGTGGCGTTTGGCTTTATGCTCGCCGTTTTATGGCAGCGTGTTTCCGAAA
Source organism: Neglectibacter sp. CSJ-5 (assembly GCF_032490475.1). Lineage (NCBI taxonomy): Bacteria > Bacillati > Bacillota > Clostridia > Eubacteriales > Oscillospiraceae > Neglectibacter > Neglectibacter sp. CSJ-5. The sequence continues at coordinate 4,861 of NZ_JAVYJC010000003.1, read as the reverse complement.
AGAAGGGGGAAAAGTCCGGTCCGCGCCACGGCGCATGATGCACACGCTGCGCTCCGTTTTCATACTATGAACTGCGAGCTTGTCTTGCAAGTATAGTTTGAAAGGAGACACAGCACATGGCAGATGAAAACACCATGCTGCGCGGCTGCCGCACCACCTGTACGCCGCTGCCCGAGGACCCCGTGCCCGGCATGGCCTACGTGCCGTTTCAGCAGTGGAGCGAAACCTACGAGCCGGCGCGCGCGCTCGATGACGGCACACTGTTCCCGGTTTTGAATAAACCGTTTTACGGAAGGCGGGGTGAGCCGCGGTGAACGAACAGCAGCGTTTAAGGCGGCACATTTCCGCCGTGCAGTTCGCGATGTGGGAGCTGCATTTGTATCTTGATTCGCATCCGTATTGCAAAGAAGCGGCGAAAAAGCTTGCTGCTTACCGCGAGGAATACGATAAGCTTACGGCCGAGTACGAAAAAGCGTACGGCCCCTTAAACGAGACTTCGCGCTCAACGAGCCGCTGGGCGTGGATCAGCGACCCGTGGCCGTGGGAAACGGAGGCGAACGAGTAATGTGGATTTATGAGAAGAAGCTGCAGTACCCCGTACGCATCAAAAACCCGAACCCCGCGCTCGCAAAGCTCATCATAAGCCAATACGGCGGTCCTCACGGAGAATTAGGCGCTTCCCTGCGCTACCTCAGCCAGCGCTACTCCATGCCCTACCCGGAGCTTCGGGCGATATTGACGGATATCGGTATCTCTGTTTCAGAAATGCCGCTTTTGGGGTCTAAAACGCCTTTTGAGGCCTTTGCGACGGCGTAACTCCACTTAATTGGGAGCAAATTCAGGTAAACATCAACGGTATCCTTGCTTTGGACGACCATTTTGTCTAAAATCTGTGAATAAAACGCATCTTCATATTCGACACCGCTGACGATTTCATGAATGGCAGCGGTGATTTCTTTCATCACGCTTTCCTGCTGATCGGCGAGGAGGTGCTGCTGGTCTATGCCGCTGATCGTATCTTGCAGCTCGCAAATCTCCTTATCGCAGGCTTCGCGTTTAGTGATGAATTCCTGCTTGGTGATCGCGCCGGATATGCACAGGTCGATCAGCTGCGTGCGCTTATCCTCGACAGTTTGAATTTGTTCTTTGAGCTTTTCAATATGCGAATAGTCGGTGTTTACGGAAAGCACGGATTGAATGACCGAAAGCAAATTAGCGGTGATTTTCTTTTCCTCTAATTGCAGACTGCGGGTCACGAGGTACATGATATGAACGGCATCTTCATTGCGAATGCTTGGATTTGAGCAGCCAAGCGGATTTCCGGCTTTATCGGTGTGCGAGCTGCCTTGTGTAGCGGACTTGTAGCATCTCCATGCTTTGTAGCGGGTTCCGTTATTTCGATTTTTATATCTTGCCACATAGCTGGAGCCGCAGCAGCCGCACTTGATTTTGCCGGAGAACGGATAGCGGTTAGAGTGCTTTGCCTTGCCTTCCTGCGTTAGAGATTTTTCATCTAAAATACGGTTGGCTTTCTCAAAAAGTTCTCGGGAAACGATGGGTTCGTGGTGGTCTTTGATGATGACAAATTCTTCTTCGCCGCGGTTATATTTCTTTTCGTGAGAGAGAAAATCCGGCGTGAAAGTTTTCTTTTGCACGAGGTCGCCGCAATACTTTTCGTTGCGGATCACGCGCAAAATGACGGTGTTGCTCCACTCTTTGACGCGCATAGGCGTGATGCCTGCTTCGCGAAGCTCGCGCGCGATGACGTGTGTGCCTTTGTTTTCGTTTGCAAACTTATGGAAGATAAGCCGCACGATTTTGGCGCCGTCTTCGTTGATGGTCATTTTGCCGTCTTTAACATCGTAGCCTAACATGCTCCTGCCGAACACAACGCCTTGTTCCATGCGGCGCTTTTGCCCCCACTTCACACGTTCGGACGTCTTACGGCTTTCTTCCTGCGCAATAGAGGACATGATCGCCAAGCGGAGCTCTGCATCGCCGTCTAAGGTGTTGATGTTGTCGTTCATAAAAATCACGCCGACGCCGTGTTTTTTGAGGTCGCGCGTGTAATAGATGCTGTCGAGCGTATTTCTTGCGAAACGGGAAATCTCTTTCGTGATGATCAAATCGAAATCGCCCTCTTTGGCGCAGGCGATCATGCGCTTGAATTCGCTGCGCTTTTTGGTGTTGGTGCCGGAGATGCCTTCGTCGGCAAAAATCTCGTAAAGCTCCCAATCGGGGTTGCGCTCAATATACTGTCTGAAATAGCGCTGCTGGCTCTCAAAGGAATTTGCCTGATCTTCGTGGTCGGTGGAAACGCGGCAATAGGCAGCCACACGCTTTCGCACATCGACTATTTTTCGCTCTTGATTCATGCGTTCATATCGGTTCATATAAATCCCCCTTTTACAGTGAGTGTTTCTGTGCCTATTATTATAGAAAGCGAAAATTGGTTTGTCGAATGTGCAAATTTGTTTTTACAGTTTGTTTCGGATGGCTTTCCACAATACCGCCCCCTGAAGTTGTTAATTTTCTCGATCACATTAGAGAATGCTGTTGGCAGTTAAATATTCGTGTAAAAATCGGTGAAATTTTCTTTCACAAGGAATGTTTCTGTTTTATGGTATTACAGATTTGATTTTTGCTTTCTCTTTTTCCCAGTTCAGCTAAACATTCTTGATATTGAGCGGGTGTCAGCAGATTTCGCTGTTTTAAGGAGAGAAGAATGCTTTTCCGCAAGTTCAGAAAGAAAGCTGCATGCTCCTTTTCATCCAATTTTGGAAGCGGTTCACCGATATAGATAAATTCTCTGTGCGCCAAATTACCACCTCGTGGTGCAAGTATATGGGAGCTTACTTGTACCGGATAACAAATAAAAACAAAGTCTTTATGTTTTCAGCATTTATCCCATAACCCGATACTTACGGCGAGGGCTTTATAGATGTTTACCACCACTTCCGACGGGATATATGGTATATGTTTCACCTACATTCTGACATGAAAAAGCCGAGGGGCTTTCATAGTGAAAACCTCTCGGCTATGTAGTTATCTGCATAGGCGTTGACTGTTTTATTTGCAAATCTATTCTGTTGTATGTGACAAGTATTGGAGAATGTGCCTCTGTCAAAAAATTAGAATTTGCGCGAACCTTTTTTTCGACGGAAGATATACAGATGTATTCGATTGCTATAATACGAATCTCTGCGCGATAAGCAATTTTTTCTGAAATCAGCCAATATTAAATAAAGTGAAAAGAAAGTTATTACAGTGCCCTCAGCAGAAATGCCATATACAATGGAAGCGTCAGAACTTGCCCCATGCGACCAACATTATAGTCTCCAAGCTTGATGGCGCTGCTGACGTGATATTTTTCCGGATGATTCAAAATCGTCTTCGTACTCTTGATGTTGCCGGTCGCAGCTTTTACTTCCACGAGCGTACACTCGCCTTTGTAGCGGATTACAAAATCTACTTCCAAGCCGGAATCCTTGTGGAAATAATAGAGCTTCCGTCCCATCTTTGTAAAAATATCGGCAATCAGGTTTTCAAAGATGGCACCTTTGTAGCCGAAAAGATTACCCTGCAGAATGTCATACTGCGTGCCGTCTTCCAGCATACTGACGAACAGACCCATATCGCGCATATATACCTTGAAAGTGTCCTCTTCGGCGTTGCCGTCCAGCGGCAGTTCGGTAATGGAGAGGTTATAGCAGCGGGAGATGATTCCCGCATCCTCGATCCATTGCAGGCTCCCGGCATATTTCGCAGCTGTGGAGCCTTTTCGGACAACAGAATACTGGAATTTCTTATTTTCCTTGGCTAACTGACGGGGGATGGACTGGAAACACTCCTTGATGCGGGACTTGTCTTTCTTTTCCGCGTATTTCACCATGTCGTCTTCATAAGAACGCACGATGTCACGCTGGATACGCAGCACTTCGTTCATCTGCTTGCTGTCCACAAAAGTCTGTACCGCATCCGGCATTCCGCCGACGACGGCATATTGCAGCAGGAGCTGCTTCATGCGGCTGTGTAATGCGTCCGGCACCGGCGTTTCCGTATCCAATGCTTTTTGCAACATATCAATGACCGGCTCGGAGATCCCGTTTGCCCACAGGAATTCCTCAAAATCTAGCGGATACATATCAATTACGGTTTCCGAACCTACGGGAACTGATTTCGGCTCCTTGCCATAGCCTTTTACGCCGAGCAGAGAGCCGGTACCGATCACATCGTACCGACCGTCGATCCGAAAGAATTTCAATGCGGTTCGGGCCTCGGGGCAATCCTGTATCTCGTCCAACACCAGAACGGTCTCTCCGGTCTCAAAATCTGCCTCTTTCCCAAGCAGCGCAGAAAGCAACATGACGATGTTGTCAATGTCCAGAGACCCCGCAAAAACGGAAGCATAGTCCGGATTCTCGAAGAAATTCAGATAGACCACATGCTTATAATTTTTCTTAGCAAACTCCAGCACGGAAAAGGTTTTTCCGCACTGTCTGCATCCTTTAATGATCAATGGTTTGTGTCCCGGTGTGTTTTTCCATTCAGTCAATCGCTTTTCTATTTTTCGTTTTAACATCGCGGCTCCCTCCGAATCGTTTTCCTAACTTTGCGCATAGCATATCACAAATTGTGAACTTTTTCAAGGGACTTTAATTACAAATTGAAAACTTTTTCGGACGACTTTTTGCGATAAAATAAAACTTTTTAAAACGACTTTTTGCAAAAACTACGAAAATTTGTAGTAGTCAAGAAAAGTAGACACGAAAAATATTTATTTTTGATTTGCTTTTTCAAAAGTAGACATGAGGAATATTTTTGCAGAAGTTGTTTTTTCAAAAGTGGACACGGACAATAA